>JAFZWI010000018.1 GCA_017617355.1 Salinivirgaceae bacterium | reverse complement strand
TATCAGATTTGCGGTTTCACTCTAAAAAGAAAGGCCCGCATTGACGCGAGCCTTCTGTATATTCACATAGTATCACCCTCAATGCCTTTAGATTGATTCGCAGCAATGGTGATGATGGTGTTTCTGTAACATTTCCGTTTCTGTTTTTTTTATTTTGATGGTGCAAAGGTAAATTGATTAATTAAATATGCAACATTTTCTGCCTAAACAATATTTTCAAAACTTGAAAATTAACGGCTTTTGATATTCAAATTGTTTTTATCTTTAATGTTTGAACCGGCGTTGGGGCTGGTGCGATTAACAATTTGTATATGAGTATCGATACAAGTACGGCTTTAGAGTTGTTTTTCAGAAACAGCAACGACTTGGTGATTGTTTTGGACTCCGATTGCAAAATTGTGAAGATAAACCCAACGTGCTTCAAAATTTTCGGATATCAGCCCGAGGAGCTTATAGGGCGGCACATTATGGAGCTTGTGCACTCTGACGACACCGAGCGCGCCGAAATTCAGATTAAGAATCTTTTTCAGACCGAAGGCGTCAATTTTCCGTTCAAAAACAAGGCTTTACACAAAGACGGCAGCACCCGCTGGCTCAGTTGGTCGTCGTGCGTCATAGGTGGCATTATGTACGCTACAGGCGTCGATATCACGATGCAGGAGGAGAAGATGCGTAACCTTAAGAATCTCCGCAAACAGTATATGTCAGGCGTCAATTCGATGCTCGGACTTTGGGAGATTGACATCGAGAACCGCGACTTCTACGGTGACGAGCGCACCTACGAGATTTTCGGCCTGCCTTACAAAATAAAGCAGCGCCTGAGCGATTTGATATTTATCCTGACCGACGAATATCAGAAACTTGCTATTGAGCAAATTAGGAAATCGCTTACAACGAAAATGTTCAGGAACTTCGAGTGCGACATTATCTGCCAGACCGACAAACAGATACACACAATAGCGGTTTCGGGAAGTTTAATCTTCGACAACGACTTCAACGTAAAATCGTTCTTCGGCACACTTCAGGACGTTACCGAGCAGAAAACCATTTCGTTCAAACTTGCCGAGATGGCACAGCTTCAGCGGACTATGCTTGCCGCACTTGAGCCGCTTGTCGCTCTCTATAGCAACAATCATATCGAATGGGCGAACAAACAGGAGATGCTTGGCTACAACGCTGAGTATCTTGCCGACAAACCCATATCGGTGATATTCAAAAACCCCGACGATTATGTCCGCATCAAAGCCGACGCCTATAAAAATATGGAGCAGGGAGCGACATATTCCACTGAATTTGAAGCCGTTTCGCTTGCAGGCAACACGGCGTGGATTCACCTATCGGGCAAACTGATGTCGCACGATTCGGTAATATGGACAGCAATCGACATTACCGAGCAGAAAGAGAACGAAATAAAGCTGAAAAAGGCGCTTGCCAAAGCAGAGGAGTCGGATAAGTTGAAGGAGACGCTGTTGCAAAAGCTGTCGCACGAAATACGCACGCCGCTGAACGCCATTGTCGGCTTCTCCGATGTTCTCAGCACGGCCGGCAATCTGCCGCAGGCAACCGTCAAATCGTACACCGATATAATAAGCGAAAACAGCACCCAGCTGCTGCGCATCATCACTGATATGCTCACCATGTCGGACCTTGACGCCAGCCGTGTGTCAGTCAGCATCGAGAGCGTAAACATCGATATGGAGTTGGAACGCCTGTTCAGCCGTTACAGGGCCAAGGCCGAATCAAAGAAAATCAACCTGATATACTGCCAGCCGCAGACCGCAGGCTTAAGCATTGCCACCGACCGCGCCAAGTTTGTGCGCATAATGTCGAACCTGATTGACAACGCAATCAAATTTACCGAACAAGGCAATGTGTCGTTTGGTTACAATCTGATTAACAATGATATAGAGTTTTTTGTGGAGGATGAAGGCGAAGGCATACCTGTTACCGCACAAAAGCATCTGTTCGACCGTTTCTACCAGATAACCGAAATGGGCAGCTCGTCGGGCATAGGCATCGGCCTTACAATATCAAAAGCTTTTGCAAATATGATTGGCGGCTCGATGCGTTTGAAATCGGAAGAAGGAGTGGGGACAACTTTCTATCTGACACTGCCAGTGTGTGTGAAATAACCACTGACGATGACTAAAACGTAAACCACTTATGCCTCCTAAACTTTTAACTTCTAAACTTATAACTTACTACTTGCCATTTATCACTCACGCCTTCGTAACAGTACCATTTCGGTGCAAAAAAATATTTGGATAATCTAAAACAATATGTACTTTTGCACCCGCTTGAAAGCCTAAGTGGCGGAATTGGTAGACGCGCTAGTTTCAGGGACTAGTGTTAGCAATAACGTGCAGGTTCGAGTCCTGTCTTAGGCACACAAAAAGTTCTTTATTCTTTGCCCAGATGGTGAAATTGGTAGACACGCTACTTTGAGGGGGTAGTGGCCGTTAGGCTGTGCAAGTTCGAGTCTTGTTCTGGGCACCACAAAAAAAGAGATTGTCAGTTTTGGCAATCTCTTTTTTTTTGTGCAATCAGCAATAGTTTTCACCGATTCTATTCCACACCGACTTTTTGAAGTATAATTCAAATGAAAATATCACTTTTCGTGCAAATACCCCTAAAATTTAAGGGTGCTTGTTGAAAAATAGTAAGTAATTCACTTACAATATCCCATTTTTAATGTACCTTTGTGCCGAAATCTTAAAAAACATATAAAAATGTCAACAATCCGTTTTAAGGCTTTGGAGCAACTGATGAACCGTCAGGCGGTGAAGGTTGAGATGCCCGACAAAAAGGTATCGGAGTATTATGCCGAAAATGTTTTCGACAAGGGCAAAATGAAGGAGTTCCTGTCGCGTGAGGCTTACGAGTGCGTAATCGACTCAATCGAGAACGGTACGCGCATACCGCGCCGCATTGCCGACCAGGTGGCTTCGGGAATGAAGGCGTGGGCACTGGGCAAAGGCGCAACTCACTATACGCACTGGTTCCACCCGCTCACCGGCTCAACGGCCGAAAAGCACGACGCTTTCTTTGAGCCTAATTTCGACAGTGCAACAGGCATCGAGGCTTTCGACGGCGGCAAACTGGCACAGCAGGAGCCCGACGCATCGAGTTTCCCGAGCGGCGGATTGCGCAATACATTTGAGGCGCGTGGCTACACGGCTTGGGACCCGTCGTCGCCGGCTTTCATTCTTGAGAAAACGCTTTGTATACCAACCATTTTCATATCGTACACAGGTGAGGCGCTCGATTTCAAAACTCCGCTCTTGAAGGCTACATCGGCTTTGAACGACGCAGCAGTTGGCGTCTGCCAATATTTCGATAAAGACGTTACCAAGGTGGTAACAACATTGGGTTGGGAGCAGGAGTATTTTCTGGTTGATTCGGCGCTGTTCCTTGCACGGCCCGACTTGCAGTTGACCGGCCGCACACTTATGGGACACGCATCGGCCAAAGACCAACAGCTCGATGACCACTATTTCGGTACCATTCCGAGCCGAGTGAGTGCTTTTATGCGCGACTTTGAGGTAGAGGCCTATAGGCTTGGAATTCCCGTCAAGACACGCCATAACGAGGTGGCACCCAATCAGTTCGAGTGTGCGCCGGTGTTTGAGGAAGCCAATCTAGCGGTTGACCACAATATGCTGCTTATGGACCTGATGAAAAAGGTGGCACGCCGCCACAACTTCAACGTTTTGTTTCACGAGAAGCCGTTCAAAGGCATCAGCGGTTCGGGCAAGCACAACAATTTCTCAATGGCTACCAACACTGGCGTTAACCTGCTGTCGCCTGGTAAGAACCCCAAGAGCAATATGCAGTTTCTGGTGTTTCTGGCCTGCACCGTCAGCGCGGTGTACGAGTATGGCGACCTTCTGCGAGCCAGCATTGCCACGGCCGGCAACGAACATCGTTTGGGAGCAACCGAGGCGCCGCCGTCGATAATGTCGGTGTTCCTTGGAAGCTATCTGTCTGGTATTCTTGATGATATAGAGCAACGTGTTAGCGATAAAAAGATGACACCCGACGAGAAAACCGACATCAAGCTGGGCATTGGCCGCATTCCGGAAATTCTGCTCGACAACACCGACCGCAACCGCACGTCGCCGTTCGCCTTCACGGGCAACCGGTTCGAGTTCCGTTCGGCCGGAGCCAGCGCCAACTGCGCCGCTCCAATGACGTTCCTTTGCCTTGGCGTGGCCGACCAATTGCGTAAGTTCAAGCAGAAGGTGGATGCCAAAATCGATGCGGGAGTAAAGAAAGATGAGGCTATCTTCCAAGAACTCAAAGAGTTAATTGTATATTCGAAGCCCGTCCGCTTCGACGGCAACGGATACAGCCACGAGTGGGAACAAGAGGCCGAGCGCCGCGGACTGTCAAACCCGAAAGGTGCCATTGCAGCTTTGGAAGCCTTCCGCGACCCCAAGAACATTGAACTATGCACAAGCGCAAAAGTGTTCACCGAGCGCGAGATTGAGGCACGCCACGAAATCCGCGTCGAGAACTACACCAAGAAGATTCAGATTGAGTCGCGCGTGTTGGGCGATTTGGCCACAAACCACATTATACCAACGGTTTACAAATATCAAAACCAGCTGATTGAGAACGTGCGCGGCTTGAAAGAGGTGCTTTCCGATGCCGATTTCAATGAGGTGGCCGAATTGCAACTCGAGACTATCAGAGATATTTCTAAGCGCATAACTGCCATAAAATCACTGGTTACCAATATGACCGAGGCCCGCAAACAAGCCAACGCAATCGATGACATTTTTGCAAAGGCACGTGCCTATTCCGACACCGTAAAACCTTATCTGTCAGACATCCGCGAGCATATCGACCATTTGGAAATGATATCGGATAACGAGATTTGGCCGCTGCCTAAATATCGTGAGTTGCTATTCTCGCACTAATCTAAGGTTTGGGTGAGAAAGCGATAGAATATTTTTTTATATTAGGACGTGAAAAATCTCGAAAAATATAATGTTAATCTCGAAGGGCTTTACGTTCTGACAAAAGCCGATGCACGCAGCTATGCCGATTGTTGTGCGCAGGCCTATCGCCCATATCCTCTTACCGACTGGATGTTGGACAAATATGTGCCGACTCCTCGATTTGCCGATGTGTGGCGGACCAATTTTCTTTGCACACTCAGCGACTCAATTTCGGTTGCCGACTCGCCCGAATGCAAGGCTGTTGCGGTATGGATGCCGCCTGGCTACTCCGCTTTTGGCACATTAAAATACATCAGCTGCGGTGGTTGGCGGTTTGTCAGTCGTTTGCCGAGAATGTTTGCATACGAGAATTACACCAAGAAGTTGAAGGCACGTTTGGTAGGCGACAAATGCTGGTATCTGAACAATCTTGCGACCCGTCCACAGTGGCAGGGACGCGGTTATGCCTCTCGTCTTATGAGTCCGTTTCTCGATATGTGCGATACAACTAACAGTCAGGCTTTTCTCGAAACCCACATCGAAAAAGACGTTGTAATGTACGAGCATTTTGGGTTTCGCATCATTGGAACGGGCATAATACCAGGAACAAACATCAAGCATTATGCGATGTTGTATGGGCGCAAAAAAGGGTGGTAGGTAGTGAATTGAAGATGAACCAACATAAAAAAACGCCAACTCATTGAGCTGGCGTTTTTTTATTTAGTGGTGTGGTTAGTGGTTTTGCTTTTTTTACTTGAACAATACCCAGAGATTCGGGTTCTCAGCGGTCATAATGTTCAACTCGTTGTAGGCTTCGCGCTCAGTGGCAAAGCGTTTCAGACCAACGCAATAGAAACTGCCGTTACGAACAGTGCGGGCGTCGAAACCGGCATTCTTCATCTGCTGCTCAAAGCTCTCGGCATAAGCAGGGTTCTGGAAGCTGCCTGCAATGATGTAGAAGTAGCTTGAGTTGTCAACGGCTGGCTCTTCAACAACGGGCTCAGCAACCGGTTCAACTTCAACTGAATCAACAGCGACAGTGTCAACAGCTGGCAAAGTGTCAACAATTACCGGAGTCTCTGGCTGTTGGGCTGGACGGAAACGACCGATAAGGTTAAAATTGATTACTGCCCATACAATTGCACCTATAATGATAAGTGCCGACACTACAATCAAAACGATATTGAGTGTCTTGTTTTTAGTCTTAATTTCCATGTTTTTTTGTGTTGTAAAAGATTGTGTATAAGTACTATTTGTTTGATTTACATTAATCTCTTTTTTCGGCTCCAAAGTTATCGGCTCCAGAGTTGTTGTGTTTGCGGTTGTAGTTGTATTCTGAAATCCCGGTTCAATTTTCGACGATTCAACCTCAATCATGTTGCTGCCGTCGTCTTTCTTTTCCGGAGTCGGTGTTTGAACGGCCGGTTCCACTTTAGGAGTGTCGGCAACTTCTTCGGTTTTCGGAGCTGTTGTTTTTGCGGCAGTCTTTTTAGCTGCAGGTTTGGCTTTTTTTGGAGCGGGAGCGGTGTCGTCGCTTTGTTCAAAAACGATGTCGCCGTTGCTGCCTTTCGACAGATAGCCGACGCCGTCGATAAGGAATTTGTCGCCGTTTTTAAGCACAGCCTCAATCTCTTTCACATATTTTTTAATCTGCTCCTTGCTTTGAGTGGCATCGATGTGCTCGTTTACGATAATCTTGTTGACAAGAACTCCGTCGTTAAATTTTAGGAAATCGTTGAAAGATATGATTTTTCCGTTGTCGGAATTCTGAATCATAAATGCGCCGAAATCAGGAATGATAACTCGTGAGTTATTGCTAATCAGCTCTTTAATGTATTCATTAATCATAGAATCCATATTTTAAAACCGAAATCAAATTTACAATAAAAAACTTTTAATAAGCAAGATATTACATCAACTATTTGCATTTTAGATAATAAGCCTGTTTTTCGGCCGCTTCGTCAATATGGTTTCAACCTCAGTTATTGTTTCCTTATAGCGATGATTTTCAGTCAGTTTCGGTTTCTATTCCAATGTCAGACTCTTGATAACCACTGGTTTGCCGCCGCTTGTCCAGATGCCGGCAATGTAGATGTGCGCTGCGTCAACCTTCTGTCCGTTTTTGTTTTTCATGTTCTGAAGGTCGATTGTCAGAGTCGTTTTTGTGCCGAAGTCGTACATGGCCGGGTCCGACCAATAGTTGTTTGAGTCGAACAGGCGGAACGATGCCGAGCATTCCTGCACCGCACCAAGCTCAATGGTCAGCGTTGAGTAGCCTGACAGGTTGATTCCCGACGGATATTTCCAACCACCGAATCCCCATTGTCCGGTTATGAGTGTGCCGGTCGTCTCGTCGAAAGAACCTGTTTCCCAGATGTTTGGGTCGAATTTGGCATTTGTCAGTGGGAAGAACTGCAACACTTCAACCTCAATGGTTTTGGTCAGAGTTTTACCAGCTTCGCTGTATTTCACATCTATGGTTGTAGAGCCTTCCTTCAGTGCCTTGAACCGTCCGTCTTCGTAGCTGACAACGCTGCTGTCGGCAATCACAAACTCAAGGTTTTCGCTCACAACCGATGCCGTGCCGTTGGAGTACATCACCGACACTACCAGCCGGCTTGTCGAGCTGAGCATCATCTCAACTTTGCCATTCTTGGCGTTGCCAATGTTTACGCTCATTGGCTCACCCTTCGGAATCTCGCCTTCGGCATACTCTTTATACCAATGATAAACAGGCCAGGGGCAAGCTTCAGGGTCGGACAGGAATGTGTAGTCGGCTTCGCTTGTGGGTGCTTTGTCGTTGAATTGAGCAAGCAGGTCGGGCGAGGTGAAGATGAGCCAGCTAACATTTCCGCTGAGGTCGGCAATAAGCTTGAAGTTGGCGCCAAAGCCCGCGCCACCGGCAACTCCTGTGTAGGCTTTGCCCCATGATTTGTTGTATTTGGCTGGCGCCCAGTCCATTTCGGTAACCATTACGGGCGCAAAATCGGCTACGGGCTTCACTTTTTCGTTCCAGCCGGTCTGAAACGACTCGTAGCCGCCGTTGTCCTGAATGTCGCCGTGGTCAGGGTTTTCTCCGTCGCTGCCCAACCAGCCCGGATAAACGTGGACAGCATAGCCGATATTGTAGCCCTCTATCGGATTGTTGGCAAAGCCGCTGTAGTTGCCCTGATAGGCCGGTCCGGGAACCCAGAGCACATTGTCGCAGCCGTTGCCACGGATAACGTCAACAACCGACTGGAAAATCTCCTTGCAGGCGTCGAAGTGGCTCTGCGACCAGCTTCCCGTGGAGCCGTCCTTTCCTTTGATATCGACAGGCTCATTGGCAAGCTCAAACATTACCATTGGGTTGTTTTTCAGGTAGCTGTTTTGCGACACAATATCCCAAACGCGGATAAGGTATTTGTTGTAGTCGTCGCCAACGGCAATCACATGCGGACAAACGCCTGGAGGCCTCATCACTACATACATTCCGCTTTTGATGATATATTTCGCCATTGGCACAAAAACCTCGTCGAGGTATTGTTTGAAGCGTTTAACATCGAAGGCCGAAATGTCGTTTTCGCCCGTCGTCTGCACGCCCGGAGTGTTGCTCCAGTAGGGGTCCATGTGCATACGCACAAAATCCATGGCCCAACCGGCACGCTGAATGTCATCAATCAGCCCTTGATTGTAGCTCAGGCAAGCCTCCACATCGTAGTTGTTCCATTTGGTCATCTGCTCGTTGAACCATGGGCTATAGGTCTGTGCAAAGCCGTGCAGATTGACAATCTGGCCGTTAGCGTCTTTCAGAAAACGTCCGTCGGTGTGGATTCCAGCGTATTCGGTGTTCGTATATCCGCTGATTTTCAGCATTGTCTGTGCGTAACGCTTACCGATAATGCGGTAGCCTTCGGCGGTGAAATGCAGTCCGTCGTCGCGGCCGGGGCAGCCTTCCGACGACACTACATGAGCTGTTGGAATGACATTTGGCAGCTTGGCTATCACAGAGTTATGACCGCCGCACACACCGCCTTCCTCGGTCCGCAGAGTCTCGCCTACAAGTAGCGGTACATCGTCGGCTGTGAGGTCGAGGTCGGTCAGAAGGTCGTTGTAGATTTTCTTAACCTTATCAGGCCAATCTTGTTGCCCGTTGTTCGATTCGCCTTGATGCAACAGAATGCCTTTGATGACGCCTTTGCGCTGGGCTTTTTTTGCCATTTCGACAAGTTTCTGATAAGGATTGCGGTCGTAGTGGTTCATATAGGCGCGGAGCCAGTCGGCTGTTGAACCGTTGTTGTAGTAAGCCTCGCACTGGTCTTTGTCGAACGCCTCAATGGCCGCACCGCCAATAGCCACCATAACAATGCCGATAGTGTCGCTCTTGTTTACATGGCGCAGCATCTCGCGCCCGAAATAGTCGGCAGGAGTGAGGCCTGTAGTTTTGCGGCAGAGAGGCGGAACGGCGCTTCGCCACGTGCCGGTGCGTTTGCCGTAATAGGCTGAATCTTCGGCAGTTACAACCAGATTCAAGAATCGTCCGCTGATGTCTTCACGGTCGATGTCTTCAATTGCAGCATTGCCTTCCATGTTCGACTGCCCGAAACATAGATAAACTTGGAAATGCGGATTTGGTTGATTTTCAGTGCTGCCATTAGACCCGTCGGGAGTTGGAGAGTCCGGTTTGTCGGCACAACAGGCGAATGACAGTGCCATTAAAAGTGTAATGGCGAATCGTAATTTTTTCATATTTAATTATTTATATCTATTTAGATAAACTAATGCTTTCAATATTATTTTTTTGCGCAATCACATTTGTAAGGTCTATTCCGCACTCGTTCATTAGGTTCACAAAGTACGTGTAAACTCTTGCAGATGAGTGAAATTGTTCATTTAGTAGTGAATCGTTTAATCAATTGGTCAGGTTAATCGAAAGCAAATTATACTGAATTCTAAATTCAGAATTCTTAATTACCTGAGTCTCAGCAGTTGTGGCACAATATGAGGTCCGCGGAATGTGCGTTCTCCTTTGTAATAGACGTGCTCAAGGTAGAGCCCGGCAGCTGGAGCGGTCAGCTTTGCGGGCATTGGCGAATACTCATTAAGCATACTTTCGACATCGGTCAGGCTGATTTTTCCGCGCCCGACTTCGACCAGCACACCAACCATGCGGCGAACCATTTTCCAAAGGAAATGTGAGCCTGTGATATGTATTGCAATCAGGTCACGCGTCTCATAAATGTCAATGGCATTGATATTTACAATGGTGTTGGGCGTCTCAGCGTTCTTATCGGTGAATGACGCAAAATCGAGACGGCCAGTCAACGTGGCGGCGGCTTTTTTCATCTGTTCAACATCGAGCTCGTCGCGAATCCACCACACATTGCTTTTGCCAAAAGCCGTGCGACGTTTGGAAATCAGATAGATATAGCTGCGTTCGACGGCATCGTACCGGGCGTGAAATTTCGGATTTGCCTGTTCGGCAGCCAGCACGTTCACATCGTAGGGCAGATTGTCGTTCAGACTCATCATCAGTCTTTCTGGCGATATATGGCTATCAACCTCAAGATGAGCTACTTGCCCCAAGGCATGCACGCCAGCATCGGTGCGGCCTGAGCCAAAAAACTCGAACTTTGTCTCACCGAAAATCTTCTTGCAGGCATCGAAAAACGCGCCTTGAACGGTGCGCTCGCCTTTCTGCACCTGCCAGCCGGCATAGCGGCTTCCGTCGTATTCAATAGTCAGTTTAAATCGCATAATCTATCTGCCTGATTTATAATTAGAGACTACCCGCGGCTTGAGCAATCCCAGCAATGTGTGCAGAGCTTCTCTTTCGGCAGGCCGATAGCGTCAACCAAGTCCTCTAGACGCTGGAATTTGAGCGATGTCAGGTTCATATCCTTGCGCATTTGCTCAACCATATTCTTGTATTCCTGCGAATCGGGGTCGGCGTATTTCGAGAAATCGACATCCTCTTTGCCCTCAAGTTTAACAATGGCCTTGCGTGTGGCCAGCTCGAGCGACGAACGTGAGCGGCTAAAGTTAAGATATTCACACGGATAGATGAGCGGTGGGCAGGCAACGCGCATATGCACTTCTTTGATGCCAGCTTCCATAAGGTCTTTCACATTGTCTTTCAGCTGAGTACCGCGAACAATCGAGTCGTCGAGGAAGATGCCGCTGCGGCCGTTGATGACCGATGCGTTCGGAATCAGCTTCATCTTGGCCACCAAGTCGCGCTGTTTCTGGTTTTGCGGCATAAAGCTGCGCGGCCAGGTTGGGGTGTATTTAGCGTAGGGGCGCATATACGGAATGCCTGTGGCGGCACTGTAACCCATTGCGTGACCAACACCCGAATCGGGGATACCTGCCACAAAATCAGCATCTTTCACATCGTCGGCGGCAGCAAGTTTCTGTCCGCAGCGGTAGCGTGTCTGGTCAACGTTGATGCCCTCGTAGCATGCCGGTGGATATCCGTAGTAAACCCACAGGAATGAGCAAATCTGCATTTCCTTATCAGCCTCACGCAGAACAGAATAGCCGTTGTTGCGGATTGACACAATCTCGCCCGGACCAATATATTTTTCAACTTTGTAATCAAGGTTCAGGAACGACGATGTTTCGGATGCGGCGCAATAGGCACCTTCTTTCTTGCCAATGACAATAGGTGTGCGGCCCAGCTTGTCGCGACCGGCGATAATCTCGTCCTTGTTCAGTATCAGTATTGAGCACGAACCTTTTATACTGTTATATACATTCTCAATTCCCTCTTTGAAACTCTGCTTCTCGCAGATGAGCATGGCAATTAGCTCGGTGGGGTTGATGCCGCCCTGGCTGGTCTCTGTGAAGGTTTTTCCCTCGCGCAGGAAACGGTCGGCAAGCTCGTCAACGTTGTTGATTTTGGCAACTGTAGTGATGGCAAAGCGACCCAGGTGCGAGAAGATGACCAACGGCTGCGCCTCATTGTCGCTGATGCAGCCAATGCCCGATTCGCCGCTGAACCCGGCCATATCGCCTTCAAACTTGTTACGGAAATAGCCGTCCTCGAGGCTGTGGATGGCACGCTGATAGCCTAATTTTGTCGAATAAATCGACATACCCGCACGTTTTGTCCCAAGATGGGAATGGTAGTCGGTACCATAGAAAACATCGGAAACGCAGTCGGTAGTAGTGACTGCCCCAAAAAATCCGCTCATAGATTCGTTATTAAATAATTGCCAAAAGTATCAAAAAACGATACTTGCACATTATAAGTTGATAATGTGTGAACATTTTTAGAAAAACACGCAATCAAGCGGGGTGTCATTCATCCACAGCCAAGTAATTGTCAATGCTCACAGTCATTGTTTTTCTTTCCGAACCGCATGAAAATCCCCGCCAGAATGGTACCCGAAATGGAGTGCCAGGCGCACGATATGGCGCATGGAACAACGGCTAGCGGATTGGTTGCCATAAAGAAGTTTGTGGCCAGATTGGTTGCCAGACCAGCGTTCTGCATACCAACCTCGATGCTGATGGTGCGTTTCTTTGCAGTATTGAAATTGAACAGTATACCGGTTAGAAATCCAAGTAGATAGCCGATGGTATTATGGCAGAAAACGACACCGAAAGTCAACAAGAACATTGTCAAGCCGTTGGCTATCAGTTGGTTGTGAACAGCCGAAATAACGCCTCCAACAATGCAAGCCAAACAAATGACGCTCACGCCGGGCATTACGCTTTGAATGCTCTTGAACTGTTCGCGGCTGCCCAGCCATAGGTTGAGGAAAAATCCGATGGTGACAGGTATAATGGTGACAATCAGAATGTTTATGAACATTCCAACAGCATCAACATCGACACTCTGACCTGCCAGCCACAGAACAAGCAACGGCGTTACAATAGGCGCCAATAAGGTGGATGCGGTTGTCATTCCCACCGAGAAGGCAACATCGCCCTTGCACAGAAAACTCATAATATTGCTCGAAACGCCGCCAGGACAGCACCCAACCAAAATAATGCCAATGGCCATTGGGGTGTCCAATCCGAAAATCCGCGTCAACGACCACGCCACAAGCGGCATAATCGTGAACTGCGCGCACGCCCCAATGAAAATGTCAATCGGCCGCGAGAACAGGATTTTGAAGTCCTGTGTGGTGAGCGTCAAGCCCATTGTGAGCATAATAATGCCCAGAATCACAGTCTGCGTATAGCCCGACACCCAGCGGAACGATGCAGGCACAAAAAACGTGAACAACGCTGTGGCAATCACAAACCACGAAGCCTTGCCCGATAGTAATTGGCTGATTTTCTGTAACATTGATTGATTAACTGATTAATTGAAGGATTGAAGGATTGAAGGAATGTTAAACTGGTAACAATTTGTGACCGGTTAATACCTAACACCCAACACCTAACACCAATAACTAAATCTCCATTCCCTTCTTAACCTTTTCAACTGTTGCCTCATTGGTGAGTGCGGCAAGCAGCTCAAGGCCGAAATCGATTGACAATCCGGCACCAACGGCGGTAATCAGGTTGTGGTCAGCAACCACATCTCCACCAACATAGTTGTAGCGCGGTTCCATAGTCTCAACTGCACAACTGTGGCAGGTTACGGTAGCGCCTTCGGCAACGCCATTAGCTGCCAATACTGTTGGGGCAGCACAAATAGCACCAACAAGTTTGCCCTTCTCGTAGAACGATTTCAGAACCTTGCCAACCTCGGCCGATTCGCCAAGATTCTTGTAGCCAGGATATCCGCCCGGCAGAATCAGAGCGTCGCCGTTGGCAAAATCAGCTTTACTTATAGTTGTGTCGGCTTTCATCGGAATTCCGTGCGACGATTCAACATCAGTTGAGTCGGTTATCGAAACGGTCTTGACATCGACGCCACCACGGCGCAAAATGTCGATAGGTGCCACGGCCTCAATATCCTCAAAACCGTTGGCTAGTAATACAAATGCAGTCATATTTAGAATGTTTAATTGAGCCAAAAGTAGTCAATAATCGTTTTGTGCGTGTAAAAAGAGTCGGCAACCATATATAAAATAGTATTTGCTGAGATTTCGATATTTTGAGTCACACTCGGGAGCGATTCAAAATATTCAATTCTCAGGAAGTTCGCGTTTTTTGGGAAAACGGTACTTATTTTTTCGGCGAGCCGATAAGAGAGGGCAGAGCGTCGAGCAGTTGCAGCATATTATCGAACACAAGATTCGCACCAGCGGCCAAAAGGTCGTTTTTGGCGAGAATGCCCGTGTTTACTGCCACGGTAAACACTCCGGCGGCCACACCAGCCTGAATACCAAGCGGCGCGTTCTCAACAACCATAGCCTCGTTTGGCGCCACACCGAGCTTGCGGAGCCCCATTAGATAAGGCTCCGGATTAGGCTTGCCAAGCTTGACATCGAGTGCCGTGACCATAAGCTGGCGGCTGAATTTTCCTCCGAAAAGCGCTTCAACGCGGTCGAGAGTTGTGCTCTCGCCTGAGCCAGTGACAATGGTCCGCGCGATGTTGTTTTCTGCCAGATAATCAACCACATCGGTGATGTTGCTAATGAGCTCAGGAGCTGGCATCTGGCGGAAGAAACCGCTTTTTATGCGGTATATATCACGCTGTTCGTCGGGTGTGCTGTGGCGGCCAAATGCTTTTTGAAACTCCTCGTCGATAGTGGAGGCGCCCGTGCGACCTTCATTCATATATACCTGATATTCAGAGAATTTTACTCCACATTCAGCAAAGGCTTTTACCCATGCTTTGGCGTGCAGAGGCATGCTGTTGAATATTACGCCGTCCATATCGAACATAACAGCCTTGATATTCAATGCTTTATGTCCGGTAGCCGACAGATAGTTACTTATGGCGGTCTGTATCATCGTTTTCAAATTGCGCCGCAAATGTACGATAGAATAGGGGGCAGGGGAAGAGTTGGTTAATCTTTGTTGATAAAAATAGTGAGGCTGATTTGTACAGAAAAATAGCGCTTTTAGAACGGTTGTTCTTTTTAACAATAATATTTATCGGCAAAACCGTTCGTTATTGATTTTTCGCTTTAAAACAAATGTAAAAACAGTCAATTTTACAGTTATTCAACACCAATATATTGTTATGTAATCGTCGAATAATCAGTTGTTTATACACTTTATATAAAGTGTTATTACAATAAATTATGAATAATCAGCCGTTTTTGCCGAATTTATAAGCGGAATATTGTCACTAAATAGTTAATAATCAGTTTAATAATTAAATCATTTAACTATTAGGTTTAATGTTATATTTTTACAAAACGACATTCTGATTAACATTTGTTAAAATTGCGCGCTTTACAAAAGTAAATTGCAAGAATAATACAAATCCTTACATTTGTAAATCGTTTTAAAGAGTTGAATTATGGAAGCAATGGAGCGCATGCAAAAAGAAATGATTGAGCGTATAGCTAAAATAATAGCGTCGGAAGGTCTGACGCAGTCGGAGTTTGCCGAATCGATAGGCACCGGGAATGCTACTATAACACACATTCTGAGCGGCCGTAACCGCGTCAGCCTTGATGTTATCACCAAAATTCTGACGGCTTATCCTAAATATAACACCGACTGGCTGATTCAGGGCAAGGGCGAAATCTACAAACAGCCTGTGCAGACCAGCATTTTTGATGTGCTAGGCGAAGAACCTCAGCCAGAATCGGGGAGCAAGCAGGAAGAGCCAAACGCTTCTGTTACGACGCCTTTAAATGCCGTTTCTGAGCATGCAGAGCCGCAGTCAGCCAACTCACAACAAATTCCTCAAACGCAGCCGCAAACGCCTGTTATTGAGCCGCAAAAGGTTGTCGAGAGGATTGTCGCAGGGAGCCCAGAGATTAAGCAAATTGTGGTTTTATACACCGACGGCACGTTTGCCGCATACAACCGCCAATAGCTGGCTGCATAAAATATACTGATAATCTTTTGTTTAGCATATAGGTTTTAATATCATCCGGGCCGCGCCGTTTGATGTCATTTTCGTATATTTGCAAGAAAAAAAACATCATGTCGTTTTACACATTAATCAGACCGGCACTGTTCAAAATCAATCCCGAACGCATCCACGGAGTTGTCAATTTCTCGATGAAAGCCGCGCAAACACTTGGGTTGGGGGCTGTTGCCGGTGCCATTTACAATCCTCGCAGTTTACAAATGGAAACTGAGTTTTGCGGCATCAAGTTTCCTAACAGGATAGGTGTGGCCGCAGGTTTTGACAAGAACGCCGAGGTGTACAAAATGCTTGGAAATATGGGGTTTGGCCATGTCGAAATCGGCACGGTGACGCCACGTCCACAGGGCGGGAATCCCAAGCCTCGCCTGTTCCGCTTGCCAGCCGACGGAGCCTTAATCAACCGCATGGGATTCAACAACAACGGACTTGAAGCCGCCGTTAAGAAGCTGCGCCGCCGCAACCATAAGATTGTTATTGGCGGCAATATAGGCAAGAACACAGCCACTCCGAACGAGAACGCCATTGATGACTATATGGCTTGTTTTAAAGGACTTTACGATTATGTCGACTATATAACAATTAATGTCAGCTGCCCTAATGTGGCAAACCTGAAAAAGCTGCAGGACAAGGAATCTCTCGACAGATTGCTGGGCGCTATCACCAGCCAGCGCAAGCAGCAGGCCGTTTACAAGCCCATACTGCTGAAAATATCGCCCGACCTGACTCAAGAACAGATTGATGAAACCCTTGAAACTATTGCGCAGAACGGCATCGACGGGGTGGTGGTGGCAAACACAAGCACCAAGCGCGATGGGCTGAAAACCGCACCTGAGCGCATTGCCGAGATTGCCAATGGCGGACTCAGCGGACAGCCGCTCCGCGACCGCTCGGTTGAGATGATTCGTTACATTAGCGAGAAAACCTCTCATAATCTGCCAATTATAGGAGTAGGGGGCACTATGTCGCCAGCCGATGCCATGGCAAAGATTGAGGCCGGAGCAACTCTGGTGCAGGTTTTCACTGGGTTTATTTATTATGGCCCGAAGCTGGCAAAAGACACCAATAAGTATGTAAAAAAATGTTTACAATTGTAAAATTCAACACCAAACAAATGTAACTTCGGGTGCTTTTTGGATTTTTACAATGTTAAAATCGGATTTTTTTGACAAGAAAATCAAATTACGGTCTATTTAACATAATATTCGCCAATTCACAAGCCTCAAAAAAACGCTGTTTGGTTTCTGTCAGTTTCTGTGAAATAATTAATGGCTTCAATAAATGGTGCGTTCCATAAATTTTTAGATATTTATCACTCCAAACACACACACTATATATAATATGTTGTGCAAAACACCACAAAAAGGATTTTTTCGGTTTTTATCAAGAATAGCTCAGTTGGTAGTGGTTGCGGCAATTCTTGGCTCGTGTGCGTCATCGAAGCCGGCAGCGGGCGAGCTTGAGGCTTTGTCAAGCAAATTCGGCGTCAGTCTAACCAAGCGCGACAACATAAAACTCTATCGCGAGGCTGCCGGCTGGCTGGGCGTAAGGTATAGGCTCGGCGGCACAAGCAAGCAGGGCGTCGATTGTTCGGGCTTTACCGGGGCCGTCTATCGCTCGGTTTACGGCACCAAGCTGCATCGCACGGTCGAGGATATCTACAGCAAAGACTGCCAGCGGATAAGGCAGGGCAAGCTGAAAGAAGGCGATTTGGTGTTTTTCCACACTGACAAAAAGGGACGGAAAAAGAAACCTAACCATGTGGGCATCTATCTGAAAAACGGGCGTTTTGTGCACGCAAGCTCGTCTAAAGGCGTGGAAGTCAACACGTTGAGCAATCCATATTATAGAAAAGCGTTTGTTAAAGGCGGACGGGTGTCAAAATGAGAAAGGAAGATTACACATTGTTGGTTGATAGGCTGCCGGTCTTTTTCCAGCCATGGTGGCTCGATAGCGTCTGCGCGGAAGGAGAGTGGCGCGCCGAGGTTTATCCCGAGCAAGGCGAGCCGCAGTCGGTTTTCGTCTATTTTGTGAAGAAGAAACACGGAATCCGATATATAGTGATGCCGCCGCTCACACAATTTTTAGGCGAATATGCGCTTGCTGATAACTCTTTGAGCGATTGCAAGTTAATTTCTAATTATTTCATCGATTCGCTTCCCAAAAATTCGTTTATGGCGCTCAATATGAGCCGCAACTTCAAGTATTGGTCGCCGTATCTGTGGCGCGGATTCAAGCAGACAACACGTTACAGCTTCATTATCAACGATTTATCGGATATTGACACGGTGTTCAACAACTTCGACGAGTCGAAGAAACGGAATGTCCGCAAGGCCGCTAAACAGCTCGAAATCAGGCAGAAAATGACAGGAGAGGAGTTCTACGATTTTTTTGCCGCCAACCAGAAAAGCAAGAACGCCGAGGTGTTGTTCTCGCGGAGCTTGTTTCTGAAGCTGCACAAAGCCTGCACCGAAAACAACGCTGGAACAATCCTGCAAGCTGTTGATTCACAATGTGTTACATATGGTGCATTGTTTGTTGTCTGGGACAAAACAACAATGTATGCGCTAACTTATTCATTTTCTGATAAATATCGTAATTCTGGCGTTGGCGATTATCTGATGTTTACAGCCATGAAAATGGCAGCACAAATGAGCCTGGCGTTTGACTTTGAAGGAAGTATGATTGAGAACGTTGAGCAATCGTACAGGCGTTTTGGCGCCAAGCCGGTCGAATATTACCAGATTTCCAAAATCAGCAATCCGTTGCTGCGAATCGTTCATCAGTTCAGGCCGCTGTTTTAAACAATGACTGACTGATTGAAGGATTGATTGATTGACTGATTGACTGAAATTACGAACCGTCTGAAATTTTAAATATTCCGTACGATTTATCAGAAATAAAATTCTACGCGATTCTCAGAGAGTTTAATTACTGAAGGATTGATTGACTGATTGACTGAAATTACGAACCGTCTGAAATTTTAAATATTCCGTACGATTTATCAGAAAAAAATTTCTACGCGATTCTCAGAGAGTTTAATTACTGAAGGATTGATTGACTGATTGACTGAAATTACGAACCGTCTGAAATTTTGAAAATTCCGTACAGATTATCAGAAAAAATTTTCTACGCGATTCTCACGCACTTTAATTCAAGGATTGAATAATCGTATAATTTAATTGTATGGTTTTAATTGTTTTTCTGGCTTAAATGCAGGCTTTTTTCAGGTTTATTGATTTGTCCGATAATTTATATTATGTTAAATAGGATATTTTAAAACCACTTCTACTTTGGATTTTTATGTGTTTTCACTTGTTTAAGACTTGTTTAAGTTTTCTATCATTATTCCTTATAATAGTTACTCCGTTTGCTATATTTGCTGATGCTTAAACATGATATTAAATATTTGTATTTAATTAAAAACAGTAAAATGAAGAAAATTAGACATTTTTTAGTGGCAGTTGTAACCCTGCTTGCCGCTACAGCAACAATGGCCCAAAACGGCTTCAACTATCAGGCGGTTATCCGCGACAATGGCGAAGTGATTAGCAACCAAGATGTTACGCTGCGCATTAGCATTATGAATGGTGATGCTGTCTGCTATCAAGAAACCCAGAAGACAAAAACCAACGCCTACGGCAATATAACTGTCAGTGTTGGCAGCGGAACGGCTACCATTGGTACTTTCAACGCTGTGCCGTGGGCGACAATGCTGCTGACATTGAAAACCGAAGTTGATACGGACGGCTCCGGCAATTTTGTTGACATGGGACAAACACCTATTCAGCCCGTGCCGTTTGCTCAATACGCCAAGAAAACCAGCGAGATAGACAACCCGAGCGAGATTCAGATTCAAGCCAAAGCCAACACCGGCGACGACGAGGCTCTGTTTGCTGTTAAAGATGAGGACGGCAACGTTGTTTTTGCAGTTTATAAAAACGGTGTCCGCGTGTATGTTGACGAGAACGATGCGAAGGCTGCCAAAAGCGGTTTTGCTGTGGCTGGCCGAAAGGCAAAAGGCGAAGGCAACACCTACTTCGCCGTAAACAACGAAGGAACTCAGGTTTATGTTGACGACGAGGGCGACAAGGCACCAAAAAGCAAATTCGCCGTGGCAAGTGTTAAAAGCAGCAGCAAAGACGGTGAGAATATGTATGACAACTACTTGGTTATCAATAATGAAGGAACCAGGGTGTTTGTTAACGGCGAGGATGGCAATGGAAAGGCTCCCAAAAGCAAATTCGCCGTGGCAAGCGTACGCAGCGGCAAGGCCGACCTTGCCGATGATTTCTTCCTAATCAACAACGAAGGAACAAAAGTGTTCATTGATGAAACTCCGGCATCTGGCAAGGCACCTAAAAGCAAGTTTGCCGTGGCAAGCGTAAAAAAAAGTAAAGCCGATGCTAACTCAAACTATTTGCTCATTGACTCCGACAGCACACGTGTTTACATTGATGAAGCCAACGACGGCAAAGCCGCCAAAAGTGGTTTCGCCGTAGCAGGCAAAAGCGCAAGCAAAGGCGGCGACAAAAACTTGTTTAACATTGACCTTGCTAAAAATGCCAAAACTCTTAACAACGAAAACCGCGTTTATTGGTATCCAGAAAAGAACGCATTTTTGGCTGGCAATCTGAAAGTTGACAGCGCCGCACAAGTGGGAGCAAACTCATTCAATGCCGGCTACCAGAACACAGCCAGCGGAAACTATTCACAAGCTATGGGCTTTATGTCTGAGGCAACTGGCGAGACTTCAACAGCTATCGGAAACATAGCCAAAGCTACAGGCAGCAGCTCGTTCGCATTGGGTGAAAATTCTCTTGCTTCAGGTAATGGTAGTTATGCATTTGGCAGAAATGCTAATGCAACAGGTATAGGTAGTTTCGCTGTAGGCAGTCTTGGGTCCCTCGATGATGGAGGATTTTTCCAGTATGGGCCAGCTGCTACAGGCGATTTTTCTTTCGCTATTGGTCCAAGCACAAAAGCCGAAAACAAATTTTCAATGGCTTTAGGATTTGGCAATATTGCAAGTGGTGATTTTTCAATGGCAGCGGGTCTTTGGAGTGAGGCCACAAATTATTCAAGTATAGCTTTGGGTTATTATGCAAAAGCTAATGGAGAAAGTTCTGTAGCCTTAGGACTTGAATCACAAGCCAACGGAATGTTTTCTACGGCATTAGGAAAAAATGCAAAAGCCATTGGATATGGGTCTATGACAATGGGTTTTGAGTCACAAGCTGTCGGACATTCATCCACAGCTATTGGATATTATACAAAGTCTCAGTCGTCGTATGAATTTGTTGTAGGTTCGAGTAACGATACGCTTGTTGCCGGTCAGTATAGTGACGGATTGTGGAGTTCCGATGATAGGTTGTTTGTTATAGGTAACGGATTAAGCGATGACACGAGAAGCTCTGCTTTGATTGTCTATAAGAATGGAAATACAGAATTTAGAGGAAATGTTTATCCAACAAACAGTGTACAAAATATTTGGACCGGAGCCACATCGTACGATTTAGGCACAGACGCAAATCGTTGGAATACTGTTTACGCCAATGTAATTAATGCCACAAACGGTGAAATCCAAACCTCCGACAAACGCTTGAAAACCAACATCAAACCGCTTGAGCGTGCTTTGGATAAAGTGCTCACACTCAACGGTGTAACCTACGAGTGGCGCGTTAAGGAGTTCCCCAACAAGAATTTCGACAGCAACCGTCACGTGGGCGTTTTGGCGCAAGAGCTTGAGGCCGTTCTGCCCGAGGCTGTCGAGACTGGTGCGGATGGTTATAAATCGGTAAATTATAGCAACATAACGCCTGTGCTTATTGAGGCAATCAAAGAGCAGAATAAGAAGATTGAGGAGCTGGAAGCGAAACTGAAAGAAATGGATGAGTTGAAACGAATGGTCGAGGATTTGATGAAGAAACAATAGGAAACCGTTTTGGGCGAAAGCCCGCTACAAATAATTTTCTTAGTTTTCTATAGAAAAGGCTACAGCCGTGAGGTTGGGGCCTTTTTTTAATGATTGAAGGATTGAATGAGTGAAGGATTGAGGGATTGAATGCGTGAAGGATTGAAAAGTCATGCCGAACTTGCCCCGATAGCTATCGGGACGGCATCTCTACCAAATGGAAAAGATTCTGACTTCCGTCAGAATGACGTTTATTGTCATGCTGAATTTACCCCGATAGCCACCGGGACAGCATCTCTACCAAATGGAAAAGATTCTGACTTCCGTCAGAATGACATTTTTAGTCATGCTGAATTTACCCCGATAGCTATCGGGGCAGCATCTCTGCCAAATGGAGTCCTGAAAGGACGGAATAACACAGCCGTGGGTGTGAACCCACGGAAACGGCGTAGTCCATTGCACGAACCCGGAACGGGTGGCACATAAAAATGGAATGTGTCACGCCTTCGGCGTTCATCATTTGTGGCTGACTCCCCAATCCGGGGTTTACACCCCGGCCTGTAATATATCACGCCTTCGGCGTTAGTCAACACCATATTTTGATTATCATATTGTAAATTTGTGTGATAAATATTCGGAGGACAATAAAATGACATACGCAACAGCCCAACATTTCATAAATGAGGCTCAAAAACTTGAAGCTGAAGATAAAATCCGGATTATCAATATTTTATTAAACTCTTTCAAGCCGTCACGCAAAAAGATGAGCAAAAAAGAAGTTATGTCGTTGTTCGACCATTTCACGGGACGCCTTAAGGTCGGCGAAGGTTTCGACATAAAAGAAGAGAAATGCAAATATCTTGATATAAAAGACTTTTCATTGTCCTCTGTCCCTGTTTTATCGATTGATTCCGCAATAAAGAAAATCAAATCGTAATCAGCTTTTTTTATTCCGTGTGTTTAGTGTGTTCCGTAGTTATAATTACACGCGAAGCAAAAAAAATCTCCGCCCCCTACTCCTTCAACTTGCGATATTTGATGCGCGTTGGTGTAATGTCGCCCAGTCGTTTCTTCTTATTTTCCTCATATTCAGAGTATGAGCCTTCGAAGAAATAGACTTGCGAGTCGCCCTCAAAGGCAAGAATATGCGTAGCCACACGGTCGAGGAACCAACGGTCGTGCGAGATTACGACGGCGCAACCGGCAAAATTCTCAAGACCTTCCTCAAGTGCGCGAAGCGTGTTCACGTCGATGTCGTTGCCGGGCTCGTCAAGCAGCAGCACGTTGGCCTCCGATTTGAGTGTCAGAGCCAGATGCAGGCGGTTGCGCTCACCTCCCGACAGCACACCGGCCTTCTTCTCCTGGTCGGCACCCGAGAAGTTGAACCGCGACAGATAGGCCCGCGCATTGATGAACCTTCCGCCAACTTTTATCTCGTCCTGTCCTTCTGAAATTATCTGATAGACAGTCTTTTCCGGGTCGATGTTCGAGTGCGTCTGGTCGATGTAGCCCAACTTGACGGTCTCTCCCACTTTGAACTCGCCGCTGTCGGGCTTCTCAAGACCCATAATAAGGCGGAAAAGCGTGGTTTTGCCCGCGCCATTAGGGCCGATAACGCCCACAATGCCGTTCTGCGGCAGCACAAACTCAAGATTCTCGTAGAGCAGTTTGTCGCCGTATGCCTTGCTAACGCCGTTAGCCTCAATAACATTCGTTCCCAAACGCGGTCCGTTTGGAATGAAAATCTCAAGCGTCTGCTCTTTCTCTTTGGTGTCCTCGTTGAGCAAGCGGTCGTAAGCATTCAAACGGGCTTTCTGCTTTGCCTGACGGGCTTTCGGTGCCATACGCACCCACTCCAACTCGCGTTCAAGCGTCTTGCGGCGGCGACTTTCGGTCTTCTCCTCCATTTCGAGCCGCTTGGTTTTCTGCTCAAGCCACGACGAGTAGTTGCCCTTCCACGGAATGCCCTCGCCACGGTCAAGTTCGAGAATCCAACCAGCCACATTGTCAAGGAAATAGCGGTCGTGAGTGACAGCAATAACAGTGCCTTTGTATTGCTGCAGATGCGCCTCAAGCCACTGTACCGACTCGGCGTCGAGGTGGTTGGTTGGCTCGTCAAGCAACAGAATATCAGGCTCCTGCAGCAGCAGACGGCACAGAGCCACGCGGCGGCGCTCACCTCCCGACAGGTTCTCAATCTTCCAATCGGCTGGCGGACAGCGCAATGCGTCCATTGCACGCTCAAGAGTGCTGTCAAGCTCCCAACCATTGTGCTGGTCGATTAGTTCGGTCAGTTCGCCTTGACGCTCAATGAGTTTCGTCATCTCGTCATCGCTCATCGGCTCGCCAAACTTCAGATTCACTTCCTCATACTCTTTCAGCAGAGCGACAATCTCGGCTGTTCCTTCCTCAACAACCTCACGGACAGTCTTTTGCGGGTCAAGTTTCGGTTCCTGTTCAAGATAGCCAACCGAATAACCTGGCGAGAAAACCACCTGTCCCTCGTAACTTTTTTCGACACCCGCAATAATCTTCATCAGCGTTGATTTACCCGCGCCGTTCAAGCCTAAAATGCCGATTTTGGCCCCGTAAAAAAACGATAAGTAAATGTTACTCAATATTTTCTTCTGCGGCGGAATGGTCTTGCTCACTCCCACCATTGAGAAAATAACTTTGTTGTCTTCTGCCATAATTATCTGTTTATTAAGTTTATACCATTTTTTGAACCGAATCGATTATTCGTTTTTTCACATCAACCCAATCAGTATCAATCAGCATTTTGGGCATAGGCTGTTCTTCGGCATCCTCGAAATATGCAAGGCTTTTCAGAACAAAGAATAGTTGCCCGTCGGGATATTTATTTGTATATAAATCAACAAGTTCGTTTAACGAGAACCGCTCAAGAAGAAAATACAAATCCACAAAATCCTTTTTTGTTCCGCGATTTGTTATGGCCGATAGTTTCATTGCGGCAATATCATTAACAGCCGCCAACCGCAAGCCGTCCTCTTCTACTTGATTATCAATCCATTCGTATGGATAATTGACAATATCAACCTTCACTCCTTCAATGCTGAAAAACATCATATTTTTGGTTGAACCCTGCACCTGAACATTCGAAAAATCGTTCAGCAAATCAATAGTTCGATTTATGTCAACATCCACAGAACCAAACAAATCCAAATCGACTGAAATGCGGTGTCCCAATTGCAAAGCCAAAGCCGTTCCACCGACCAACCGCAAATTATGAAATTCGGGTATCGCCAACAGCCTTTTCAGTAAATCCAAGGTGCGTGCATCGATTGTCTCATAGTGTAGCATCGGAATTCTTCTTTTGGGGTTGACGAAATGGCAGAAACGAAAGCGAGCGCACGTGGTTCAAGTGAGCGTAAATGCTTGGAAATGTCAATTATACGTTGTTTCCCATAATATGAACACAACAAGCGCCAATCGGACATCTGACCGCGCTCCAAAACCCGTTGAACCACGTATGGCGCATTGATTTCCAAATCGATAGATTCGGAATCAACATCCCAGAAAAGGGTTTTCGAAAATTTTTGTATGACGCCTTTTTCGTTCATTTCCGCATAATTGCCACAAAGGTAAAAATAATAGTAGATGGCAATATTTTCAAATAAGTTATGTTTTGAGTTTGTTTTTGTAAATGTTAGCTTTGCAACAATAATATAACGATTGTAATCAGATGAAATTCAATATAAATTATGGTAGCGCGACAGATGTTGGCAAGGTAAAAGAGCACAACACCGACGCCGTTATCGAATTTCCAATAACCAACGGGCATGTTTTTGTGGTATGCGACGGCCACGACGGAGTTGAATACGGCGGCGCGCTGGCGGCTAAGATAACCACCGAGGAGATAAAGCGCTATTTTCAGAACCGCACCTACGCAAATCTGGCCAACGCTTTGCCCAATGCTATTTCGTACGCTAACTATTGCGTTTATAATCAATCGCTTAAAGAGCACCGCTTCAATGGCATTGGCGCTACAGCCGCCATTCTGATTGTCCAAAACGACGAGGCTTACTACGCATCGGCCGGCAATAGCCGTATTTATCTGTGCAAAGGCGGCGAGATTGCCCAAATAACCCGCGACCATGTTGAGAACGGCGAGGTTAAAGTGCTGATTGGCAAAGAGAAAAACATAAAATTCAGCGTCTGCAAAAATCCTATTCAGATTGACGGCGACGAGGTTTTCATGCTCTGCACCGACGGACTGACAGACCAAGTGTCGGAAAATGATATATATGGCATCGTCAGCAACAAGGATATGTCGGCCGAGTTTAAAACGGCGCAACTGATTGAGAAGGCCAATGCCGCTGGCGGCAAGGACAACACATCGGTGCAGGTTGTCGATTTTTCGACCTACGTAAAGAAAGAACCGCGAGTATCTATTTGGAAATCAGTGGCGATAGTATCGGTTTTACTACTGATAACCGTCGGAATATTTGAAATTTACAAAAGCAAAGTGAACAACAGCGGCTCGAAGGTGCAAACCGAGGCTGTGCAAAGCAAAACCGAAACGGCAAAGGCCGAGAAAACCGCTCCGGAGCCGGCAGTGAGCAAGGCAAAGGAACCTGCCAAGGTTGAAGTCGAGACAAATCAACCTAGTCAGAAACAAAGCGAACAAACGGTTGCCAATCAGCAAGTTGACGATAATGAGTATGTAGTCTACATGCATAAGGTTGAGAAGGGACAAAACCTTTACCGCATAGGGCTGCGCTACAATGTGCCGCTGAACATGCTTGAGGAGCTGAACAGCAACGAGGCTACGCGGCTGACCATTGGCGCCAGTCTGAAGATTCCGGTGCGCGCAATTCATATTGTCGAGTCGGGCGAGACGCTGTCGGGCATTGCTTTGGCTTACAACAGCAGCGAGGCCAATATCAAAAAAGCGAACCAACTTATTGAGGGACAGCCGCTTCTGGCCGGACAAAAACTGATTATCCCACTGCCAAAAAAATAAACGATGAACAAGCCGGAAACAGAAGAGATACTGCCGATTGTTGATGACGAGGGGCGTGTTATCGGCTCGGCGCCGCGCAGCCAGTGCCACTCCGACCGCACCTTGCTGCATCCGGTTGTGCATCTGCATGTTTTCAACACCCGTGGCGACCTCTATCTTCAAAAACGCGCACTGACAAAGCGCATCCAGCCTGGCAAGTGGGACACAGCCGTTGGCGGCCACATTGCCTACGGCGAAGAGGTTTTGACCGCACTCGGTCGCGAGGCCCGCGAGGAAATCGGACTTGTTGATTTTGAGTCTGTTAGCATAACACGATACAAATGGCAGTCGGTGGTTGAATCGGAAATGATAAATGTTTTTGCAACCGTCACCGACAAACCGCTTGTGAGCCGGAACGATGAGATTGACGACGGGCGTTTCTGGCCGCTGGCCGAGATTCGGGTAAGTGTCGGCAAGGGCGTCTTCACTCCCAACTTCGAAAAAGAATTTACGAATATCATTGATACAGAAAATGTTGCACGCATAGTCGGGCAACTTGTGACAAAACAACAATAAGCTAAACGTTATTTTAAAGCATCTGACTTATGGACTTTGCCTCAAGAAATTTCACCAACAAGATACTGCTGATTTTTGCGGTAGTTTTAGGTTTGTACATACTTAAGATATTGTCGTTCATCTTTTTACCGCTGACATTCGCATGTCTGTTCGCTGTCATCTTTATGCCGTTTATGCGGTGGGCCAACAAGCGCCGTCTGCCAAAATACATATCGCTGATTCTGGCCATGGTGATAATAGCGCTTGTGCTGGGCGGTGCGTTTGTGATGATAACGCTGACAGGCCAGGAGTTCCTAACCGGCCGAGCCGAATTGTACCAGAAACTTGATGTCAGAATCGGTCAAGTGATTGAGCCATACGTAAATATGCTCGATATTGAAGTTCAGAAAGATGACGGATTCATTAAAGGACTGCTTTACAAAAGCGACATATCGAAACAAGTAATGAGCCTTTTAGGTCCCGGACTGATACATATTAAAAATATAAGCACATCGGTCTTGATAACCTTGTTCCTGCTTGTCTTGATACTGGCCGGCTCGGTCAATTTCAAGCTGATAATGCAGGAAACACTGTTCCAGACGCCGCAACAAGTTGTGCAGGTTTTCAACAAGATAACCTTCGGCATTTCGCGTTTTGTGGTTGTAAAGTTCTGCACCAGCCTTATGACGGGCATTGTTGTCGGGTTGCTGTGTCTCGCCTTTGGCATCAGTTTTCCGCTATTGTGGGGCATTCTGACATTCTTTCTGAATTTTATCCAAATGATTGGTTCCATTGTAGTTACAATCGGTGTGTGCGCCATGGCGATAATTGATATAACACATCCGGGCGTGTTGACAGCGGCAATATTGCTTTTCATTGGTATTCAGATACTTATAGGTTCGGTACTTGAACCGATAATGCTTGGCGACGCTTGCGACATAAACACCGTAACTGTACTGATAATGTTGCTGTTCTGGGGCTTCCTGTGGGGCATTGCCGGAATGATGCTTGCCGTGCCAATGGCCGTGCTAACCAAAATCATCTGCGAGCAATTTGAACAGACCAAAGGTCTTGCGCGGATAATGAGTTCGAGGAAATAGCGATTAATTTGATTGCCTGCCATGGCTTGCAAAAGATTATTTGTTTCGATTTTCATTTCATTAATTATTAGCAACTTCGCCTCGCTTGCTCAAAGCGATACTTTAAGTGCGCCAGTGCGTCCTAAAGTCGGGTTGGCACTATCGGGCGGCGGAGCCAAAGGCATGGCTCACATCGGTATTCTGAAGGAACTTGAGTCAGTTGGGCTCTACCCTGACTATATAACCGGTACAAGCATGGGCAGCATCATTGGTGCCTTATACTCAATTGGTTTCACCATTGATGAGCTTGAGAATTTTGCCAGAAACTCCGATTGGCTTGGCCTGATGACAAACAGTTTCGACACAAAACTTGTATCTATCAGGCAGAAAGACGATTACGGCTGGTGGCCGCTCGAATTCTCTTTCGAAAACCACAAGCCGGTGCTTTCGTCGGGAATGATTGAGGCGCCCAACCTGTCGATATTTTTTTCGGAAAACACATGGTGCACAGCGGGTATCAACAAATTCGACGACTACCCTATTCCATTCCGCTGCTATGGTGTTGATATTCTGAAAGGCCGGCTGATTGAATTCAGCGAGGGCGACCTTGCGCGCGCCATACGCGGCAGCATGGCCATTCCTTTGGTTTTCTCACCAGTATTGATTGAAAATGAGAATGATACAATGCTGATTGTTGACGGCGGCGTGATGCATAATTTTCCGGTTACTGATGTGAAAAAAATGGGTGCCGACATTGTTATTGGCGCCTACACGGGCTTTGAAGACGAGGTGTCGGTGGCCGATATGAATTCGATAACCAAGATAACCGGCCGCGTTATGATGTTTGGCGGCGTGAACGACTCGAAACAACAAATGGATAGTGTTGACCCGCGATACCGCATTACTCCTGACTTGAAGGGCATTCAGCCGTCGGACTTCCTGCAAGCCGACAAGATTATCAAACGTGGCGAGGATGCTGCCAAAGAACGCCTTTACGACTTGAAAAAGCTGGCCGACTCGCTCAACGCCATAGCTCCCCGCCCGCATCCCAAGCGCTTGCCCCGACACGATACAATTATTATCAATCATGTGGTTATCAACGGGTTGAACTTAACTAACAGCGAGAATGCATACGGAATCATCGGCATAAGCGACAATCAAGGAGTAACACCCCAAATGATAGGTGACGCCGTTACGCGGTTGTATGCCACACTGCTCTACAAATCAATCAATTACAGTATCACTACAGGCGATGACGGACAAATTACGCTGACATTCAACGTAAAGGAAAAAGGCCTGACACAGTTCAACTTAGGCGGTTACTACGACGACATCTACAATGTCGGTGTCACACTGAAATTCAGCCGGCGGAACTTCCTTCGCAAGCATTACGATGCATACATCTTCGGCAACGTAAACAAACACCCGAGCGTTCAGGCGAAAATCAGCCGCAACATGGGCAAAAGCAATTTATGGACGCTCTACTCGAAGGTTGACTGGAACAGAGATTTCAAGACCATTTACGACGGAAGCAAGCGCTTGGGCGACATCGATTATATTCGCATCGGTTGGGATGTTGTGGGCGGCAGCCGGACATTAGGAAACAACACGCTGGTGGAATTTGCGCCGACATTAGAGTATTTTATGATTGGAAATGATGATGACAACAGCTTTGTCTTCGACAGCGTAAATACAAAATCTGTCGTCACTTTTCAAGAAGGCGCCCATTTGACAGTGAAACACAACACTTTAGACAACAACATCTACCCCAAAAGCGGTGCGCGCTGGAGCATTGAGCTGAAAGGTGTTTTCAATGCCGATGTTACAACCGATTATCTTGACGGCAGCAGTAGTGTCGCTTCTGATGAATACCTAAAGCTGAGCACAAGTTTCGAGCGCGCCTTCTCTATCAAGTTCGATAAGAAGAACACTACAACAACGCTTATTCCGTGGGCGGCTATCGGCATCAGCACAAAGCAACATAGCGATGCCGACAAGTTCTATCTTGGTGGTTTTGAGTATAATATGCGCTATGGACAAACACCGTTTATCGGGCTGAAACCCAACCAGTTGCGAGTCAATAATTTCAGTGCCGCTGGGTTGACAATCAGGCAGGAGATGTTCAAATATTTCAACATAGTGACGCACATAAACGCCGTGGCAACATACGATGAGCTTAACAATCTGAAGAACCCGACTGAGACCTATTTCGGTGTTGGCGCTGGTGTGCTGTTTCGCACCCCCATTGGCCCAATCAGCTTCATACAAGCCACCGACTACAAACTGCAAAAAGATTACTACTATTTCAGCATGGGCTTTAACTTGCCATATATCAAATAGTTACAAGCTATCCCAAATACTTTTCGAGCAGAGTAAGCATTTTTTTGAGTTGTATCGGCTTGGCAATGAAGTCGTTGCAACCGGCCTCAAGAGCTTTAACAACATCGGCGTACATGGCGTAGGCCGTTTGAGCAATTATCGGCACATTGGTATTGAACGTGCGAACCTGGCGCGTCACGTCGTATCCGTTTATGTCGGGCAACTGAATGTCCATGAGAATCAAATCGATATCAGGATGCTCGCGGATGTAGTCGATAGCATGGCGGCCGGTTATTGAACGCGATAGTTGCGGTGGCCCCTGCGTGCTCAGCATTGCCTCAATAAGCATATAGTTGGAATCAGTGTCCTCCACCACATGGATTTTCTTGTCGCGCCAGCTGCTGACGGCGTTGCGTGTCGGTGTTGTCGCGGTGGGTTGCATGACGCTTGCCGGTTGTGTGAAGAAGAATTGCGCACCCTCGCCCGGCTGCGAATAGCACCACAGCCGTCCTTTCATCTGTTCTACACACTTGTGCGCCGTGCTCAGTCCGAGGCCCGAATGCGTCCCTTTCTGCGTTGTGAAGAACGGCTCAAAGATTTTCTCTTTCAAATCGGCTTTGATGCCCGTGCCGTCGTCTTTCACAAAAAAGACTATTTCGTCGTTTTTGGATACTCCCCACCCAATGCTGACAACGGTTGTTCCCTCCGCCTCAACTGCATTGTCGATTAGTTGGTCGATAACGATTGTAAGCACTTTGGCGTCAGCGTAAATTTTCGAAGTCTGCTCCGGAAGGCTCAGATTTAGCGTTTTGCCGGCGGCCGAAACCATGTTTAACCGCTTGTCGTACAGCTCTTTCATAAACTGATTGACATCAATCGGGGCTGGCTTCATATTAAGCAGCATGCCTCCTATGCCGGTCCACTCGGCAATGCTGGCCAGATATTTTATTGAGTCAGAGTCTTTTAACGACGGACATTCTTCAACAAGCTTTGCGCCAAGCAGTTTGATGTTTGCGGCAATTTGGTTATTGTTCTCAATAATCTGCTGTTTCTCGCTGTTCACTTTGTTCTCATCCTCTTTCATCTGCGAGATGTCGCGCGACACGTTGAGCACCGTGTTCACCGAGCCGTCTTTCGAAAACTCGGGCACCATTAACGATTGGAAAAAGTGCTGATGACCGTCAATTGTCATACGGAACTCGAATTTGAGTTTGCGCCCGGTGCGGAATACCTCAAGGTGCATCTCTTCGAGGAAAGACGCTGCCTCTTGGTCTAATTCAACATCCAACGTATTGTGTCCCAAAAAGTTAGATACGGGTATTTTGGTAACTTCTTCAACTGTCTTGTTGACAAAAGAGTAAGTCAGTCCGCGTGTGTAGCGGGTTATCATGTCGGGGCTGTTGTCGGCCAGCATTTTAAACTCTTGCTGGCTCTTAATCAACGCTTTCTCGGTTATTTTCTGCGCTGTGATGTCGGTTATGACATTGTACGATATGCCTCCGTTTTGCGATTTAGTGTATGAATAGACGCTTTTTATGCATTTCTCCTGACCCAGACGATTCTTTATCCAAACTTCGGTACTGAAATATTTCGGATTCTGGGCCATTTGCGCTTGCATCAGTTTCATGAGCCGCTCGCGCTCGTAATCGCACACAAGCGTCATCTCGTTGATGTCTTTCAGCTGCTCTTTGTTGTAGCCTGTTATGTTGGTGCAGGCTGTGTTTGCGAAAACCAGTTTGCCGTTCTCGTATATCATTATACCGTCGGTGATGTTCTCGGCCATCATCAAAAAACGGTACTCAGAGCGGCGCAGAGCCTCAAGTATCTTGACAACATTGCCCGAGACGCGCTGAAAAGCGACAAAATAGACCTCACCATCGATGTTGGTGTGTTTGTAGAGCGTTATTTCAGATGTTATCGGGTGCTCGATACGCGGAATGATATGTGCCACAAACTCCACGCCGCTGCTACCAATCTCGGTTTGAGTATATTGCTGTTCGTCGGCTTTGTCGGCAAAAAGCCCGATGTTGATTGGTGTCAGCGTCGCAAAATCGTCGGGGTTGCATTTCAGAAGCTCGTAGGCGCTTTGGTTGATGTACTGCAGCACAAGACCGTCTTCGGTCTGGCGCATCACAAAAACCGGCTGGACCGCGTTATCGAACCAGTTGTTGCAGTCTAAAGCATCTGTAATATTGAATTTTACGTTGTTCATCTTTTTCTGTTGCTGGATGTTTTGGTCGATATAAGAATCGTTTTATTCGATGTCCAATTCGAAGACTTTGATTCCAGCCTCCGACGATATTTCCTTAAAGCCCATTTTCTTCAGATATTTTGAATGTCGGGGGCTGCCCGATATCTCTGTTATCTTTTTGCATTTCAATTCTTTAAATATGTTGCGGCTTTTATTGAACACAAAATCGCCAATCAGGCAGTCGCGATAGGCCGGAATAACATAGTCGAGCTCGACAATCAGGTTACCGTTGCCTTCGTCGTGGGCGATAAAAACACCCGCCATTTCCATGTTACGCATCACCAGAAAAGAACACGAATAATGCTTGTCGGTTTGCGTGTACTCAGGAAACATTGTAGTGATGTCAGGTTTGTATTTATCGACAAACATATGTATAAGTTCTTCTACACCATTGAATCTCAATATTTTAAGTTTGCTTTCCTGTGTACGAATCCTGATAAGGAAAACAATATTGACGCAAGCTATGGCCGTGTTCATCAGAGCTACCGGGTACGATTTTATCAGCAAAGCGTAAATGACAAATAAAATACAACCCAATGTGTTGATAATCCGTAACTTAACGACAGATGTCATCAGCATTGCCAGCAACAACACCACCGATGCCGCGTAACCTATGCCTTCAATAATGTAACTCATATCGTTTTATTTTAATTAGTTATCAGTTGTACTTGGTGCTTCTTCGGCAGGCTTCTCTCCTTTTTCTTTGCCGATTATAGGAATAACCCTTGGCTTGAAAAACATAAAATAGAACCTGCTTATGAAGTGCGTGCGGATGAGAGGTATCAGTATTGATGTTACTAAAATACTTATAAACACCACGTTATACACAATTATCTGAATCTCTGCTCCTTCAGGAATACCATAGTGAAGCGGCAGACCGGCCAATACGGCGGCAGCCAATCCTTTGGGCACCATTGCCGAAATTATCGACTTGTCCTCCCAAGTGATGTCCTGCTCGCGAACAAGCAAGCGTGTGGCAAGCAAACGGGCTATATAGATGACTCCAACAAGCATCATAGCTATGATGAAGAATCTTGACGATTCAAACGGAATGGACATGCCCAGATAAACAAAGAAGTAGATTTTCAGCAAGAACACTATCTCGCTGTATAGCTTGCGCTCCAATTCAGTGATAATGCCGTCCGGCAGTTGGTCTTTGAATTTCATCGGCAATGGAATTTTGCTGTAGTTACCAAGCACAATGCCGAATGCCAGCGCCGAAATCGCACCGCTGAACCCGAAATATTCGGCCAAACCATAAACAATGAACATAAATGCGAACGTGGTGAACTGTGTGTTCGGAAAAGTCTTTATCCAGTTCATCAGTCGCAGCCAAATGTAGCCAGCGCCAACGCCCAAAGCCGATGCCAGGACAAGTGACGAGATGAGCGAGCCGATGATTTTACCCGGCTCAACAATGCCTGTTGAATAACTTCCTAAAAAACTGATTACAAACACGATACACAGCACATCGGTAAGCGCTGACTCAAGAACCAGTATTGTGCCCGGCTTCTTGTTCATGTGCAGAAGGCTAATCATAGGCAGAACCACCGCCGATGACGTGCCGCCCATTATGAATCCGGCAATGAACGACAGCAGCCATGAGTAGTGCATCACAAAATGAAGTAGCACACCCGCTATTATCGCTGTTATGAAGAAGAAGCTTACTGTGAGCTTGGCGGCCGTGCGCATCGAGCCCCAGATGTTGGCCAGCTCCATGTTGAGTCCGCCCTCAAACAAGATGATAATCAGAGCCAAAGATGTGAACAGCTGCCCCAACACTCCCAAATCCTCAACTGACGCCAGATGAAAAACCGGACCTATGAGAATGCCTATAATAATGAGAATCAACACATCAGGGATGCGCGTCTTCTGATAAACTACTGTTAGATAATGTGATAAAAAGTATAGAAGACCGATACAGATAATGGTTATTTCCATAATTCTTCAGTTTTAGTTATTCAGACAGGTTCAAATTTAATGACTCTAAGTTATAATTAAAAATAAAATGGTTGCAGCCTCACAACGGATTTTAGTTCGAAGTTTAAAATAAATAGCGCAAATTTGCAGCGCTTTTCGAAGGGAAACATAAAAACAACATACAATGCCTATTTTAATTAAAACTCCCGAACAGATTGACGGTATCCGCAAGAGCTCAAGGGTTGCCGCCGAATCGCTCGATTTCATTGAGCCATACGTCAAGGCCGGTGTAAGCACTGAATATCTTGATAATCTGATAAATGACTTCATTGTAAAGAATGGCGCCATATCAGCTTGCAAGGGCTATGGCGATTTCCCGAAATACTGCTGCATATCGCCCAATAATGTTGTCTGTCACGGCATTCCCTCGCCCGACACCATTCTGAAAGACGGCGATATTGTCAACATTGATGTTACAACTATTCTGAATGGCTACTATGGCGACACCAGCCGAATGTACACAGTCGGACAAGTTTCGGATGAGGCGCAGCGGCTTCTCGACGCCACTAAGCACTGCCTCGACCTGGGTATTGAGCAAGTTCGCCCGAAAAACACTTTCGGCAACATCGGCTTTTTTATAGCCCGATACGCGCAGATGAAAGGCTACTCGGTGGTTTGGGAGTTCTGCGGACACGGAGTTGGTGTTGAATTTCACGAAGAGCCGCAGGTTGACCATATAGCACGCCGCAATTCAGGAGCAATAATGCGCCCCGGAATGATTTTCACCATTGAGCCGATGATAAACCAAGGCAAGGCGCGTGTGGTTATCGACAAAAACGACGGTTGGACAGCCCGCACTATTGACGGCAAACTGTCGGCGCAGTATGAGCATACCATTTTGGTTACCGAAACAGGCTTCGAGGTGCTTACCGACATTCACGGAGAATACCCGAAAAAATAATGGCTCATCAGTAACCTGAATGAGCCATTTATCTTAAACCGATTTTACCGCAAATTAACGTATATTGCGGATTATCATCGTGTTACAATTCCTTTACAACTTTCAGGACATTGTCGCGGCAACTGATAAGTTTGAGCCAGTCGGCGTTCTTTTTGCGACAGAAGCGGTTGACACGCGCTTTGGCCGTCGTCTTTTTGAACCATACATAGTAGCGGAAAGCCACCATTCCCAAATACGGGATAGCCACCGACGCCACTAACGCCATCCAGAATTTCGGCATCGCTATCAGCATTACTATCAAATAGATAAGATAGAAAAGCGTGAATGTAACCACCGAAATGACAAACCGCACCGAACTGAGGAACTGCGGGTCTTTGATGCCGCTTGTGAGCCGCACGGGAAGCCAGAACGGAAGAATGTTTGTAAGATAGCCGACAGCGAAAAACGGCAGGCAGATGACTTGCAACAGCCTGTTGACTGCTATTCCGGCGACTGAATAATGGTCGTGAGCCACAGCCCAGTAACGCAAGTCGAGTTTTTTTAGCAAAGCCTTGAAATCCAATGCCCAAAGGCGAGTGTCGGCATACAACGGCGAGGCTGTTTCAGCAAACTTGAGCAACTTCTCGCCCATCTGCTGTGATTCTTCAAGTATCTGTTGTTGTTTGAACTTGCGCTTGTGCTGTTGTCCGTTGTATAAATCGTTGATATAGATGTTGTTTATCGTCTCAAGGGCCTCATATTCAGCCTCGTTGTCAAGGTTGAGCATCAGCGGCTTAATGGCGTTGCGGATGTCGTCCATAAGTGCGGCCATTGCGCGCTGAGGGTTCTCTTGGTATAACTCCTTGTAGTCAAGCACTTTAATAGGCTTTCCATACTGAACCATAAACCGCGCGCCAAAATTGATGTAGTGCGAATAGTCTAGTCCTGCGGGCACAATTTGCAGTCCGAGTTCGAAATTGTTGCGTTCCTCGGCCATAAAGGCGATGCGGGCCACACCCTTCTTCAACTGACGCAAGCGGCGCTCACCTAAGTGGCTTCCCTCGGGCAACACAACCAGCTTCTGACGGTCCTCAAGCACGCCAACGGCCTCCTCAAACGATGTGTCGTTGTTTTTGAGTTGTTTCACGCCGTCGCGGATGCGATAAAGAGGCAGAATTTTCAAAAACCGCAAAGTATTGGTTATCAGTTTTGATTTACCGAAAATATCGGCGCGAGCCATAAACACAGCCCGGTTGTGCACATTGTAGATGATGCACAAGGCGTCCATAAGCGTGTTCTGGTGGTTGGGCGTTATTATGACCGGCGAGCCCTCGGGAATGTTCTCCAACCCAATGACGGTTGTCGTTTTATAGAATTTCCGGATGAAAAATTTCGAATAGTTTTTCAACAGAAAATAGCCAAATGAGAAGTCTTGTATAGGTTTGCTCATAATTGCCTGATATATTGTGCAAAGGTAAAAATCTTTGTTTTTATCGTGATGTGTTTTCGGTCATATTGTTCGATTTCTTTTCAATCCACTCCTGTAAATACTCTTGCTCCCATTGGCCTTTGGTCGGGAACAATATGGCGTGGCGGCCAAGTCTGTGCAAATCCATAATTGTTGTATAGCCCGAACGCGCTATTACGTGCGGCGACAGCAGAAGTAAACTATTTAATTCTTGTGTCGGCAGATGATTGACTATAAGTGTGTTTCCGTCTGTTACTTGATATTTTAGATTAGGCTCCGCTCCCACCACTAAAATGCGTTTGGCAGTGCCTTTCAGGTGCTTCAGAATCAGCTTTGCAAAACGCTGTTTCTGCCGTCCCGGCCCTGAAAGCACAACCAAAACATTTGGCACAGGCAGTGCCGGCTCGTTCATACAATCGGCAGTAAAGCGCGACAGCGGGCCGATATATTCAACATTGGCATCAAGCGCTCCGCCATGCGATAACGCGCCCGATAGCGACTTTTCGGCATCGGCATAGTCTGGTACCCAAATATGGCTGAAACGGCGCAGTAAACGTGCTGTAAATGCGTGCAGCGGCCTCTCGATAGGTTTTAGCCAGCGTGGCAACTGAATGTATAATTGGTGAGTAATAATGGTGCAGTCGGCATTGCGGCTCCAAAGGCCGTAACGGTTGTCGGAAACAATGCGGCTGATACCATTTTGCCTGATAATACTTTGCAAACGCCTGTGTTCGAGCAAGATGCTGATACCCAAAAACGGCAGTTGCAGAAAAATGGTAAGCGGCAGCGGCCAGAAATAACGCATCCGCCAGCCTTTAAGCCTAATATGTGTAAGATTTGGAAACTCGCTTTTCAGGAAAGCGGCAGCAGCTCCGTCGGCTGCGATAATAACCTTCTCTCCTTTTGCCAAACACTCGTTAATTATTGGCACACAACGTGTTGCGTGTCCCAATCCCCAATCGAGTGGCGCAACGAGAGTCATACAAGGTTTTGGTGTTAGGTGTCGGGTATTGGTTTTGTGTAATACGGCAGAGACGTGGCGCGCCGCATCTCTACACGCACAAATGTCTTTATACCAAACGTTTAGACAGAGTATCGTGGCGCATTTTCACATTCACAAAATCGAACGGATAAAGCAGCACTACACCCGGTTTGGCTCCTTTTTTGAAACAACCCAGCGTCTCGGCCTCGCCAATAACTGTAGCTGGCTCAATGGTTGCCTTATAGAGTGCGTCAGAAAATGTCATGTTATCCAATTGCCTGTTAAACATCTGATTAACAACTGGTTCTTTAGTGTTATACTCAATGTTTTTGACATCAACAATCTCTTTCTGGACTCCGGAAATGGTGCGTATGCGAAGGTCTTTTTCCGTAGTACTGGCGTTTGTTCCGTCGATTAGGAAACCGGGAACAAGCACACCATTGTGATACTCAAGGCCTTCCTCCTCGACCAATTTGCCGCCGGTATCAACCACATCGACTATTGTGCCGTCATCGTCAACAATCACATGACCGAATTTGATGATTTTACCGTCGCACGGAAAAATCAGATTTGCTGCTATCTTTCTCATATTCTTAAATATAAGATTTTAACACGTTTGTTTTTTGCTTCCGTAAATTTATCATTTAACATTATTATGGTACACCTTGACAGGCAATTTTATTCCACAATTTTGACAAACGGAAACTCCAGCCGTTCTTGGTGCTCCACAAGCCGGACAAATGTCAATATCACCCATATTAATCATTTGATTATGAAGCGTTTCGGCGCTGCCCTCGAACTGCGGAAGACAAATAGCTTCCTCTATCTTTCGCCTGATGAACGAGTTTTGAACCGCTATTGTAAGGAAATATGACAGTATGGCTATGCCTAAAAGTATGTACGATGTTGTTTTCCAGTTGTTTATGCCGATAAGTAGTGCTACAAGACTGAAATGAACAATATGAATGCAGGATTTACCAGTCGGAACTTATATTCGACAACGGTTTTGAACGGCTCGCCTTTGACTATAAAATCAAGTCGCGCTGGTATAAAGAACAACTTTAACTTATTAGATATAATATATTGATTGTGTTCTGTTTGCAGATTTAAAGTTTCGGCTATTTGCTTTTCCGCATCAGGCAGTTTCAGGTTTTCGGAATTGTATAATTCAACCGCATCAGAATACCAAAACGGAAAATGCTTGAACATCAATTATTTATATGATATGCCCGTATTTCTTTCTGCACAACAAAAGTCGCCGTGTCGTACGGATTTTTGACTTCAACCCTGATAAGCCCGACGTTCAGCGCATAGTATTCGCGAATGTTCCAATAGTCTGTAAAATCGAGAGTCTCCTGATATTCAGTTACTTGGCATACATCGTGGAATACTGTGTCAAGCGCCGCAATGACAAGTGAATCCAAATGCACCTCATGCCGTTTGATTTTAACGTTGTTGTTCTCCTCTACTATCCAAGTTGATGTGCCTGAGCCAGTTAGCAACTTGCGCAACGGATAAATGGGCGACTGTTGGTAGATGCTGTATTTGTAGAGGTAATGGCCGTCCCAAACGGGCACGTAGCATTCATCGGTATAGCCGGGCGAAGTGGTTGAAGCGCGGTAGTTGTGTAGCTCATAATCGGTAGCGCGGACGCGTGTTCCGTCGCTGTAGTCCCAGTACGAGCCCGGATAGGCCGGCAGATATTCGCCCGGAGTTATGTAATCGGCGTCGATGCCTTTGTCGCAAGAGGTCAGCAGGGCGGCGCATACGGCAAGTGTCAAAACTCTATTTTTCAACATATTTGTGTTTTTTTACTGATAAAATGATGAAAATCAGGCCGAGCACTACAAACGGAATGCTGAGCCACTGCCCCATATCGAGTGTCATCGAACGTTCAAAATCGACCTGAACGTCTTTGGTGAACTCAATAAAGAAGCGGAATGCAAATATAAGCACCATTCCTAAACCAAAAAGCAGACCTTTGTAGGTTGCCGCCTTGGTTCGGAAAAAGAGCCACAGCATAAGTAAACCCATTGACAAATAGGCTATTGACTCGTAGAGTTGCGCTGGATGACGAGGAAAATCCTCGCCTAAATTGCGGAACACAAAGCCCCATGCCACGTTTGTGGGACGACCAACAATCTCGGAGTTCATAAGATTGCCCATGCGGATGAAGAAGCCGCCCAAGGCAATCATTATCACAAGTCGGTCGAAAAGCCAAAGCGTGTCGGTTTTGTATTTGCGGATGAAGAGCCAAAGCGCGACGAACATTCCAATTCCGGCACCATGACTGGCAAGACCTCCCTCCCATATCTTTAAGATTGCCAATGGGTTATGCAGGTATATTTCTGGCTCGTAGAACAGACAGTGCCCCAAGCGCGCACCAACCAACGTACCAATGAAAATGTACATAAGACAAGTGTCGAATTCGAGCTTCGCGCCTTCGCGTTTGACAATGTATTTCATCAGATAATAGCCCAATACAAAGCCGGCAGCGAACAATAGTCCATACCAGCGCGGCGCTATAAAGCCGAGGTCGAATATCTCAGGTGACGGTTGCCAATTAATGTAAAGCATTAAATTTTAAGTTTTTAAAGTTTTTAAAAAGGCGAACCATAATCGGTTCGCCTTTTGCGCCTAAGCGCGTTTTGTGTGAAAATAAGTTACAATCCAAGTTTCAATACCAGAATGTCGGCATCGTTGTAGGTTGCGCTAATCCATACCGAGTTGTCGGCATTGGCAGCCATACCATTGAAAGCTAGCTGCTTAGCGGCATTGATATTCTTAACAAAAGCCACTTTACCGCTTGCGTCAATTTTCACCAGAACCATTGCGTTGCCGAAGGTTCCGCCGCTGATAACCGAGCCGTCGGGCATGGTGCAGCTTTGTGTGAATTGTCCGCCGGCAGGCAGCTCGAACGTGGCCTCCCACGCCTTTTTGCCGTCGGCAGTGAAAGCTATGGCATAGCCCGCGCCACCTTTGGTGCCGGTGTAAACCGACGTACCGTTGCTAATGGCCACAGCCGACAGTTGGCAGCCTTCGTCGCAAAGATTGTCCCATTTCAGGTATCCAAGCTGGTCAATTTGCGCAGCCCAGTTGTTTCCGAAAGCCATACTGCAGTTGTCACCGGCCAATGCCATGTTAGTAACTTTGTGACCCGGAGCGTAAGTGCGGTTCCACAGCTTGCGGCCTTGTGCATTTAGCTTGACAAGAAGCGGTGTCGGCTGTGCGGTGTCGCCGTCCTGTGCATAGCCTCCCAACAGCACTTTGTCGTCTTCATAAACGACCATTGCTGTTACCTCGCGGCCTTCGAATTTGGCGTTCAACTCGTTTTTGGCTTGCGCATTCATCTTGAACAGCCACGACTGTCCGGCAACACCTTTGACAATGCCGTTGGTGTAACCAGTTGCGTAAATTGCGCCCGCACCGTTAATTTTCATTGTGTTCACATGGTCGATAAAGTCGTTGCCGATGATATCGTTCTTAATCATCTTGCCTTCGGCGTCAAGTTTTATCATCCACACATCATCCATATCGTCGTTGGCCGAAGGCGTATTGGCTATAACCTGCACCATTCCGTTGCCGAAAGCTGCTATTGAGCCGCCGTGGTCGCGTGAGTTCTTATTGTCGAAAGCCCTGACAACCTTGTAGTTGTCGGCTGGCAGTTCTTTGGCTATTGATTGCCCCAAGGCGGCCGATTTCAAGTTGAAAATATCGACAAACATCTCACCTTCAGGATATTGCTCCACAAATTTGTTGTAAGCCTCGATGCTGTTCACCTGCTTTGCCCACTCAAAAAGCAGCTGTCGTTTAAGCAGCTTTGCCTCAGGCATTTTTGGCGAGTTGGGGAAGTTGGCTATAAACTCCTCAATAGCGGCCAGAGTGTGTTTCTTTTCGGCCTCAGTGTAAGCCAGAATGCCCAGTTTCTTTTTAGCCTCCTCGTATTGAATGGCGTTCGGATAGTTATCGACAAAATCCTTGAAAGCCGCATAGGTGTTGGCCTCCTGCGCTTTGTTAAACGCAAGCAGGTCGCGCTCCTCGGTGGCGACTTTAACTTGCGCCGATTCGGGATATTTCTTCAGGAAAGCGTTGAAAGCCTCAACTGTTCCGGCGTTCTCGGCCGTACGGAACTCAATGTAGTTGCGGATGTGCACCACATTATTATAGTATTTCGATTTGGGGAACTCCTCCAGAAATTTCTCGGCATATTCGATGTTATTCTCCTCGCGGACAAACTTTATCAGCTTCTCCTCCACCAAGTTATGCTCAATAGCCATGTTCTTGTTGAGAGGATTGCCTCGGCGCTCTTTTTTCTGTTTGAAGAAATAGGTGTTCAGCACCTCCTTGTCGTCGGCAGTGAATGCGTCAACGGCGGCTTCGGCCTTCTGGAAATGCTGCCAAGCCTTGAAATAGTCTTTCATCGAGTATTTGTCATACGAGTAGACAACAGCCTGTCCCATGTGCGCCATTGCGTTTTCTGGGTCTTTAAGCAGTATCTTGTCGAAGTTGATGCGCGCCTTGTTGAAATTGTTGTCTATATCGACCTGTGTTTTGGAGTCCATTCCCGAGAACACGTCGTCGAACACTTTTGCCGGCTTCTGCGCCAAAGCTGTTGTTGCAAAAACTATTGCGATTAATGTTGATATGTATTTCATAGTGAGTCAGATTATTTCTTTAAAACAAAAAATTCGACACGGCGGTTGTTGCTCTTGCCCTGCTCGGTCAGATTGGTGTCAATCGGGCGGGTTTTGCCGTAGCCTTTGGCTTGCAGCATGCTTTGGCTTATTCCTTTCGAAACCAGATAGTTGACAACCGCCTGAGCGCGAGCCTGGCTCAGTTTCTGGTTAAGGTCGTCGGAGCCCACATTGTCGGTGTGTCCGCTTATTTCTATTTGGCTGACAGTGCCTTCAGCAAGGAACGCGGCCACTTTGTCAAGTTCAGCGTTCGATTGTGGCAGCAGTGTGCTTTTTCCTGTCTCGAAGAAGATGTTATTAAGAATGAGCGCCGAACCTTCCTCAATGTTACGAAGTCCGTCGGTGAACGGGTCTTCGGGTATCTCTGGTTGAACAAAAACAACCTTTCCGCTGTTGCGGCAGTTGTTCTGGTCGGTAACGGTGTAGGTGTAGGTTCCGGCTGGCAGGTTGGTCAGTTTCTGACTTGTTGCACCATTCGACCAGTTGATGTTGTACGGAGGTGTTCCGCCCGAAATACCAAGGCTGATGACACCGTCGTTAACAATGCGCTGTATTTTACCAGTCACGGGGTCAAGGCCGCCGGTATATGTCGAGTCGACAATCACAGTCTCAAGGCCTTTAGGAACGCAGGCGCATACGTTGCAGTCGGTCAGCGGACGAATCTCAAAATCGTCGAAGAAATAGTAGGCGTACGATTTGCCTTTCTTGTTTTTGGTGTCCTTTCCAGTTACTACATAATTGGTGTTCTCGTAGTTCTTAAAGTTGCCGATGATGAAGAACGACTCGTTGCCCGATGCTGTGTAAAGCATGCAGTAGTGCTTCCATTCGTCGGTGTTATCGAGGAAGAGCCCCTCCTCGTTATTCAATTGCGATTTGTAGCTCAGGAAAGTAGTGTTGCCGTTGGCAATCTTCTGCTCGGTGAAATAGACGCTGAGCTGGTCGACTGCGAACATTGAGCCGTTGGCAAGTTTGTACCAGAACGACACGCAGTAAACCTGCCCCGATTTCATCGGTGTTTTCAACTCGCCCTGGATGTACTCGCGATAGTCGCGGTCAGTACCGGTCAGAATGGCTCCCATATAGCCTTTTCCGCTGTGCGGCTGGCTGTAGCCGGCAAAGTTATCGGGTACGCGCACATCGCCCGTGCTGCATTTGTTGAAATAGTCGGGCGTTGTAAACGAAGGATAGGTCCAGTGCGGGATTAGCCGGTGCGACTGGTCGTTGTAGATGTAGCTTTCAGGGCACTTCTCATACTGTTCGAAGCTCGGATTGAGCACCATATTCGATTCGTCCTCAACTTGTGCAAAGGCAAGCATCGGCCCCATGCACATCAGCCCAAGCATTTTGATAAATTTCTTGTTCATTGGTAGTTGCTTTTAAATAATTTCAAAAATCGGCTTTAAATTACACTTATAACCGGCACTTATTGTGCGGAGCCGTAATGATAAAATCAACAATTATGAACATCTATATGCCGATATTACAGCACAATGCGATTTTTATGAACATTTTGTTGAAAAAATGTCGGACATGCTGACGGCCAGCAGCCGCATTTTATGAAGCAAGACACCGACAAACCGCATCGTCACGGACAGCACTGCAGTGTTCATATTTGCTTTTAAACCGACATTGAGCGTAATCATTCTTTTATGATATTTGCCAAACAGAGTCAAAATCAGTCAAGATTTAATTCTTTGATTTAAGTGATATTTACAAATAGTTATGATACAGCGCATTAAAATAATATTTCAATACTATTGCTATTGGATAGCATATTTTATTCTAATCCGCCTGTTTTTTGAATTGTACAATATAAAACTGACTGCCGGACTCGGTTTTGCCACCATTTTGGGCACTTTCGGCCACGGCCTGAAGCTCGATTTGTCAATGGGTGGATACGTTACGGCTGTCGCCACATTGGTTCTGCTCTGCACCGTTCGTGCACAAAAGCCGATTGCTGCGAAAATAATAGGCTTCATATCGGTTGCATTCATTGTAATATTCTCTATAATAGGTATTTGCGATTGTGAATTATACCGCAACTGGGGTTTCCGAATGGATTGTACGGTACTTTCCTATCTGAAAACACCCAAAGAGGCCGCCGCATCAACGCCCGTATGGCTTACAGCCTTGTTTATTGTTTGGATTGTGGCATTCTGCTTCGTTTGCATAAAAGCATACCAACGATTTGTAGGGCAGAAAATAAGCAAGTTAGAGCCCGCTCCATGGCTTGCAATGCCTGTATTGCTGTTTGTTGGCGCACTTTTGGTGATACCTATCCGCGGCGGTTTTGGAATGCCGATACGCCCGGGTTCGGTCTATTTCAGCGAGCATCAATTCGCCAATCACGCGGCAGTTAATGTTCAGTGGAATTTCTGCAACTCGTTGGACGACATCAGCGCCAAGCAAAATGTTAGCTTTATGACTCAAACTGAGGCTGATAGCATTATGGCTGAGCTATTGCGCACCGACACCATGCAATGCCGGTTGCTCAACACCAATCGCCCTAACATCTTGATAATGATTATGGAAAGTTTTACAGCGAAGGCTGTAGGCTGTGTGGGCGGCATACAAGGCGTAACGTCCAATCTTGACAGCCTTGCTCGCACCGGTGTGCTGTTCAGCAATTGTTACTCAAACGCTGACCGCTCCGATAAAGGGCTTGTGTGCCTGTTGAGCGGCTATCCGGCGCAACCCACCACCTCGATAATGAAACTCACCGACAAAGCCCAGAAATTGCCCCATTTGAGCCATAAATTGAAGGACGAAGGCTATTCTGCCTCATTTTATTATGGTGGTGACATCGACTTTGCAAACATGAGGTCGTACTTTGTGACAGGCGGTTACAAGCCGATTGTGTCAAAAAGTGAGTTTAGCCACAGCGATATGAACTCGAAATGGGGTGCGCACGACCATGTGGTGTTAAAACGCTGGTTTACCGATATTTGCGGTTTTCAGCAGCCATTTAGCAGCGTGTTGTTCACTTTGAGCAGTCACGAGCCTTTCGAAGTGCCGCACTCAAGCCGTTTCCTCGACAATACCGAAGGCGGAATGTTCTTAAACACAATCCATTACACCGACAGTTGCATTGGCGATTTTGTTCGACGTGCGTCTGTTGAGCCTTGGTGGAGCAACACTCTGCTGATTCTTATAGCCGACCACGGCAGCCGTCTCCCCGACAATTCGCCCAACTATGTGACCGAGAAATTCCACATCCCGATGATTTGGCTTGGTGGCGCACTTGCCAAGACTGATACTATTATTGATAAATATTTGAGCCAATGCGATTTGCCACTTGTACTTTGTAATCAACTTGAAGTGAACAGCAGCGATTTTAGATTCAGCAAGGATGTTTTGAGCGGAAGTCGCTCATTCGCTTTTTATGCATATAATAATGGCTTTGGTTTTGTGGCTGATAACGAGCGTTTTATATACGATTTAACATCGAATAAAGCGCTTCGTGACGAAGCAAATGACACAACAATTATGCAAAGTCAGGCTTTTTTGCAAACTTTGCTGCACGATTTCAATCAGAAATAGAATGGCGATTGAGAAGAACAATCGGAAGGTCATAAGTGCCTGGTGCTCATACGATATAGCCAACTCGGTTTATAGCCTGATTGTGGCGGCGGCGCTGTTTCCTATTTATTATGAGCGTGTTACGGCGGCCGCCTTTGCTGACGGCGTTGTCAGCATTTTCGGTCACTGCATCAAAAACACCGTGCTTTACGACTATTCTATTGCAATCGGTTATGCCTTCATAATCCTTATAACACCTTTATTATCAGGTATTGCCGATATGGGCGGTTACCGCAAACGGTTTATGGTGTTGTTTACCATTATCGGCTCGGCGGCATGCTCGGGACTTTACTTTTTCACGGGCGGCAACATCGGTTTCGGCCTGCTGATGACCATTTTAGCCGTTGTTGGGTGGGCTGGCGCTACGGTCTATTACAATTCGTTTCTGCCGATAATCGCCACGCCTCGCCTGCACAATATTGTCAGCGCGAAAGGATTTGCCTGGGGCTACCTTGGCAGCATGATTCTGTTCATTTTCAGCATAATAATAATCTATACGTGGAAGTTCTGGGGCTTTGGCAGCGAAGAAGCCGCCTACCGATTCTCGTTTCTGCTGGTGGGCATCTGGTGGATTGGCATTGCTACGTTCTCGTTCCGCTATCTGACAGAATTCAAGGCGAAAACAAAGATTGACACAAGTATTTTGGCAAAAGGGTTCAAAGAGATAGCAACAGTGGCCAAAAACCTTTTCCGTCAGCAAGTTATGAATCTCTTTTTAGTGTCATTCCTATTCTTGAGTATGGGTGTGCAGACCATTCTGTTGGTAGCCACGCTGTTTGGGAGCGCTGAACTGCACATCGGCACCATTGAACTAATTATCGTGATTCTGCTTATACAATTTTTGGCGATGTTCGGTTCTGTTGTATTTGCAAGAGTTTCAAACCGATACGGCAACTTTACATCGTTACTGATAATGCTTTCGGTTTGGGTGGTGATTTGCGTTGCAGGATACTTTATTCAAAACACAATCCAATTCTACATTTTGGCCACATTCCTCGGGTTTGTTATGGGCGGCATACAGTCGCAGGCGCGCTCAACCTACGCCATGCTCATCCCGCCAGACACCACCGACACTGCCTCCTACTTCTCGTTTTACGACATTACCGAGAAAATTGGCATCGTCATAGGAATGTTCGGGTTCGGCTTTATTGAGCAGATTTCAGGCTCCATGCGCAACAGCGTGGCACTACTCTCCGTCTTCTTCATCATCGCCTTTGTAGCAATGGCTTTCGCGGCTACAAAGCGCAAATTGATTGCGGAGAATTTCGAATAAAGTCAATTAAGGAAACACCTTGCTTTATTGACTTTTATCCATTTTCATTACTGATTTAAATAGTTTGACGCATCACATACCTAGCGGGCGAAAGCACTTGCTTAAATGCAGGGAAAATATACCTTTGTAATGTCTTGTATTCCCTACACCAAACAAGTAGTTGAATAGCAAACATTTAATAATCAGCATAACAACAGCACAATGAAAAATCTGATTAAAAGCGTATTTCTGAACGATAAGATAATTCTTGCGGTCATCATTCTCAATTCAACCGCAATTTTCCTGCAAGAAAGCTTTGAAGACTTGCATTTCATTGATTATATTGATGTTATGTGCACATTCATCTTCATCATAGAGATGATTGTTAAAATATCAAGCTTTGGATTCCGCCAGTATTGGTCTGAAGGTTGGAACCGTATGGACTTTATTTTAGTGATGATGTCACTGCCGTCGGTTGTTGCGCTATTTTGGCCTTCGGCTTTCGAAGAACTTGGTTTATTCCTTATTCTCAGATTGTTCAGAGTGTTCCGTTTCTTCCGGGCCGTGCATATTTTCCCCGATTTTGCAACCATAGCGCAAAAATTCTGGGTGGCGATGCACAAAACTCTAGGTATCTTCTTTGGTTACTTCATTATGATAATAACATTCGCGCTCATCTGCAGTTGCTTCCTTAAAGAATCGGTTCCCGAATTCTTCTCAACGCCCTCACAATCAATCTATTCTATATTCCGTCTGTGCACAGGTGAAGGTTGGTACGAAATTCCTGACGCTGTTACATCCGTTACCACTCCTTTCTGGGGCCATCTTTTGCGCGTGTTCTTCTGCCTGATGCTGATTGGCGGAGGCATAATCGGCTTGTCGCTCATTAACTCAATATTTGTCGATACTATGGTCAGCGACAACAACGACGACCTCAAAGAGCAAATTTGCAGCCTTGAAGAGAAAATAGACAGACTCGAGAAACTGCTCGAATCGAAAAGTGACAAGCTTTAGCCGCTTTAAGTTATTGACATACAGTCAAATTACACATTGTACGGAAAAATCAGCTTTACTCCCATTCCACTATTGCATTTTCCGTATAAACCGACTATCTTCACATTGTTTGTAAAACTATTGTCTAACTAAAACATTTACAGCAACATGACACCAACCGAAATTATCACTCTCATTGTTGTCGGCGCATTGGCCGGCTGGTTGGGCAGCCTGCTTTTCAAAGGAAAAGGCATGGGGCTCATCGTTAACTTCATTGTCGGCATTGTTGGCTGCTTCTTCGGCGGCTGGCTTTTCGACGTACTCAACATCAGCCTGAAGATTTTCAGAGGTGATTGGAAATGGCTCAACGCCGTTATTATCGGAGCCATTGGCGCTTTCATTCTCTTGTTTGTCATCAATCTGATTTTCAAGAAAAAGAAATAACAGACATTCGACACAAAAAGGGCCGGACACACAGTTTGGCCTTTTTTGTTTTTAACCCATACCCTATGTCACTAACCAACAAACTATTTGAACTGCAAGACCTTGGCTACCGCGATTTTCAAGCCAAGCTAATGCCGACTATCGATAAGAACAACATCATTGGTGTGCGGATACCCGAGCTGCGCAAACTGGCACGCCAAGTGGCCGGAACCAACGAGGCTCGCGACTTTCTAAGCCTGCTGCCACACCGCTACTACGACGAGAACAACTTACACGCATTCATCATTGGGTTGTCGCGTAACTTTGATGAGGCCTTACTGCTAACCAATCAATTTCTGCCGTACATCGACAATTGGGCCACTTGCGACTCATTCACGCCCAAGGTATTCAGCCGCCACCCCGACGAACTTCTAGCTGCCGTCAGCGACTGGATAGCAAGCAACCACACCTACACCGTACGTTACGCCATACGGATGCTTATGGCCTTTTTCCTTGACGAGCGTTTCAAACCCGAATACGCCCAAATGGTAGCCGCTGTCAAATCCGACGAGTATTACATTAAAATGATGATTGCGTGGTATTTCGCCACTGCGTTAGCAAAGCAATACAATTCGGTTATCAAATACCTAACCGACAATCTGCTTGATGATTGGTGCCACAACAAAGCCATTCAAAAAGCCATAGAAAGCTACCGCATATCCGACGAACAAAAAGCGTTTTTGCGAACTCTAAAGGTAAATAAGGTGTGAAGTATAGTTAATAAACACGCTGTTCTCTATTCGTAATCACTTCTACTTGCTATAATCGATTGCCGCCGACCGCCGTTGCCAGCGTTCTTTGGCAAATTTTTGCATATCTATCTGATTGTCAGATTCATCGGTAATTTCCATGCCAAGCAGAGTTTCAACCACATCCTCCATTGTGGCAATGCCCTCCATTCCGCCGTACTCGTCGATGACAAGTGCAATCTGTTGCTTTCTGGTAATCAGGATGTTATAGAAGTTGAATATTGAGGTGTTCTCGTAGCAGTTGATTATCGGGCGGCGCAGGTTCTTGAGCTTCACATTCTTTTTGCCTTCAGCAAGATAAAGCAGAATATCCGACTTCAGCACAAACCCGGTAATGTCATCAATTGATTCCTTATAGACAGGAATACGCGAATAGCGCAAGTTCTCCTTGTTGCTGAAAAAACGCTCGAGAGTGGTGTTCTCGCTGGCCGCCACAACCACCGTACGAGGCGTCATTACGTTCTTTACTTTTATCGATTTAAGTTTTACTAAGTTATTGATAATCTTGCCCTCACTCGATTCAAAGACACCCTCACGCTCGCCTATGTTGGCCAGAGCGGCAATTTCCTCGCGGCTTACCGTATGTCCGCGACGGCGCGAGAACAGTTTGGTCAGCGATTCAGATACAATAACTATCGGGAAGATGATATATATCAGACCTTGAATGATATACGCCACAGGAACACACAATTCGCGCCAATAGTTTGAACCTATTGACTTCGGTATTATCTCAGAAAATACAAGAATGAGGACTGTCAGAATGGCCGAAGCCACACCGAAATAAGCGTTCCCGAAAACTGCCACAGCCTGCGCTCCCACTCCTGCCGCGCCTAATGTGTTGGCAATAGTGTTGAGCGACAATATTGCTGCCAGCGGCCTGTCGATATTTTGCTTTAGCCGTTTTAGAATATGCCCGCCACGGCTGGTGTAAGCTATCGACTCAATGTAAGAAACTGATGTTGAGAGCATTACCGATTCTGATATCGAACACATAAAAGATACCAGAACTGCTATTAAAAGATAGACAATAAGCAGTGTCACAACAGGTGGTTATTTGTTGTCCTCTAATGCGCGGAACTCAAATGGAATACGGATAATCTGCTGATAATCAACGCCTAAATCTTTCATATCCTCATCGGAATAATACCAGACAATTGAGGCGTCGGGGCCGGCAAGATACATCGTTTCTAACTGCTGCATAATCTGAAGCAGATATTTTGATGTACTGGTGTTGAAATATTCCAAAGCCATGTGGAAATCTGTCTTCTCTGCCGGATGTTTTACATATTCGTCAATCCATTTAATGATTGGCTCGTAGAAACGAATGGAATTTTCCAGAATCGAGCGCCCCATAATCCTCAGCTGGCCTGTCGAGCCATTAAAGATTACTGACGGACGGCTGGTGTTCCCTTCTATTTGTAAAACATCGTTATATATATAGTCCATAACAGTTCCTTTTTAGTTCGACTTCAAAGTAGAGAATAATTATGGATAAAAGCAAACGTTTGCAATAAATAAATTTTTGGTCAAAAAAAAAGCGGACTACCATATGATAGTCCGCCAAATGCCCGAATAATGTCGGTTGCGGAAAGATAGGGATTCGAACCCTAGGAGCAATGTGACTCGCTCGCCGCATTTCGAGTGCGGTCCATTCGACCACTCTGGCATCTTTCCTCAAAAGCGGTGCAAATGTAGCAATTTATTTGAGTGCACATTTGGTTGTCGGAAAATATTTTTTTGAAGCCCCCAGTAACTTTTCGAAACAAATCCAATGATTGCCAATCATACCATCTAAAAATAGGAAAACCCCTGCAAACAATTGTTTGTCAGAGGTTTGAAAAACTTGTGACCCTGGCGGGATTCTAACCCACAACCTTTTGATCCGTAGTCAAATGCTCTATACAGTTGAGCTACAGGGCCCTAAAGCGGTTGCAAATATAGGTGTTTTTTCAATTGTTGCAACTTTAGCAATGTTTTTTTGAAACAAAAATTTTGAAAGTCGCAACACATTGCCACACAACTATTTAACAGTGCTGTTCAGTGTCTTTATTTTAGCATAAAGCGTGTCGCTGACGGTTGCAAGCGGCAGACGGACCACATTTTTCGCTTTGCCTTGCAGTTCAAGATAGGCTTTTACGCCCGACGGACTGCCCTCGGCAAACAATGTGTCGATAACGGACAGGAACTTGTAATGCTCGGCACGTGCCTCGGCAAAACGGCCATCGAGAGTCAAACCAACAATATGGCTAAACTGCACGGGATAAGCGTTTTGCAGCACTGATATTACGCCCGAGAAACCACATGCAATGAGCGGCAGAGTGAGCGCGTCATCGCCTGAGATGAGAATGAAATCTTTAGGACAGCGGCTGGCAAGCTGCATGCACTGCGCCACATTGCCTGAAGCCTCTTTGATGCCAATGATATTCTTGCATTCGCTGGCAAGACGAACAACAACATCAACCGATATGTTGATTCCTGTGCGGCCAGGCACATTGTAGAGCAAAATCGGCTTGTTGACATTGTCGGCAAGAGCCTTGAAATGAGCGTAAACACCGTTCTGGTTTGGTTTGTTGTAGAATGGTGCCACCGACAGCAATGCGGCAATGCGGCTATCGTTCTCGTACTCTTTGGCTTGCGCTATCAGCTCGGCGGTGTTGTTGCCTCCGCAGCCAACCACAACGGGTATGCGGCCAGCCACTTTTTGCAGAATGAACTCCAGAACCTCGCTTTTCTCGGCTTTCGACAGTGTTGCCGGCTCGCCTGTTGTTCCAAGCGCCACAATATAGCTTGTGCCGCCATTTATCTGCAACTCAATCAGATTGGCAAGCGCATCGTAGTCAATTGTTCCATCGGTATTGAATGGAGTTACAAGCGCAACCCCCACTCCTCTCAATTTCTGTATCATTGTTGGTGTCAGTTAAATTTCTGTAAGTAGAAGATTATCTGTTCGTAATAGTATCGCACATCTTTGTCGTCGGCAATGCACATCATAAGGTCGAACGGGCGTTTGTCGGCGAAACGGCCAATGCGAAAATGCGCCATTGTGCTGTTTAACAGTAGTTTGGCAGGATAATAATCGGCAGAGTTGATATCGATAAGAATATCAAACTCAGTGCCAGCGAACGATTTTGCCGCCTCGCTTTTGGGGCGGAGCAGAAAATCCAAATCCTTGTCGGTATAAAAATCGAAATGAGCCGGCCGACGATAATTGGCAGCGTTCTTGCCGTCAACTATATAGCCCAATGCCGATACCGATATATTATTGTCTTTCAAATGGTTGAATACATACTCTGCATCAGCCACATCGGTTTCGGAATTGACTGCGAAAAGCAGACCGGCCGTCTTTGCGTTGCCCATATTGCAGGGCTTAACGTTGCGTTGGGCCTCATGCTCTCCGACAAGCAACTTACTCATTTTCAGTCGAAAAAAATTATACCGTTTGGTTTTCATACCATAATGGCAGATTAGTCAGGCATATTTATTCCGTGGCAGTTTTTGAATTTCTTACCGCTTCCGCAGGGGCACGGGTCGTTGCGGCCCACCTTCTTGTCGACGCGGACTGGCTGCACCTTGCGGTCTTCAGGTCGTTGCTGTCCTTGCTCGGTGCGGCCAGTGTTGAAACGGCTCATATCGAGCGGACGGCGCTGTTCTGCCTGACGCACCTGCTGTTGCTGCGGCTGCTCAGGCAGATTGCCCTTCATCAATATAGCCACCATATCAGAGTTTATGTCCTCAATCATCTTCTTGAACAGATTGAACGACTCAAACTTGTAAATCAACAGCGGGTCTTTCTGCTCATAGGTGGCGTTCTGAACCGATTGTTTCAAATCGTCCATTGCGCGCAGATGCTCACGCCAAGCGTCATCAATAGTCAACAAGCTGATACTCTTTTCGATAGATGTAACCAAATCCTTTCCTTCCGACTCGTAGGCGTTTTTCAGATTGGTAACAATATTATATGTCTTCAGACCGTCGGTAATCGGTATTACAATATTGGTATAAGTCTGTCCCTGAGTCTCATACACATTTTTAATCACCGGCCATACGCGCTGCTGTATCTGCAGCGATTTACGTTGGTAGGCTTCTATCGCAGCCTTGTAAAGCTGGTCGGCAAGCTCCACTGGCGATTCCTCATGGAAGGTTTCCTCGCTGAACGGAGTCTCGATAGACAAAGTGCGGAAGTTGGCAAGTTTCAGCTCCTCGTAGTCATTGGCGTCTTTGTACTCGTTGGCCATTTGCTCGCACACATCGTAAATGTTGTTGGCGATATCCACCTGCAGCCGCTCGCCGAACAAAGCGTGGCGGCGGCGTTTGTAGATTACTTCGCGCTGGTTGTTCATCACATCGTCGTACTCGAGCAGGCGCTTACGGATGCCGAAGTTGTTCTCCTCCACTTTCTTCTGCGCGCGCTCTATCGATTTCGATATCATTGAGTGCTGGATAACCTCGCCTTCCTGAATGCCGAGTTTGTCCATCATGCTGGCTATGCGGTCGGAACCGAAGAGGCGCATCAGGTTGTCCTCAAGTGAGACGAAGAATTGCGACGAACCCGGGTCGCCCTGACGTCCGGCACGGCCACGCAACTGGCGGTCGACGCGGCGTGACTCATGGCGCTCGGTGCCCAAAATAGCCAAACCGCCAGCCTCACGCACCTCAGGCGTCAGCTTGATGTCGGTACCACGGCCTGCCATGTTGGTGGCAATGGTAACGGTGCCGGTCTTACCAGCCTCGGCCACAATCTCGGCCTCACGCTGGTGTTGCTTGGCGTTCAGCACGTTATGCTTGATGCCGCGCATTTTCAGCATTCGGCTTAAAAGTTCCGATATCTCGACAGATGTTGTACCCACAAGCACCGGACGGCCTGCTTCGTTAAGTTTGATAATCTCAGCAATAACAGCGTTGTATTTCTCACGAGCGGTTTTGTATACAAGGTCGTCATGGTCAATACGCTGCACGGGGCGGTTGGTAGGAATCACAACAACATCGAGTTTGTAGATGTTCCAGAACTCACCAGCCTCGGTCTCGGCGGTACCGGTCATGCCCGCAAGTTTCTTATACATGCGGAAATAGTTCTGCAGAGTGATAGTGGCAAACGTCTGTGTGGCTGCCTCAACCTTCACGTTCTCCTTCGCCTCAATGGCCTGGTGCAGACCGTCGGAATAGCGGCGGCCCTCCATAATACGGCCCGTCTGCTCATCCACAATCTTCACTTTGTTGTCGACAACCACATACTCAACATCGCGCTCAAACATCGCATAAGCCTTAAGCAACTGGTTTATAGTGTGAACGCGCTCGGTTTTTATCGAATAGTCTTGAAGAATTTTGTCTTTCTGCTCAGCAAGCTCGGCTGTTGTCAGGTTCTTCTGCGACAGTTCGGCTATCTCAGCTCCGACATCGGGCAGCACAAAGAAATTCTTGTCTTCAGTGTCCGACGAAATAAGGTCGATACCCTTGTCAGTCAGCTCAATAGCGTTTTGTTTCTCTTCAATGATGAAGTAAAGGTCATCGGTGATGAGGTACATGTTTTTGCTGTTGTCCTGCATGTAGAAATTTTCGGTTTTCTGCATCAGAACTTTCACGCCCGGCTCACTCAAGTATTTGATAAGCGGTTTGTGCTTTGGCAGGCCTTTGTTGGCACGCAGCAACAGCTTTCCGCCCTCCTCCTCGTTACCTTCGCTGATGAGTTTCTTGGCGTCGGCCAACAGTTTTGTAACAAGGTCGCGCTGAGCCTGATATAGCTTTTGCACCTGCGGTTTGAAATTGTCGAACAGCTGGTTGTCGCCTTTTGGCACAGGACCTGAAATGATAAGCGGCGTACGGGCGTCGTCAATCAATACCGAGTCAACCTCATCGACAATGGCGTAGTTGTGACGGCGCTGTACAAGGTCGTCGGGGCTGACGGCCATGTTGTCGCGCAGATAGTCGAAACCGAACTCGTTGTTGGTTCCAAACGTTACGTCAGCCTGATAAGCCTTGCGGCGCTCTTGAGAGTTTGGCTGGTGCTTGTCGATGCAGTCAACGGTCAAGCCATGGAACTCGTAGAGGGTGCCCATCCACTCGGCGTCGCGCTTTGCCAGATAGTCGTTCACCGTAACCATGTGAACACCTCTGTGTGTCAGTGCGTTAAGGAAAACCGGAAGCGTTGCCACAAGTGTTTTTCCTTCACCGGTTGCCATTTCGGCAATCTTGCCTTTATGCAGAGCCACACCACCAATAAGCTGCACGTCGTAGTGAACCATATCCCAAGTTATCGGCGAGCCGCCGGCAGTCCATGTATTGAACCATATAGCCTTGTCGCCGCGAATCTCGACGCTGTCGCGAATGGCGGCAATGTCGCGGTCCATTTGTGTGGCAGTAACCTCAATCTCTTTGCTCTCTTTGAAGCGGCGGGCCGTGTCTTTGATTATTGCGAAGGCGCGCGGCAGCAGCTCGTCGAGCACATCGGCAATCTTGACGTCGATAGCCTCTTCAACTTTGTCAATCTGATTGTATAAATCCTCCTTTTTCTCAATGTCTTGCTCCTGCTCTATCTGCTGGCGCAAATCGGCAATCTGTTGATTTTCAGGATTGATACGGTCTTGTATTATCTGTTGCAGCTCAAGGCTCTGCTGACGCAGTTGGTCGTTTGTCAGGCCGGCCAGTTTCTCATATTCGGCATTGGCTGCAAGCACATACGGCATGATTTCTTTAATATCCCTTTCTGATTTGTTTCCAAAAAGTTTGGTAAGGATACCGTCGATGATTCCCATATTGTATTTTAATTAATTATTATTCAATCGTTTATAATAGATAACTCTATATTTCGCAAATAAGGCAAAAGTAAAAGTTTTTTGTTGGCAAATAGCGTTGTAGGCAATTAAATATTGAGAAGTTTTGACGCTTCGTTGTTAACATGTTCAACGCATATCGGTTATTGATGAATTTTCAACATTTTCAAACAGTAAAGACTCGGACAACACATGTGCAATAAAAAAGGCTACAATCTTGCGGGTGTAGCCTTTCTTCTTATGAAACGATTTTTTCTTTTAATTCATTTTCTTCAAAATCTCCTCTATCTGGCTTTGCAACTTATTGTTGGCGGCTTTCAGTTCGTCAATCTCTTTCTGTTGCTCCTTGATAGCCTCAATGAGCACTGGTGTCAGTTTTGTGTAGTCAACTGATTTAAAGCCTTTTGGGTCGGTTTGAACAAGCTCGGGGAATATTTCCTCAACTTCTTGGGCAGCACCACTCATCCGCATCTCGGGATGCGGGTGGTGCCCCCAACCATCGGCGGCTTGCGGCTGCGCACTCGAGTGCGCCACCGCATACGGTTTCGTTTTCGTGTTTCATTCGTTTTCCGGATACATGGTTAATTCGTGCGCCGAACCGGACGAACAGAGAACCCACAGTAGCGGTCGCCGATGTACGTCGGGCCCACGTAGTCGCTGCCGAAGGCGCAGTACCGAGCGCTGCGCGGGCTGCTCTCGTCGAGCGAGCTCGACCAATAGTAGCCGTAGCTGCCCGCAAGGTTGAGGTCCGAATCGTTGCGAAAACCTGCCGCGGGAAGGAAAATGTGGGCATCGGACAACGAATATGAAGCCAACGCTGTGCCGTCAGCATAAACTTTGACACCCTTGTCGCCTTCAGATTTTGCACGATAAACTATGTAGCCGCTTACGTTTTGCCCGTTGTAGTTTGTTGTCCACACCCAATAGCACTGATTGCTTAGTTCGTCCCAATCGGCTGTGGTTGGCATTGAATAATCGGCGCCAAAAACGGCAGCAGCAACATCGTCAGCTGATTCGAGAGTTGTTTTGTTGTCAACTGTGCCATAATTTGTTTTATCATTATATTTTGTGAGCGAGTTGTATGAACCATTACAATATTTGTAGGTTCCCCAACTGTAATTGTTTTTTGTTTCAGTTTCACCCCATGCGTAATAATTGCCATAGTCCCAAGGGTTGGTTGCGCCAACATTGCATGTCGCCCAAAGATTGCCACTGGTGAGGCCAAGGTCGACCCATTCGTGTCCGCCTGTAGTACCTTTGTAACTTTGACTTTCATTGTCATCATCACCATTGTCGCAAGCCACAAACGCCGTTGCAAGCATTGCGAGCATCGCCATTGAAAAAAACTTTTTTGTCATAATTAAAAGATTTATATGGTTAAACAAAAAAGACATCCGACAATTCGCATATATGCGAACACCGGATGTCAAAACAATTATTTATTACGAATATAACGTGTTGCTTTTCAGCAAAAAACGGATAGCAAATGTGT
>JAFZWI010000017.1 GCA_017617355.1 Salinivirgaceae bacterium | reverse complement strand
GGAAGATGACGATGCCGATAATGCACACTATCGCAATGACCGAGCCCAAGGCTACCAGCGATAGGATGATGTTTTTTTCTTGTTTATTGATTTCCATATCTTTAAGTATTTATTGATTAATTGATTTTCTGATTTATTGAAATTCCCAAATTCTTTATTCTGAATTCTAACTTCTACATTCTGAATTACTTAAGCTGTCCCGTCGCCTGTCGCAGATAAACTATCGCCATAATCTTGTCGATTTTCGCGTCGATTTCTTCGGAATGGGCTTGCAGCCAGGCAGTTTGAGCCTCGAGCACGCTGGTCGATGCCAGATAGCCCTCTTTGAAACCAATGTTAGCCATTCTCAGGTTTTCTTCGGCATTTTCCATATTGCCCGACGCCAGTTCGAGTCGCGAGTCTGCCTCTTTGATACGTTGCTCATATTGAGTTACTTGCAGCGTTATCTTGTTGCGGGCCTCGTCCAGTTGGTACTGCGCAATTCGCGCTTCGGCTTTGGCTTTGTTCACCTTGTTCATACCCTCGCCGAAGTGGTAGATTGGAATTCGTGCCACAACGCCAAAACTCAGCATATCGCCGAACTTGTTCTGGAAGCCGTTCTGCGCCGACGGATTTGTGAGAGTGTAACTGCCTAACAATGCTACAGTTGGCAGGTAATCGGCACGTACAATCGATACTTTCTGATTATACATTTCAGTGGCCAACCGCAGGCTTTTCAACTCAACGCGGTTCTCGTCGATTTCCTCTTGCGTGTAAATAACGGTGTCGGCAGGAACTGTCAGATTCTCATTGGTTTCGTCGTAGAGAGTGATATCGGTGTGAAGGTCCATTCCGCAAAGTTGGCAGAGCAGCATCTTCGAGAGTGCCAGGCCGTTACGCGCTTTCAGCAACTTCATTTCGGCGTCGTTCAGTTTCACTTTCACCGAGAATTGGTCCGATTGTGTGGCCAGTCCCTCGCCGCGCATTTTCTCGACATCCTCGTTCAGTTTCCGCAGCAGTTCGACGTATTTTTCGGTGAGTTTCAACTTGTTGGCTATCGACACAATCTGCCAGTACGCCTCATCGACGCTCACCATCACTTTTTGGTCCTCGCCGCTCAACTGCGCTTCGGCCAACTCTTTGGCGTAGGCCGTTACCTTATTATATGCGCGGATTTTTCCGCCCACGTAGAGCGGTTCCTCAATCGTCACGGCGCCTACATACACGTTTGCAATGTCCAATTCGAACTCGTCGGCTAGATTGGCGCCAATCTCGTTGAGCGCGGTGGCGAGGTCGGTTTGCTGAAGCCGCTGCATCAGGTATTGCGACGCCTGACTGTTTTGCAGAACCTGCAAGAACGTCGGGTCGCTCATCAGGCCCTGAATGTAGTTGCCGATAGCGGTTGCCGTTGTTGCGCCAAGGTTAGTCAGCGCCGCCGATTGGTCATCGTTAATGAGCGAAATGTTCTCGCTGTTGTGGACGTAGGCGCCCATTGCCGACACCTTTGGCAGATAGTTGGCGAAGGCCGCTTTTTTGTCGTATTCGGCGGCGGCCAGTTTCTCGCGCGAGATTTTCGACTGTTGGTTGTTCTCAAGCGCCTTCTCGCGGCACTCCTGAAGCGTCAGAACTGTTTGACTCATAGCTGTTTGTGCTAATCCGCCAAACGCAATCACTGTTAGAATTGTTCTTATTTTCATATCCGTTTTTTATTTCGGCTGCAAATGTATATCGGGTGTTCCGCTTGCGCGATATTTATTTGTAGCAAAAAATGTTCTAAAAGTCGAAAAAATCGACCAGTATTATCAATAATTGGCGAAAATATGTTTTATTTGTCGAAAAAATAGTGAATTAGGTAATTGGATATTGGTTTTAGGTATTGGGTGTTGGGTGTTGGTAGGGACTCTATTCATCTCGTCCGCCTAACCAGCAACCATTCAATCAATCAGTTAATCAATCATTAAATAATAGGTATGGAAGGAAAAGAGACATTCATCACACCGTCGGCCATAAACGCAATGTTAACATCGGGGCAGAACGTTTCGATTGGCGACGATTTTGTCGTGTCGCGGCAACGCAACCCGAACAGCATACCCGCATTCGGCCACCCGTTGCGCATAAATTGCTATATGGCAGTGTTTTGCAGCAGCGGCAGCATCTCGTGTATGCTGAATATGAACGAGTACACGTTGAGCAGCGGAATGCTAATGGTTATAACGCCAGGCAACATTGTTCGCATTACCTCGCCCGATTTGGAACAGGCGTTGAGCAACGCAAGTTTCACGTTTATAGCCGTTTCCGTAGATTATCTGGCCAACTCGAATTTCGATTTCAACGGTTTCTTCTCTGAAGCAATGACCATTCTGCAAAATCCATGTATCAGCGTGGCCAACAGCGAGATACACGTGCTTACTGACTATGTCGACCTTATCTACCATTTGGTTGGAACCACTGCCAAATATGTGCGCGAGAGTGTCAGCGCCATTTTGTCGTCGGTTTTCTATCAGTTTGCCAGTTATGTCGACGATTATCTGCGTGTTGAGCACCCCGACACTCGCACCGACAGTTCGCGCAGCCGCCGAATGTTCGAGGATTTTATGAAACTTGTGAAAGACAATCACCACGCCGAGCGAATGGTTGGCTTTTACGCAGACCGTCTGTGTGTTACGCCCAAATATCTGTCGAAGGTGGTGAAGGATGTGAGCGGCCGCTCGGCGCCAGAGTGGATTGACGGCTTTGTGATTATGTCGGCCAAGTCAATGCTCAAATATTCTGATATGACTGTCAAAGAGATAGCCAACGAACTGAACTTTCCCAACCAGTCGTTCTTCTCGAAATTCTTCAAGAACCAAACGGGCTTTACACCGAATGAGTACAGAGATGAGTAAGTTGCATCCAAATTTATGGAATCAATATATTTGCCAATATTTTAATAAAAATGAAAAGAGCCTTTTTATTCAGCGTTGTACTATCCGCAACAATGGTAATATCGTGCAACGATAGCAATAACACGTTAGAAAGCTTTGGAAAACGCGAAACAAAACGCGAAGGATTCGTGTACATCGAAAACAACAAGTTTATGCTCGACGGCAATGAGTGGTTCCCGCTAATGCTCAATTACCGTAACTATGTTGATGACAGCGACAGCGTTATTCGGGTGTCACCGTCAGGGCATTATCAGAATAATTGTATGGCCGACGATTTCAAGAAGATTTTCGCTATGGGATTCAATAGTCTGCGTGTCTGCCTGAAATGGGACAAAATGACTGATACTGCGGCTATATATCAAGCTATCAGCAATATGATTGACACCGCCGCGCAATCAAATCTGCGTGTGATGTTGTTGCTTTATCCGCCTTTCGATAGTGCAAAGGTTGCGTTTGAAACTGGAATGCTGCGACATTTTGCAAACAATCCAACCATTTGGGCGTATGACTTTTTCAATGAGCCTCTGTACTTCGACGAGCAGCACGACCGCGATAAAGTTGACGCTTACAACATTGTCAGCTCTTGGCGGCGAATGATGTGCGAAAATGCCCCAAATCAGTTGTTTACCATTGCTTTCTCTGAGCCAATTGAGGTTTTTGAGTGGGACCCGATTATGCTACCTGTCGATTTTGTTGAGATGCACACATATAATCCGCTGCGTGTTGCCAGCGAGATGTACTGGTACAGCACCAACTGCACCGCCAAACCATGGATGGTGGGCGAGGTTTCGCTCCCAGCCGACAACGACAGCATAAGCTACGACGAGCAGCGGCAGTTTATGGTTCAAGTGTTTGTGGTAGCCCGAAGCATGGGTACAGCCGGATTTGGCTGGTGGGAGTATATGGATAATCCCAAAGAGGTGAATTACGAGGGACAATACACCGCACTCATCAATCCGTCGAAAGTGATGAAACCGGCAGCATATCAAGTGGCTACGTTAATGAACACTCCTGTTTCAAAAGAATTGGCGAATATGCCGCCAAACTACTATAATATGGTGGGATACAACAATATAGCTTTGTCAGGACGAGTGGTTGATAATCATAATAATCCGGTTGGCAACGCATTGGTTCGCGGCTGGACGAAAGATTGGATTGGAATGAACACTTACACCGATGCTGAGGGCCGTTTCGTGCTGTATAGCAACGATTTCAGCGTACATTTCGAAGTGTCGGCACCCTTTATGCAGACAATAAAATTTAACCGCAACAACATCAAATACACTTTTGCTGATTCGGCCGACAATATCAAGTGGAACCCGGAGAGTTTTCCTGACAGATACCTTGAATATCAAAAGATTGACTATCACCGGTTTCTTGAGGGCGATAGCCTAACGCTGTTTTTCAATCTAGCTTTGTTCAATCAGTATAAGGCAAAAGGTGATATGGGAACTGTTAAGCTGAAACATCTGAAAATACGGTAATATTTAGTGTTCTTCATGTCGTAATTTAAAAATAGATAGTTTACCGTTTCCTGTTATATGTTCCAAACGCTCTGGCTTATAGTCGATTTTTTTTAGTTTGTCACCAATATTGTCTTCGATGATAATGTAATCGTAATTGAACTGAATAACGTGGTCTACAATATCTTGTGAAAAAAACATTTCCGTATAACCTTTACGCTTCATCTTGATAAACGGTGTATTTTGCGGATAGGCGAGCAGCGTCAATATTTTTGCATTGCGGCTAATGCCAATACTGTCAAGCCATTTGTCTGAACCTTCATAGTTTATGCTGCATTGCAAAGCGCGGTCATTAGGGTTACTTCGGTCACGATTATTGTGATAGGCCGCATTGAACATAACATTGCCCAAAATAAGCAGTAGTGGAATAATCGCATATTTTCTCCAATTCTTCAATTCGGGCAATTGTTTGATCGCCAAGGCAAAAGCCAACAATATTGGAGCAAAGAAACTATCAAGGAAATAATAGTCGTGGTCATGATATTGATTGAACATTGCAACAAAGAAAAGAATAGTACCAAACATATAAACGGCAGCCAACCAAACTAACGATTGAGCGCTAAGTTTTTTGCGTCTTTTGATGACAATAGCAATTGCACCGATAATTGTTGCTGCTACAAGCCAATATTGAGGCCTTGAAAAATAGCGATATTGCCAATCTTTATGTATTTGTTCGAAGACATTATGCACATCGTCCCAATCCTGAGCCGGTTGCAGATTATTCAAAAACAACGAACCATTTTCAGCCCTCAAATGAGCATTCCACTTAAAGAATACTCCTATTACAACTATCGAAATCACCACTGGCAGAATCTGCATTTTGTCAAATTTTGTTCGTTCTTTGCTGAATATCAATTTGAAAACTTCAAAACAACAAACAGCAATTAGTGGAACCGCCTGCGATGTGCGTATAAGAGTAGCTAACGTGAGAAAGAAGACTGCCAAATACCAATATTTCCGTTTCCGCTCTTGACTGTAAACCACATAAGCCCAAAGTCCGGAAAAAACAAATGCGAGAGCGGGTGCCGATGGCAGAAAATTGTTGAAATAGTATGCGTACAGAGGTGAAGTAAGAGCTACTCCAACAACAACTAACGATTTGGTTATATTATCTGTCAGACGGTGGCACATTAGAAACAACAACCATAACCCTGCAATACTGATTAATAAAGTCCATGTGCGAAAGACCCAAGGGTCAGTAGTGCCAAAAAGCTTCATTAACAACGATATAATGTAAACATGTATCGGAAAGTCGACAGATGTTATTGTTGAAAAATCGTCTATTCGCCAACGTCCTGGAAATTGCTTGTTGTATATCAGTGTTTCGGGGTGAAAAAAATCAAAGCCATTGTTTTGGAATCCGATAGCGAGTGAGTACCAATCAGCTTGAGCCCATGCATGAATAAAGGCAGGAAACTGATTGATTGTAGGAAGGGCAGTGGCCAATCCTACGAATAGTATGCCAATGCCTGCAATGGCATATCCGATAATTTGTTTGTGTGTCATTAAATAGTTTTTTATTCTATTTCACTTCAATTTTTGCCGTCCGTTCACCAATTGTCAAGGTGCTGTTTGCAACCCATTGGTCATCGTATCTCACTGAAGACAAATAGATTCTGATAGAATGACCATTGTCTTTGTTGACAACAAATTCCTTCGACACCGATAAATCGTACCATTGGTTTTTCCTGATGATGTCCGATTTGATGAATTTGGTAATCTTGTCAACATATTCGGTCTTCGTATTTGTCTTTGTATCAATGCATTCAAACACAAGGTCCATATATTGGTCCTGCCAAAGCGAGTCGTTGATGAACACGTTGGCATCGAGAGTAACCTTTATTTTGCTGATGTTTTTCTCGGTTTCAATATCTTTAAACAGTTTGAATTTTTTTGTTCCCGCCTCACTCGGTTTTTTATTTGGAGTAGTGCAAGTCAAACTTCCTTCCTTATTGAGTGTTTTGAATATACGGAATCCTACGCCCTCAAGAACAGGATGCTGCGTCAGCTTGTTGTTATAATATGTGTAGCGGCAAATGTATTTGTATAGCTCCAATTTGTTGTTCAGAATCTTTTTCAGTGAATCGTTGCTAACAACAGCCAAATCAAGATTATTGGTGATTTCGGTAGCTTGCTCAGCTTCCCATTGATTTGCAGTCCAATACAGATATTTGCCATATATAATTTCACGCATCTCGCGGTTATAATTCACGTGAACCATTCTTTTGTCAATATGCATTTGGCTGGCAGTGTCAAGGCCGTTGCCAATCCAATGAACGTATTTAGGCGTGTTCAGATGATATTTGTCGCGCAAAAGTGCAGTCAGTGAAGGTGTTATGTCGTTGTGTGTTACAACCGACTCGAAGGTTTTGGTGCTATTCAGCAATGGTGACCAAATAATGAGAGGAACCGTGTGATACGACAGTTTATTGTTGATAATCAATCCCGAAGAGTGGTCGCCGGTTATCACAAAAATTGTATTCTCAAAATTCGGATGCTGACGATATTTATTTATGAAATTACGGACACAATCATCTGTGTAAAGCATTGTGCAATAGCGCATTTTGTTTTGAGCGTATTTTGCAGCCCTTTCTGGTTCCATTTGGGAGATTATCTGGTCCGCCTTTTCTGCATAAACCTTCTTTTTAGCTTCATCTTTTATGTTCAAAGCCTCGTGGTTTGTTATGGTTATCAATAAGTTAACCATAGGAGAGGAGTCGTTTTTGATTCGCTCGAAACTTCGGTCGAACATAATATGGTCGAAATAGCCCCACCAGTTGCCCAAACTTTGGTCGCTTCCGTTTCTAAAATCATTGTAATAGTCTGACATATAGTCAATTTCCTGCGCAATAAGATATTCTGAAATGCAGTCGAAACTGAAATCACCACCATAATAAGCGTTGGTCTTGTAGCCGTTCGACTTCAGAATCTTCAATAGTGAGTTATGTTCGGGCATAACGCCGAATTGGAAACCTTTTGGGCCGATAACGGAACCTGTTATGGCCGGTACAGCACCATAACTTCGCGTTGTGGTCGATAGGCAGTTTTTCCAAAAAAGGCTTTTGTGCGCAAGCGAATCAATGAAGGGCGAAAAGCCGTTCGCCCCCATCATCTCGTTGCCAAGCGACTCTACAACAATTATTACAATGTCAGGCTTGTCTGTAGAGTTAAAGTATTGGCCTAAAACATCTTGCGTATTGTCAATCCGTTCGAGAGGGTAGTGCTTGTCAGCAACTTCAAAGTCCGGATTGTCCGATAAAAACTCATCAATCAACCGCTCGTCGTAATCAACGTTTGTGCTGTTTATCTCCTTGACACTATTTAAGTTAGTTATCAACATAAACCACACTTTGCTTGCCTCGTGGTTTCGAGCCTCAATGTTTTCCGATTTATCTAAAATATTGTCGATAAAGAAAATAGACGGAACTGACAATGCCATTATTGCTGTAATGGCAACTACAATCCATTTGGCTTGCAGTTTTTTTCTTGCGTAGTGCGCCAGCAATAAAAATCCGCCAATTACAGCTACAATGCTAAGTATCAGCAAGAAAACACTTGTTGTCGCCAATATTGTCTGCATAATTTCCGATACAGGCCTGATAAACAACTCTTTGCCCATGAGTTGTCCGCTTTGGTTGGTGTAAATAGTCAGCCCGGCCTCACCAAACACAATGATTGCCAATATGATAGAATATACCCAATTGGCGCATTTTTCGGAGTAGAAGCATAGAAGAAAGTGGATTGCAACAACCGCCATAAGCATAAATCCTGATGTCACCAAGCAATGAATCATCGATTTGATAAATATGTCAACCGATTTAAAATCAATCAGTTTGATTAAAAGCATCGCACCTATAAAGCACAATGCTGTTGCACATATATTGCTGTATGACAGTGATTTATATTTCATTTTTATGCAAAAGTAAAGTAGTTGTTAGCCAAAAAGTTCCAAATGGTTGTTATCCCAATAGCCCCAACTTTAGATATGTAGAAATTCCACTTTATCTTATCTGTCAACAGCCACAGTATCAGAGTGTTGATACCAAGTCCGATTAACGACACACCAAAAAATCGCGCATATTCGCCTAGAATCTGCGGATTGTTGCTCGAAAACGTCCAAATGCGATTGAGCAGCCAGTTGGTTGTTGCGGCAATGGTAAATCCAAGCGCATTAGACACGTATTTCTGAATTTTCAGTTTCTCCTTACATAAGAATGTTACACCAAAATCGACAATCATTCCGGAAAAACCAACAACTCCGAACTTGATGAATTTAAGCAAAATAGCTTTATTTAACAAAGACTCTATCATTTGTTTGCAACTTAATTTGTGTGCTTATCTAGAGACTTACGTCCCCATTTTTGGCACGATATTTTTACTTCAGCATTACGGAACTTCATCGATGCGCCATCGTTGTTCCATACATATATATTGAATTTCTTATTTCTAATCCAGTCAAAGAATCCGCTATAAATGGTTCTTTCGAAGTGGACTTTCTGAAATCCGTCGGTTTTAGGCAGATTGAACGCTCCCCAATAAATATGGTTTATATCAGTAATCAACATAGGAATATGCCCCTCTTCGCACTCATGTGTGTCAAATTCAGCATCAAACTCCATTTTAACCATTCCGCATAGCCCAAGTTTAATGCGCAGAATGTCGGAGAATTGAGTGTCAGGCTCAATATTATTATCTGTTGTGAACCGACATTTCTTTGTCGTTTGATTCTGATTCAGTTCAATGTCGTGATAGTTCTGAAGAGGCGACGCGATAAAATAGAGAGCGATAACGGCAATGAACGATAAAGTTGCTGTTTTAAAGGCTTTATCAGTTTTCGGCTTAATGTTGATTCGGATTCTGTCAAGCGATTGAATAATTAGTTTATATAATGGCCTGATAATTAGCGAAACAGCAACCACAGCAACTATAAAAACCAAAACAGTAAGCAGTGTTATTGCCGCATTGCCGTGACTGACGGCAAAATCAGCAAAGTGTTTACGCATAAATCCATGAATGGCGAACAGATACATCGAAATGGAACCAAAAAACAACAACGGATTCTTTAAAAAATCATGTCGAATAAAAAATTGACTTACAGTATTATAACATATCAAAATAATGATTGTTGCCGCCAAAAAAGTAAAAGGATAGAGGGGGGCAAAAAAGTTTCCGAGAGCAAACACCACAAATGCCGGAAGCAACCACCATCGGCTCAGAACCACATTACCACGTAAGGCAAGCCATATTCCAAAACAAAATTCGGGCAGGTGCCCGGGGGCATTCCACACAGCAAGCAACGAATAATGGTCATAGCATAAGAATGCCGTCAGAAACCACACATATGAAGCAATAGTTGTAAGAATCAATATTTTTGGACCATATTTTTGGCTCAAATTCAGCAAAATAGGGAATAGGATATAGAGTTGCATTATCAAACCAAAGAACCACCACGGACCACATATGCTGGTTCCTTCGTAGGGCATCATCGTATGGATAAACAGCAACTTATAAACTATCGAGGACTTATCGTTGCCCGTTGGCAGATAATTGTCAACAGCCCACGAAAAAAGCACATAACATGCAATTGCAATCAGTAATAGCGGATATATTTTTTTCAGTCGGTTGCCCATAAAAACTGTCCAACTTGTAGGTTTGGCAAGCATTGATTTTGTTAGTCCGTAGCCACTTAAAAAAATAAACACTTGAACGCCAAAATGTCCTAAATAGCTGAAAATAATGTTGATAAATTCTTGCGGCTGACTGGCTAGCAATTCGCCAAAACGATATACAAAGTCGTGCGAAAAACCGAATTCATTCTCTCCTGTATAAGGTTCAATCCAGCGAAAAAGATTGTGTAACAATATTGCCAATATTGCCAATCCTTTGAGAATCAGACTATCATCTTTTGATAATTCCTTTCTTTCCATTGTGTTTTGTGCAAAATCATTTTACAATTCATATATAGTGTAATCGATGCTTTCAAAAACAACTTTCAAATTGAGTTCTATATTTTCACCAAAAGCACGTTTCAGAATAACAACATATTTACAGCCACGCTGTTGTAAATCTGCAAGATAGCTCAGATTCGATAACTGTTCATTTGTGGCTACCCAGCCTTTTCGGTGAGCAAAATACATTGGCGCCGGATTATAGTCACTGTTTATTACAATACGGTCTGTAGGAGAAGATAAATCATCCATGACACTTTCCAATTGTGCTATTGGGTTCCTTACTTCTTTGATTTTGAAGTCGGTATGGCTGTTTAGTATGTTTTCAAGCGTTATGACTATCAGTAGCAGCAAACTAAGCTTACGTTTTTCAATAGAAGCCAAAGCGTATCCCGCAAACAATGCCATAATAGGAACAAATGGAATAACATAGTAATTGTGATGAGCGAATGTCCAACCCGATTTAAGGATTACTACCCAAAAAGTTGCAAACGTCAGTCCGAAAATAGCGAGCAAAAGCCGTTCTTTGCGTATTATGCTCAGAATCAAACCACCTAAAAAAACGAAAAAGCCTGAAAATTTTAGCGCATAGTCGTAGAAATGCTTGAGTGTCTGGCCAAAGTGTTCGGCAATCTCACGTGCTCCTTCCGCAATGTCTTTCCCCATAAAAAAATGCCACAATCCAAACTCATTGACAAGGTAGGGCACCCAATAGAAATACCACCATGCAACTGGCACACATAGCATTATTGACACCGAACAGAAAACTATTTTGCGCTTCAGTGCGATTTGTTTGTTGAAAATCGGTATGGCAAACACTGCAAGAATGAATCCCGAAGGCAGTTTCGACAGCAGACCGGCTAAGGTTAGCAGTGTATATGCCAGTAGATTGACAAATTGTCGATTATTTTGCTCTAAATAGTTTGTGCCGAAGTAGATGCCCATAATCACAAGCGACATAGCAAATGTGTCTGGCATTATTTTGCGGGCAAAGGGGAACCATAGTGAAACAATCAGTACAAAAATCGAAAGGAACGACATACGCTCCGCAAAGTATTTCTGCAACAATTTGTAGCCAAACCAGCAGCCTATACTTGTGACAATCAAATTGATAAGCCGGCCATACCAATGTGCATATCCAAATACAAGCGACATTAGGTAAATCAGGTAGTTCAACAACGGGAATTCCATACCTGTGATGCCTGTCAGGTCTTCGCTTATGTCAATTCTCGGGTAAAGAATATTTGGGTCAATCTCATAGAAATTTCGAGCGGCCATTGCCACTGTTGTCTGTCGCCAAGCGTGAGAAACTTCTAATGGAGGGTTGGTTATGCCGTATATTCTGAGCAGGGCAAAAAAAACAATCCAAAAGCGAATGTCTTTTAACCACAACAGTATCAAAGATTTGTAATCTAGATTCCGTATTTTAACAATGATATTTTGTAACATACTCTATTGCTTGTTTATTCCGGCAAAATCATATCGCTGATAACAATTGTACGCGGATTTATAACTGTATCAGTTATGCTGATATGTGTAAGTCTCTGCTTTTCAGATTCTGCCTTGTATGAAATATGCTTCCATTTGCCGTCCGACTGATAGAAAACCGTATATTGTTTAGCAGGCGAGTAGTAGAAAATGTCAGATTCTACGGCGTATGGCAAGTCTGAATCATAGCTTTTATTGAGTTTGGAGAAAGATATAAGCAATTCACAAGCCTTTGTTGTTTCAACGGCATGAATGTAATAGCTTGGAAGGCTGTCAGGAACTTGTTCCAAAGCATCAGATTTCACATATTTGTATCTGCGTTTAGCTCTTAAATCAATGTAATCTTCAATTTCATGGCCATGACTTATACTCTCGGCCGTCCATGATATTGTATGCAATTCGTCGCTACATATTATTGTGTTTTCTGGAAGTTTTGAAAAATAGTCAGATTTGGCAATCAAGTCAATCAGATTGAGCCTGTTTTGAGTTTTAACCCATTCCCGGCTTATGTGCTGATTGGTGTAACCTATCAGTATTGCAAAAATCAGAATAGCGGTACACAATATAATACGTGCCGTATTTCGCCATTTAATGTTTTTTATATTGTTGAGCAATAGCGCTATAAGCAATGCCAAAACCAGCATCAATGCAAAAATGGCATAGTACGACGTTACATATCCGTGCATCCAATGGCACCATTCTGTGTTATATTTTTTTGCGATACCAATCAGCGTGTGAGCGAAGAAGCCAATTATAAGGCTAACTACGATTCCGATAGTGATTTTCTTATTGTCTGACGGCAACGATTCCTTGTCACGTGTCAAGAACCACACCAAACCTGCTTGTATTAAGGCATTTACCCAAACTATTGCGGGTGCGTGGGCTAATATCATGTTTATTCCACGGCGGTGTCCGCCAATCAGTTGTGAATTGTTGGCCATAAGTCCATGGCTTTCGAAGAAACACTGTCCTGGCAAGGCAAAGCGCGTGCACCGTCCTAATACTTTGAAGAATCCGCTAATGCTGAACGAAGCGAAAGAGAAGGCTGCACCGTCATAGAAGCTCTTGTCTGGATTAATATGAAGAATCCATTGCCGATAGCCGAAATAGCAACCCAAATATATTGCGGCAGAACCAATGTACGGTAGCACTTCGCGCCAAAAATCACGGTTGCGCAACATTAACGTGAAACCGTTTGTTTTCCAATGCTGTATTACGATTACAATACCGAATATTATTGCAAAAATCAGGTATGTTTCGTAGAAAAGATAGGTTACAAGGAATAACGCAGAGGATAGCAGAATACGCCAATAACCGCCTTTTTCTTTGTAATTCAGATAAATAAGAATGGCACCTATGAACAGTATCAAACTGAAACTGAAATAGAACGGATAAGCTATTGTAGGCACGTGATTGTTGCGGGTAATAGTTGTGTCGAAAATGAGCAACAGCATAACCAACAAACTTAAGTTCTTCGATTTGAACAGTCTGTACACAAACCAAGAGAACATTACATAGCTTGCGAGTAGTGAAATATATTGAACAGCCTTCGTATATACAAAACTGTCAATAAGATAGGGTATATAGTAGAAGAATTTGGTTATGAGGAAATAGAACCGTCCTGCGTCTCTTGCATACACCATTGCATCGCCTACCCAAATTTCTGGATGTCGCGCTGTAATAAAATAATGAAAATCATCACTGCAAGTGAATCCAACCTTGAAAAAGGGCAGCAATGAAATCAATGCTGTCGCTGCCAAAGCCGCATAAATCAGCAATTGTTTCTTGTCTTTCATTTATCTTCCTGATGTTTAATATCTTGAATGATATATAACGGGCGTCCTTTCACTTCGTCAAGAATAAACCCGATATAGTAGCCGATTATGCCGACGACAATTAATAGTATTCCGGCAAATGCACTCAAAAAGATTACAATTGTAGTGTATCCGCTGACAGGTCGGTCAACAATCCACATTACTAACGAAAAAATTATGAGGGCGACACTTAACAAGCTGAATAACAAACCAGAATAAATGCCAAGTTTCAATGGCGCTTTGGAGAACGATACTAATGAATTGAATGCAAAATGCGCCAATTTCATAAACGAGTATTTACTCTCACCGGCTGCGCGTTTAGGTGCATAGTACGGCATTGTAGCTGTCTTGAAACCAACAATTTGTATGAATCCGCGCAAAAAACGAGTGCGTTCACGGTAATTGTTTCTCAGCACGTCGGCAACTTTTTTCGAAATCAGGAAAAAATCGGAGGCATTCTGTTTTAACTGTGTGTCTGACAAATGGTTGATGACTGAGTAAAACAAACTTGATGTTATCCGTTTGTAAAGCCCGCCATCGGCACGACCTTCGCGTACCATTGTTACTATATCGTTGCCTTCAGTGTATTTATTAAGCATTGACTCAAGCAGTTGCGGTGGATTTTGCAAATCGGCATCCATACAAATTATGACATCGCCGCAAGCATTGTCAATTCCAGCAATCATTGCCGCTTCGTGCCCGAAGTTGCGCGAGAAATGAATGGCTTTTACGCGGTTGTCTTTTTCTGCATAATTATCAAGCAACTGTCGGCTGTTGTCTGTGCTGCCATCGTTAACAAACAGTATTTCAACCGTATATTTTAATTTTGTGACTATCTCTGTTAAAGTTGAGTAGAATTGATCTATTACAGCCTCTTCGTTGTAAACCGAAACAACAATGCTACAAACAGATTTATTCATAATACGCAATTTTAGTAATCATCAAAAGTATGAAAGATGCTGTAACATTCACTTCCTGTTTATCACAATGTTAGTCATCTGGCTGACGTTTACGAGGTCGCCGTTTTCGTTACGGATTTTTATCTCGCAGACGTGTGTTGTGCGGCCTTTGTGCAGTAGGGTGGCACGGGCTGTAACTGTGCCTGTGGCGGCTTTCAGGTGGTTGCCTTTAATCTCCAAGCCGCGCACATCTTGTTTTTCCATATCGATGTTCAGAAACGACAGACTACTGCCAACCGACTCGGCCAGAGCCATCAGCGCGCCGCCGTGACCTATCTTGGCTGGAGTGCATGTTCGCTCGTTTATCGGCATTGTGGCCTCAAGCCAGTCATCGCCAAAAGCGGTGAATCTAATCCCCATAAAATCCATAAGCGTCCCAATGGTCCGCTCGTTCATTATATCTATCTTATTCATTGTTAGTTAAAAGTTTCAATTAAGTAAGTTTGAGAACAGATTACTCTCTCATCAAATCTGAAAACACTTTTTTCCGACGCAAATAATAATCAATAACAATGCTGCGCTTGTATCGCTCATTGTGATACTCTACGGTTCGTACTTGCTGAAGTTTCTCTCGTTTTTGGCGCAGATTTTTCAAGTTTCTGTAAAAATCGAAGTGGGCGCGAGGTACGGCCCAAGCAAATCGGAAATTAAACTGCATCAAATACATACCAACCGATAATCCGTCGAAAAGCATCCGTTTTATCAGAGTGCGGTGAAAAGCTTTTGCAGGCAGGTTCTTGTACAGCATAAACAGATTGTTGCGATAGTTCAGGAACAATTTGCGCGGATTGTTGTTTGGCAGGGTGCCGCCGCCAACGTGATACACCACCGATTTTGGTATCACAACTATGCGGTGTCCTTGATTTTTCATCCGCCAGCAAAGGTCTATTTCTTCCATATGTGCGAAGAAATCAGAATCGAGGCCGCCCAAACTGTTGTAAACACTACTGCGCACAAACATACAGGCGCCAGTAGCCCAGAAAATGTCTCGCACGTCGTTGTATTGGCCGTTGTCGTTTTCAACAAAGCCGATAATGCGACCTCTGCAAAACGGGAAACCATATTTGTCTATGAAACCGCCGGCAGCACCAGCATATTCGAAACTTGTTCGGTTGTGATATGAAAGCAGTTTTGGCATACAAGCCGCCACATCGGGATTCGAGTCCATAAAATCAACCATAGGCTCGAGCCAGTTTGCCGTAACCTCCACATCGGAGTTTAGCAAGACAAAATATTTGGCTTCAATCTGTTGCAAGGCTTTGTTGTAACCGCCTGTAAATCCATAGTTTTTGTCGAACAAGAGTGTGCGCACCTGCGGATAATTCTGTTTCAGAAAGCTGACACTGTCGTCGGTTGAGCCGTTGTCGGCAACCCATATTTCAGTACCGGCGGCTGTTGAGTGCGCGGTAACCGAAGGCAGAAAATCCTCAAGGAATTTACGCCCGTTCCAGTTAAGTATCACAACGGCGGTCTTGGTCATTTCAATAGCATTTGCGGCAAAGGTATTAATATGTGTTTAAAAATAGCACTTTAAAACCGATTGTCTGAGACTTAGTAAACCATTGGTTTTCCATCGGATGAAAAACGGATTAAATATTTCATCGGAAACCTTACGCCATTGTCCAAAATAAAATCCTTATCCATTGATATATAATCAATTGAATTGTAATTCAAATCGCCATTCTTCTTGAAGTATTTGCAAAAGACAACAAATTGGTAATAATTGGCAACCATATCGTTCCGGCTGTTAATCAAGACTCTAATGCTGTAGAATAGGGGCTTTTGCGGTTTTTTGTTCAGCATCCACTGCATACCAGTCTTAAGAATAACAATCGAGCTGTCTTTCAATTCTTTAACCTCTGAATGACTGTCGGGATTGTATTGCGTCGATTTTGATAAGACATAATCAAGTTCCGAATATTTGGTTCGCGTAATAAGCCTTGCCATAGTCCGCGTGATTGTTTTGTTGCCAATAAACGCATTCTTGAATTCGTAATTCTGTGCGTTCAAATCTGAAGCGGCAAATAAACTGATAATCAGTGTTATAAAGGTGAGAAAACGATTCATACCAAAAGAATTATCCGCAAATATAACTTTTGGCTATGAATATTCTAACTATCCTTGTTTCCGCAGCATTGACAGTTTGCGTTGCAGCTGCAGCCTTCGCAATTTGAACAGTTACACTTGTTCTTTCCCTGAATCCGACGTACAAACCGCAATATAACAACACCGACAGCGGTTGCAATTATTGCTATTGTTATAATGTCTTGAAGCATAATGATTTAGAATGTAGAATTCAGAATATAGAATATTTAGCGTTTGAATTAGTGTCAGTGTCAGCGTTTAGTGTAACACTCACAAAATCATCATCCCAACGTGATACACAGCAAACGTGACAATCCACGCCAAAAGTGTTGTGTAGCAGGCCGTAAACACCGCCCATTTGGTGCCGCCTTCATTTTTCACGGCGGTTATGGCGGCAATACACGGCATATAAATCAGCACAAAAATCATCATACATAATGCCACAAGCGGACTGAACACTTTCTCGCCCTTGTGCGGACCACGTTTGTATGTCTCTTGTTGCAGTTTGGCTTGTAAGTTCGATGTGTCTTCTTCATCGTCAGACTGATAAAGAACGCCCATAGTGCTCACAACTATCTCTTTTGCAGCCATTCCGGTTAGCAGGCAGACACCGATTTTCCAGTCGAAACCAAGCGGACTGATAGTCGGCTCAATCAAGTGTCCGATGCGCCCGATATATGATTTTTCAAGATGTTCGGCCTTCATATCATACTCAAGCTGGCTAATGGTAGCGGCTTTCTGTTCATTGTTAAGATTCTCATTATTTCCAACTTGCGCAATAATATCCTGATAGGGAACCGAGTAGCGCACCTTCTGCGGATAGTGGCCAAGTGCCCAAATTATTATTGATGCAAGCAGAATGACAGTGCCCATTTTGGTCAGATACTGCGCCGTCTTATCCCACATATGTATCAACGTGTTACGCAGCGTCGGGATGCGATAGGGGGGCAGCTCCATAACAAACGGTGCATCGTCGTGCTTGAAGAAAGCGTGCTTGAAAATGAATGCCATAATGGTTGCCAGCAGAATGCCGATAACGTATATCATCAACATTATCAGCGCTTGATGAGTGTTGAAGAAGGCTGAAATAAGCAGAACATAGACCGGTAGCCGCGCGCTGCACGACATCAGTGGCACAATCAGCATTGTCAGCAGACGGTCTTTTGGGTTCTCAAGCGTCCGGGTTGACATAATGGCTGGCACGTTGCAGCCGAAACCCATAATCAGCGGAATGAACGACTTGCCGTGAAGCCCGATTTTGTGCATCGCCACGTCCATAATGAAGGCGGCGCGCGCCATATATCCGCTGTCCTCCATAAACGATATGAACAGGAACAGTATCAATATGTTAGGCAAAAAAACGATGACTCCGCCAACACCGCCAATGATGCCCTCGATAACAAGGTCGTGAAGCGAGCCTGCCGGAATTAGTGCTGACAACCAGCCGCTTAACCATTCAACCCCGGCTTCAATCCAGTCCATAGGATACTGGCCGAGCGTAAATGTCGCCTGGAACATCAGCCACATGAAAATGATGAATATTGGCAGTCCGAACCATTTATTAGTCAACACTTTATCTATCTTATAGCCTTTGCCGAAATCGGGCTTGCTGTTAGGTACAAACGTCTCTTTCAGTGCGCCTCGGATAAATCCGTAACGCGCGTCGGCAAGTATTGTCTCGGCTGTGTCGCCATATTCCTTCTCAAGCAGTGCGCGCTGTTCATCGGCTTGACTTACAATATGTTGGGCATCGGGGTGAGCTGCGATGTTCTTGATGAAAATCTTGTCACCCTCAATCAGTTTCAGCGCCGCAAAACGCGGAAAATACTTTTCGTTCAGAAGCTCGTGATGCTCAATCTCGCTGCGAATGGCCGTCACAGCCTCCTCAATGTTTTTTCCGTAGTTCACCTGTATCTGGTGCACTTTCGGGTCGCGGCCCTCATAAACCTCGATAATCTTGTCGAGCACCTCGTTCAATCCGGCTCCGTTGCGGCCGTTGGTGGGAATGAAGGGCATTCCAAGCATTCCGCCTAGCATCTTGTAGTCGAATTTATCGCCTTTCTTCTCCAGCTCGTCGAACATGTTTAGCGCAACTATCATTCTGATATTCATCGGGATAAGCTGCGTTGTTAGGTAGAGGTTGCGCTCAAGGTTCGAGGCGTCGATAACATTAAGAATGATGTCGGGGTTTTTCTCGAAGATATGCTGACGGACATACAGTTCCTCTGGCGTATATTCTGATATTGAGTAAGTGCCGGGTAGGTCGGTTATGTTTATGGTGTAGCCGTTGTGCTCAACAGTCGCCATTTTTGCGTCAACGGTAACGCCGCTGTAGTTGCCAACCTTCTCGTGACGGCCAGTGGCGTGGTTGAACAGCGATGTCTTGCCGCAGTTGGGGTTGCCTACCAGCGCCACGTTTATCGTTTTGCTTGCGCGCTTCACCAATTCGCTGAAAGGCTCGGTTGTAAGCTCCTCACGGCTGAATGTATCGCCGGCATTGATGTGAGCGTTGGTGTCTGTCACAACCTCGATAAGCTCGGCCTCGCTATGCCGCAGCGACACATGGTAGCCAAGCAGTTCGTACTCGATAGGCCCTTTTAGCGGAGCCTGTTTTATAACCTTGATGTTTGTGCCGGCAACGAACCCCATTTCGGTTATGCGCTTGCGGAAAGCGCCGTGGCCAAGCACTTTGACTATTGTAGCTTCTTGATTGTTAGCAAGTTCCGATAAACGGCTTGTTGTGTATTTATCTTCTGACATCTTTGTTGTTTTTCACGGCAAATTTATAGTATTTGCAACTATTGTAACCCGCTAAAGCATTACAACAAATGATGATTTTTGGCTATGCCGATAGTGATTTTTGGGGATGAAAAAAGTTAGGAGTTATTGTTAAAGTCATCGTTATCGTCATTTAACAAAACTCTTCGTTGTCCATTTCATTCCCCACCAACGCTTGATGAACACTGTGGCGCGGATGTTCTCGTCGAGCACGAAAGCAACCCACATACCAATCAGGCCCCAGCCAAAGCCGATGCCGAACAGATAGCTCAAGCCGACAGAAACCGTCCACATAACGCCAATGCCCAGCAGCACGGGGAAATAGATGTCGCCGGCCGAACGCAGCGCATTCACGGCAAACACGTTCACAGCGCGGCCGAATTCAAGCACCACATCAATCCAGAGAATGACAACACCCATACCGATAATTTCCGGATTATCAGTCAGGAAATG
>JAFZWI010000003.1 GCA_017617355.1 Salinivirgaceae bacterium | reverse complement strand
CGGAACGAATGTTGTTTGTGATAAGGCTTTTTGGTTTTGTAGAAAACTTCAACAAATCACAATACCTGATTCTGTCTCAATCATAGGCGATTATGCTTTTGATGGATGTGAAATATTGAAACAAATTATTTTGCCAGACTTGGTAGAAAGCATTGGACAATTGGCTTTTAGTGATTGCAAGTCATTGAAAAAATTATGCCTTCCAAAATCTCTTAAAATGATTGGAAGAGTACCATTTTGTGGATGCAAGAATTTAAAGTTAGCGAGTTGTTCTTCTCGTTATATTGTTACAGATGGTTTACTTATTGATAATCAAGAACAACGTCTTAATTCGTTCGTTGGAAATGCAAAAAATGTAGATATTCCGAAATCGATTACAGCAATTGGAGAAGGTGCCTTTTATAAATGCAAATCCTTGCAACATATTACAATACCCGATTCTATTGCAGATATTGGATTTGCACCTTTTTACAAGTGTAGGAATGTGGAATTAAAAAGCGAATCTTCCCGTTTCATAGTTCAAGACAATATGCTTATAGACAAGCAAAATAAGATTCTGATTGCGTACACGGGAAATGATAAAAATGTAGTAATTCCAGATAGTGTTACTACCATTGGCGATGGCGCATTTAGTTATCATAAATCATTGCAACATATTAATATACCAAACACTATCACAACAATTGGAAAAGAGGCATTCTCGTGGTGCAATGCATTAAGAAAAATCTCAATACCTAATTCTGTCACGAGTATTGGAGAAAAGGCTTTTTGTGGGTGCAAATCATTACGACAAATTATTATTCCTGATTCGGTAACTAATATCGGGGAAACTGCATTTATTTGGTGTGATTCTTTAAAACATATAATCATTCCTCAAGGCAGCGCCGATAAATTTCAAAAAATGCTACCTAAAGATTTATGGGATAAACTAATTGAAAATCAATAATAACACAATGGATAACAACAAAATTCAAATACGCGAATCGGTAAAGTCAGTAGTGCCTATGCCAGATGCGGAATTGATGCAACTTGCCGACCGTATTGTGGCCGAAATCGAAAGCGGACGGCAACAATTGGCTATTAGCATAAACCAAACCATAAAAACAACATATTGGAATGTGGGGCGGCATATTGTTGAGTTCGAGCAGCAGGGTAATGCGCGGGCAAAGTACGGTGCCAAATTGCTTACGAGTCTTGCTAAAATATTGACTGCCAGAGTTGGACGAGGCTACAGTCGACCAAATCTGAACAATATGCGCAAATTTTACCTGATGTACTCAAAATGTCAGACGTCTGACATTTTTCAGACGTCTGAAAAATCTTCGAACACCCCAATTTGTCAGATATCTGACAAATTAACGTGGTCGCACATTTGCGAACTAATCACAATCGATGGCGATTTGGAACGTCAGTTTTACGAAAATGAGTGTGTATCAGAGAATTGGTCGGTCGACGAACTGCACCGCCAAAAGGAAAGCGGCCTGTTTATGCGTTTGGCGCAAAGCAAAGACAAGGAGGGCGTTCTGCAATTGGCGCACAAAGGACAGAGAGTTCAGAAAGCTGAAGATGTGGTAAAAGACACTTATACATTGGAGTTTGTCGGACTTGCCAACAAGCTGAAATACAGCGAGCGCGAACTTGAGCAGAAACTGATAGACAATATGCAGACTTTCCTTCTCGAATTGGGCAAGGGGTTCGCGTTTGTCGGTCGGCAATATCCGTTGACAATCAATAATGTGCATTATCATATCGACCTTGTGTTTTATCACCGTATTCTCAAATGTTTTGTGTTGATTGATTTGAAGAAAGGCGCTGTAAAGCACAAAGATATCGGACAGATGAATATGTATATGGGCTATTTTGCCAAAGAGGAGAATGTTGAAAGCGACAATCCGCCGATAGGAATCATTTTGAGTCATTACAAAGACGAACTAATGGTGGAATATGCCACTTATGGAATGGATGCGAATCTGTTTGTGTCGAAATACGAATTGTATCTTCCTGACAAAGAGCAGTTAAGACGTTTGGTTTCTGATATTTTGAAATGAACGAGAAAAGAATAACAAACTAACAGAAAATCAATAATAAAAACCGCAAGAAAAATGACCAACGAGATACAATTCATTCTATACCAACTGCCCGACGACGAGGGCAAAGTGCAGGTGGTGATAAAAAATGAGACAATTTGGGCCACGCAGAAAGCGATGGCACAGTTGTTCGGTGTAGGGATTCCCGCCATTAGCAAGCATTTGAAAAACATTTTCGATTCGGGAGAATTAGACAAAGACGCGACTATTTCCAAAATGGAAAGTGTCGTAAACAGGGGATTCAGAGGCGAAATTCCCGAGAAAGTTGAGTTCTACTCTCTCGATGCCATTATTGCGGTTGGTTACCGCGTGTCGTCGGCGCGGGCCACAAAATTCCGCATTTGGGCCACAAAAATTCTAAACGAGTATATCCGCAAGGGCTTTGTGCTCGACGATGAGCGGCTGAAACAGGGCACGGCTGTGTTTGGCACCGATTATTTCCGCGAGTTGCTCGAAAGGGTTAGAAGCATTCGCGCAAGCGAGCGCCGCATTTGGCAGCAGATAACCGATATTTTTGCCGAGTGCTCGTACGACTACGACCGCAATTCGCCAACCACGCGCGAGTTTTTCCAAATGGTACAGAACCGTTTCCACTACGCCATTACGGGGCAGACAGCACCCGAGATTATCTTCAACCGCGCCGACCACAACAAAGAGAATATGGGGTTGCAGACGTGGAAGAACGCCCCCGACGGACGTGTGCTGTTGAGCGATGCCAAAGTGGCTAAAAACTATCTGCCCGAAAAAGAGATTCGACAGTTGGAGCGGGCGGTGAGCGGCTATTTCGATTACATTGAAGATTTGATTGAACGAGGTAATGCGTTCACAATGAAACAGTTCGCAAGTTCAGTCAACGAGTTTCTGACTTTCCGCCGATACGCCTTGCTACCCGACAAAGGAAGCGTAACTCGCGAAGAAGCCGACCGAAAAGCCGAGGAAGAATATCGATTGTTCAACCCCACCCAACACATTGATTCAGACTTCGATAAAGAGATTCGCAAAATGTTGAAGGAATAAGCCTTAATTCAACCTTCAGGTTGCGTTCCGTGGTTAAAAATTCTGTGTAAATCAGTGTTCCCGTTACCTATCGGGGCAGTGTCGTCTGTGCGATACAATCTTTCCAATATTTAACCCATTTAAATAGTAGGTTAATAAACAAAAACCATTACATTTGCGACCGCAAACCATAAAGGGCTTGCGGCAAAGAATGAATACACAGCAAATGCAGTCAGAAATAGTGCGGCTCAAACGCGAGAAGGGCG
>JAFZWI010000016.1 GCA_017617355.1 Salinivirgaceae bacterium | reverse complement strand
TCCTCGCTGTCAACAAACACCTGAGTACCTTGGTTGTTAACGGCGAAATAGGTGTTGCCCTCGGTGTCGCCCGCGCCTTTTGCCTTGCGGCCGGCTACGGCAAAACCGCTCTTGGCCGCCTTGCCGCCGTCGCTGTCGTCAACATACACACGGACACCATTATTATATACGGCGAACACTATGTTGCCGTCTTTGTCTTTTACTGAGAAAAGCACCTCGTCATCAGCGGCGCTCTCTTTTGCCTGGATTTGAATATCGGTCGGGTTCTTAACCGCGCTGGTTGTTTTGGCGTACTCGGCCGTCGGAACTGATTGCAGCCGTGTTGTGCCTACTGTCACAAAGCTGTTGCCGCCGTTGGGGTCAAACTCTGTCTTCATGCTTATCTCGCCCTTGCTCCAGTCGATACTCGAAAACGAGCCGGTAAGCGGTTGGCCTGTGCCTACCACAACTGTTGCCACGCCATAGACGTTGGTTGTTGTCGCCAACTTCTCCTGATAGAGAGTGGTGGTTCCGCTCATAAGCGAAATGCGAATCGTTATGTTCTGGTCGGCAACAAGGTTGCCGTCAGCGTCACGAATAACCGCCTGATAGTTGAAGCCGCTCTGGGCCATTGTCATTGTTGTTGCAAGCAGGGTTGCAGCGGCTAAAAGGAAATTCTTAACTCTTCTCATAGACATAAAATATTTGATTATAAAGAGGTTATTATTTTCGTTATCGTTTGAATTAAATTATCGTTTGCTACACATAATTCAAACAGGTGCGAAATATACGAAAGAATTTGAAAAAGAGAACATGGATAATTAAAAATGTGTCAGCGTAAGCGTCAGTGTTATCGTTTTTCGTTATCGTACTTTTCAATCCACCTCCTCAACTCCCCAAAATCGTCAAGCACCGTGCATCCGCTGTTTTCAAGCCGGTTGCGGTTTTGGTGTCCATGCGCCATAAGCACGCAGCGGCAGCCTATTTTGTCGGCAACCTCCTTGTCGTGAAGGGTGTCACCTACAAAAAGCACATCGGCGGGCTGAATATTCAGTTTTTGCATCATCAGCTGACACTGCTCAACCTTTCCGTTGGCATAGTGGTTACTGCATCCGCATATATCTGAAAAGCAATTGGTTATTCCCAGTTCGGCAACCGATTTCTCAAGCGCTTCCTGCTCCATTGCCGACATTATTATCTGCTTTATATTCTGACCGTTAAGCCAATCAAGCAATTCCTTTGTACCTTTATACAATGTGGCCTGCGGCATAAGGCGAAAATATTCGTCCATATACTCAATGGCCGGTTTCTCGAACGGTTCGGCATCAAAATCGAAACCTATGGCAGCGTAATAATCTTTGACGGGAAAGGTGAACAGCCGCTTGTAACGCTCAACTGTCAACAGCGGTAACTGGCGGCGGCGGAGAAGAATGTTCATGGCCTCAATGCCTATCTGCACATCGTCGAGCAAAGTGCCGTTCCAGTCCCAGATTACGATTTTCATTGTAAAAGTTTAGAGTTATAAGTTTTCGAAGTTTTAAGTTAAAAGTTTAGGGGTAAGAGTTTAGTGTTTAGTTGTTTGCCTCAGTGTTATCGTCATCGTTTTCGTTAGTGTTTACGTTTTCGTTAGTGTCAGCGTCAGTGTTATCGTTTTTCGTTATCGTTATCGTTTTTCGTTATCGTTTTTCGTTATCGTTTTCCTCTCCTCCCATATATTTCCCGACAATCTCGAGCAGACGGTCTTTTTGCAGCGGCTTGTACATCACATCGGCAAAGTCGTTGTCTTTCATCTTGTAACGGAAATCGGACAATGCAAAGCAGGTCTGTGCTATCACCGGAATATCGGTGTTGAACTGCCTTATCTGGTTCAGCGCCTCAAAACCGTCGATTATAGGCATCTGGAGGTCCATAAGCACCAGTTTTATATCGGGTTCCTCGTGAACGGCTTTCACGGCAGCCTCGCCGTCGTAGGCAAGCCGCACCTGATAGCCTGCGCCTTCAAGTATGGTCGAAATGTAGATAGCGTTGAACTCATCGTCTTCAGCCACCAGCACAATCGATTTCTGCTTCGAGAACAAACCCGAATCGGTAGCACGCGCCAACAGCTCCGACTCCTCTTTGACGCATGGAATCTCGATTGTGACCATTGAGCCAACATCGACCGACGAGTCGAACTTGATTGTGCCGCCCAGCACCTTAACATAGGCCTGGGTGATATGCAAACCCAACCCTGCCCCGCGCGACTGTATGGTGCTATTGTTATCGACACGGTAGAACTTCTTGAAAATCCGTTCCTTATCGACTTCGGCAACACCTATTCCAGTATCGACAATAGTAAACACCATTTTGTCATCGCGCAGCACCGACTCCATAGTCACACTGCCACTTGGCGTGTATTTGAGCGCGTTGTCGAGCACATAGTTGAGCAACTGGCGGATTTTGAACTTGTCCGACACTATTATCATCTTCGGCGGAAGCTGATTGTTGTGCGTCATCACCAGATTGTTGTCGTTGCGCAACTGGGAATCAGAAAACACCTCGTCGGCAAGTTGCTTTATATCAAACTTTTCGTTATTGACCGAAATCTGATTTGAGTCGATTTTCGACGCCTCGACGGTATTGGTGATAATCGACAGCAGATTGTAGCCGTTGCGCTGTATTATGTCGATGTACTTGGCCGTGTTTTCGGGCGTGCTGTTCATTTTCAGCAGGTCGGTAAAGCCGATGATAGCGTTCATCGGTGTACGAATCTCGTGCGACAGTATTGACAGGAACGACGATTTGAGCCGCAAGCTCTCCTCGGCCTGTTTCTTCGCCTTTTCCATCTCAATTTCAGCCAGTTTGCGCCGGTTGATGTTGATGTTGTAGCCAATGTAGCCGATGCATTTTCCTGTTGAGTCGAAGTTTGGCGTGGCGCAGACGTAGAACCAGTAGTAGCTGCCGTTGCCGCACAGCAGCCGCACCTCGGTCTGCAAGTCCTCGTAACGCGCCATCAGTTGCTTTCCGGCATTGAGCCGGCTGTCGCGCTCCTCAGGGTGGATAAGGTTGCGCCACTCACCGCCATGGAGATACAGTTTGCCGGTATCGCCCACAAAATACTTGAGTGCCGTGTTGGCGAAGACAATATTACCCGTGATGTCGAACTTCCAAATCTGCAAGTCGCCGATGTCGGTAAGATTGCGGAAATCGCTGTTTGTGGCAGCAACGGCCTCTTCGTTACCAAGATGCTCTTTTATAAGCACTTGAACATACATTTCGCCGTTCATCACAAACGATGTTCCGACAATTGACGCCAAAAAATGCGAACCGTCGAGGCGAACCATGTCGCGGACGGCCTCTTCTGAACTTTTCTGTCTGGTTGTCAGTTTGATAATCTGCGCACGGATGCTGTCGAAAACTCCTTCGGCATAAATTGTCTTGATATGACGGCCGACAAGCTGCTCAGGACCGGTGGCGCCAAACAGCTTGACGCAGAACTGGTTCACGTAGGTTATCTTGTCCTCGAGGTTATGGACAAGAATGGCCTCTGGCGTACTGTCCATCATCTGCTTATAGCGGCGCTGAAGGCTGGATATGTCGGCGGCAAGCTTCTCGTCGGGCAGCTCGGAGAAGAGCACATAGCGGCACTGCTTGCCGTTGAATTTTATGCTGAATGACGATTTCTGCATGCAAACCGGAACCCCCTCCTTATTAATAAGATAGCAGCGGTTGTCGTTCTGAATCTTCTTCTGCAGAATGGGGTCGGCAGTTTTCATCATTGTGGCAAACTGCGACGGCACATAGTTGAAAATGCTCGTATTCAGCACCTTCTCAACGCTATATCCCAATATGTCGCTCACCGCCTGATTGGTCATCTGCACATTGAACTCATCCAAATCGTAGATGCACATCGGGTGCGGATTGCAGTTGAAAATCCTTTGATACGAGTCGACGCCCTGCTCCAGCAACTGTCTTTTGTAATAGGCATCGGAGTTGTCGTTGAAGGTGACAACAAAGCCTGTCATCAAGTTCAGCTCGTTCTTCATTGGCGAGAAGGTTCCCTTAACCGGCACCTGCTTGCCGTCTTTGCGAGTCAGCATCGTTCCTTCGGGCAGCAGAATCTTTTCGTGTCCTTTCAAGACATCGGCCACCAAATGGTCGAGCTTGGTGCCGTCCTTATCGCTTATATTGAAAATTGACACAATATTATGCCCCACTATCTGATTGCGGTTGAAACCTGTAAGCTGCATGGCCACATCGTTCACGCTCCAAATGTTTCCGTTACGGTCGACAGTGATGAGCGCCTCGCTAATGTTCTGCAACACAGCCTGAAGCTCCTTGGTGTGCGCCTGCAGATTGGCCTCGCGGCGCAAAATATTCGCCAGCGCACCTTCACGCAACTTATGCCTGAAAATGAAAAATAGCGTTACCGAGATTACAAGTGCGGCAAGAAACGCAGCCACACCTATCACAAACACTCCTCCAACAGGTTCGACACCGATAGCCGCAAGCACCAAACCCAGAATCAAAACGCATGTCAATACTGCACTCAGCACAATTATCACCTTATGCAGCGTGGTTATCTTATCTTTCATAATCAAGAGGTTAAAAACAATGCATAAATTTAATCAGACGCCGGAAAAAATAATACCCCGCGCCGACAATATTTGCATTGCAGCGGAACTGATTTAAGTCAGTTTAATTCAGTTAAACCGACACTTCGCCTTTGATATGAGGATGCGGGTTGTAGTTGTCGAGGCGGAAATCTTCGAACTTGAATTTGAAAATATCGTCAACTTCAGGATTTATCCACATTGTGGGCAGCGGCCGCGGGTCGCGGGTGAGTTGCAACTTTACTTGCTCAAGGTGATTATTATATATGTGCAAATCGCCAAAGGTGTGGATAAACTCGCCCAGCTGCAGGTGGCATACCTGCGCAACCATCATTGTCAAGAGCGAATAGGATGCGATGTTGAACGGCACGCCCAGAAAAGCGTCGGCGCTGCGCTGGTATAGCTGGCACGATAGGCGGCCGTTTCGCACATAGAACTGGAAAAGCGCGTGACACGGCGGCAGAGCCATGTGGTCGATGTCGGCCACGTTCCATGCACTCACAATCAGACGGCGCGAATCGGGGTTGGTCTTGATGTCGTTTATCAGTTTCGATATCTGGTCGATGTGCGAGCCGTCGGGAGCCGGCCACGAACGCCACTGATAGCCGTAAACGTGCCCCAGATTGCCGTCGGCGTCGGCCCACTCGTTCCAGATGCGAACGCCGTTGTCTTGCAGATACTTGACATTGGTGTCGCCTGCCAGAAACCACAACAGCTCGTGGATTATCGATTTCAAGTGCAGTTTTTTAGTTGTCAGGCACGGAAAGCCGTCGTTCAGATTAAACCGCATCTGATAGCCGAAAGTACTTATGGTACCTGTTCCGGTGCGGTCGCTTTTGGTGTCGCCCGTTTCCAAAATGTGCGACAGCATGTCAAGATATTGCTTCATTGTATTGCTATTTTGGCGCAATTTAAAAGTGTGTCGAATAATAGACAACAAACACGACACTTTTAAATTAACAAATTGCAAACGGAAACAGAAATTCAGAGATTTTTAGATTTTTAATGCCACACCCGATAGCTATTTCAACTATATTGGCAGACTAAATTTTAATAATATGGAAAAAACCAAAGGCTACAAGTGGGATTTTGCCGGGGTTGGCGGAGTCACACGCGTAAATATCACAAAGGGCGAGGACATCGCACATCTTGGCGAACTCGACCAAAAGCTGTGGACAGTGCTCAGCTGCCCCGTCAAAGGATTGGAGATTGACGAGAAAACCCTTGCGATGCTCGACATTGACAATGACGGGAAAATCCGCGTCAACGAGGTTATTGATGCTGCCAATTGGCTGACTTCGATTCTGAAAACCAACGACTTGCTGTTTGAACAGAAAGGCGAAATCAATCTTAATGACATCAATCAGGAAACCGACAACGGCAAAAAGATTTACGCCTCGGCCAAACAGATACTCAGCAACTTAGGCAAAGAGGGCGATGTGCTAACCATTGCCGACACCGCCGACAGCATGGCAATCTTCGCCAAGACAAAATTCAATGGCGACGGTGTGATAACTGCCGACTCGACCGACGACGCCGACCTGAAAGCGGTGATTGAGGCCTGCATCAAGACGATAGGCTCAACCATTGACCGCAGCGGTGCCGACGGCGTCAACGCCGACCAGATTGAAGCCTTCTACGCCAACTGCGCCGACTATGACGCCTGGCAGAAAGCCACCACCCTGCCCTACGGAGATAACACTGCCGCAGCTCTGGCCGCCTATCAAGCCATAAAGCCGAAGGTTGACGACTACTTCCTGCGCTGCAAACTATCGGCTTTCGACAGCAATGCCGAAGAACAACTGAACGTTGCCCCGAGCCAGTTTGAAGCTATCAGTAGCAAAAACCTGACAGAGTGCGGAAATGAGATTGCCGAATATCCGCTATCGAAGATAAGCACCAAAGGCACGCTGACACTGAAGATTGACGCTATCAACCCAGCTTGGCAGGCCGCTTTCAGCACTTTGAAAAGCGTGGTTTTCGATGCCGATTTTGCCAAAAAAGACGCCATAACTGAGGCTGACTGGCAAAGCGTTGGCGCCAAATTCGCGCCGTTCATCGCCTGGCTCGACAGCAAGAAAGGCAGCCTAGTGGAATCGCTTGGCGCCGATGTCATCAGCAACATACTGAAAGCCGACCGCAAAGCCGACCTTCTGGCACTTGTTGAGCAAGACAAGGCTCTGGAGTCGGAAGCAAACAGCATCAACGAGGTTGACAAGCTGCTGCACCTCTGCCGCGACTTCACCACACTGCTCCGCAACTATGTCACGCTGCTCGACTTCTACGACCGCAGCAAAAAAGCCATGTTCCAGGCCGGCACGCTCTACATCGACCAACGCAGCTGCGACCTCTGCATCAAAGTGGCCGACATGGGCAAACACAACACCATGGCCAGCTTCAGCGGAATGTATCTGCTCTACTGCGACTGCGTTTCGAAAACCAAGAGCGAGACAATGCAGATTGTGGCCGTTATGACCAGCGGCGAGGTGAACAACCTAATGGTTGGCAAAAACGCTGTTTTCTACGACCGCAACGGCCTCGACTGGGACGCCACCGTGACAAAAATCATCGAGAACCCTATAAGTATCCGCCAGGCTTTCTGGTCGCCATACCGCCGCATCTCGGTTTGGGTTGAGAACCTGATTAACAAACGCGCCGCCGAGAAAGACGCCAAGATGATGGAAGAGACAACCACTAAACTGGCCGCCAAAGCACCCGCCGACGGCGAAAAACCAGCACCCGCAATGCCTTTCGACATCGCCAAATTCGCTGGTATATTTGCCGCCATTGGCATGGCTTTAGGCATGATTGGCAGCGCTCTTGTTAGCGTGGCCGACGGTTTGAAAGGCTTTACATGGTATCAGTATCTTGCTATCATTGTGGGCATTATAGTCGTCATATCCGGTCCGTCGATGATAATGGCTTGGCTGAAGCTGCGCAAGCGCAATCTGGCTCCGGTGCTCAACGCCAACGGCTGGGCTGTGAACGCCGACATAATGGTGAACATCATCTTCGGCGCAACGCTTACCAAGATTGCAAGCTATCCGAAACTGAAACTGAAAGACCCGTTTGCACAAAAAGGCATTCCGGTTTGGCGCAAGATATTGTATCTGCTCGTTATACTGCTGATTGCATTCTGCGCACTGTATTACACCGGAACATTGGCAAAGTGGGGATTCGACTTCAAAATACCGTTCGGACCACAAATCTGACGGCATTTCCCGCTTAACAGCAAAAGTTCTGCAGATAGGACTCTCTCCTGTTTGCAGGACTTTTTTTAACCCGATTCTGAAACATCAATTTTAAAACCACAACTATGCATCTGCTTGCAACACTTGCCGCGGCGCTTATAATGGCAACCAACCCCGATATTGAATACAGCGGCCGCATCGATTTCAGCAAACCCGAAGCGCCTCAATTCTCCTATTCAGGCGTCTCAATACGCGCAACTGTTGATGCCGAAAAGGCCGGTGTGGTGCTGAACGATGAGAAAGGCGAGAACTACTTTGCCGTGATAGTCGATAATGTTTACACCGGCAAACTGAAACCCAACAAAGGCAAAGGCACTTACACCATTGCCGAATTTGGCCAAAAAAGCGTGCACGAGATTGAAATAGTGAAAATTAGCGAGTTGGAGTTTGGTAAGACGACATTCCTAGGATTCGATTTGGGCACCGACGGAACCATTATTCCGATGCGCGACAAACGCGAGCTGACAATCGAATTCATAGGTAACTCGATAACCTGCGGCTACGGCAACGAAGGGCGGCTAGGCGAGCGTTTCGGCGCCTCAACCGAGAACCACTACATGACCTACGCCGCCATAACAGCCCGCAGCTTCAACGCGCGTCCGCTGGTGGCAAGCCGGTCGGGTATCGGCATCTACCGCAACTACGCCGGACCGTCGGAGGGAAACGCCGACTGCATGTCGAACAACTACGACCGCGTCTTCCTCTACGACGCCAAACCCAAATTCGATTTCCACCAGAAGCCCGACCTTGTGTGCATTAATCTAGGAACCAACGATTTCAGCACACCTGGAGTTGACACTGCCAAATTCATCGACCGATACCTATATCTAATAAGTCAGATTCAGACAAACTACACCAATCCTGAGATTGTCTGCCTTATTGGCCCGATGTTGGGCGGCGACGAGCTTGCCCTTGAGCGCCAGTGCGTGCAAACCGTTGTGAGCCGCGCCAATGCCGCCAACAAAGGACGGGTGCATTTTTTCGAGCTGAGCGAGCAAAATCAGAAAGACGGACTGGGCATCGACTGGCATCCAACTGTACGTCAGCATATTAAAAACGCGCGTGAGCTTATCGGCTACATCAGCAAACTGAAAGAATGGACCGTTGTGCCGCAGATTGTAATGGCAAAAGCCGGAGGCAACCAAATAAAACTCTACGCCAACGACGCAAAATGCCTATTCAACCAGTCGCTTGTGACAATGAGAATATCGGCCGACGGCAACCCTGTGAAAGCCACCGACTGGCAGATTAACGAGGTGGACGCCGTAATGACCATAACACTCGAAAAAGACATCAGCCAGTGTCAGAATATCGAACTGCAGCCCGACAGCGCACAAAAAATAATACGATGTGTTGTCGATAAATAGGTGAATTTTCAGTTTATTTTATAAATTAGCGTGTTTTTAGAAAAAACAGAGATGATAGACGAGGAATATAACTGGAAGGGCAAGAAAATCCTTATCACTGAAGATGAGGAGATTAACTACTTATTTCTGGAGAGGGTGCTTTCACCGACCAACGTCACAATCGAAAGAGCCTGCAACGGCCGCGAAGCCATTGACATGGCCGTCGGTGATTCTGAAATTGATTTGGTGCTTATGGATATTCGCATGCCTGAAATCAACGGCATCGATGCCACAATCGAAATCCGCAAGCAACGCCCCAATCTGCCTGTCATAGCGCATACCTGCTACGACACCGACCTCAACCTATCATCGCTTCCCGAAGTCAAATTCGACGGATTCATAAGCAAGCCGGTCAATATCAGCAAGATGATGCGGCTAATTGACAAGTATATGAAATAGTGCTTCACTGAACAGAAAAATAAAAAGCGTGCCTTACCGACACGCTTTTTTTTGTGCTTTGCAAAAAATGTCAGAATGCCGCCAAGAGCAGATTGATATCCTGCGACGGCAATCCTAAACGATTACCTATCACCTCGTTAGTAAGAATTCCGTTATATACATAAACACCCGCACGGAGACCAGCGTTCTCCTTAACCATTTGGTTGATGCCACCCGTATCGCCAAGCTCGATAATTATCTGTCCGAGTATGTTGCTCAGTACGTATGTGGCTGTGCGCGAAACCTTTGCCGGAATATTCGGCACGCAATAATGAACAACGCCATACTTGTTGAACGTTGGGTTGGCAAGCGATGTAACCTCCGATGTCTCGAAGCATCCGCCCTGGTTCATGCACAAATCGACGATCACCGAGTTGGGTTTCATCTGCTTTATTGAATCCTCGCTGACAATGTAATCGCGGACACGCCCGTTCTCGTAAAGCGCACCCACAACCACATCGGCCGAACGCAGAGCCTTGAGCAGAACCAAGGGCTGCAAGACCGATGTAAAAATCTTCGTTCCAAGACGGTGTTGGAGTTCGCGCAAGCGGTTTATCGACCTGTCGAAAACCTTGACCGAAGCACCAAGCCCCATGGCCGTGCGAGCGGCGTACTCGGCAGCCGTACCGGCGCCCAGAATCACTACGTCGGTAGGACTGATGCCGCTTATTCCACCAAGCATCTCACCTTTTCCGCCGTGTGCATTGCTCAGATACTCGGCTGCAATCAAAATTGATGTTGTTCCCGATATCTCACTGAAACTCTGTATTATAGGATAGACATCGTCGTGCGAGTCCTTGTAAAATTCAAAACCTATGGCCGTGATTTTCAGTTCCATAAGTTTTTCGATGTACTGCCGCGGCTGCAGATTGACATCGTAGGAGCTGAACAGCACCTGCCGCCCCTTCATCAGCGACAGCTCCTCCTCGTTGGGCGGAAGCACCTTGACAACAACATCGCAGGCGTAGATATTGCTTTTAACCGGCTCGATTATAGCGCCTTGGTCCACATATTTCTGGTCGGCAAAGTGGGTGCGCTCACCGGCGCCGGCCTCAACAAAAACCTCGTGTCCGCAGTTGACCAAAAAACCCACCGAGTGGGGCGCCATGGCCACGCGCGTCTCGTCGGGAGCCGACTCTTTGGCTATCGCTATCCGCAGTTTCTTACGCTGATGCCCCACCTCGAGCATCTCCTCACAAGGCATCAGATTGCCTAAAACACCTTTCGAACCCCATTCCATATCTATCCTATTTACGATTATGTTGCGATTTCGCCTTGCTAAGATAATTCAAATTTAAAACTATGATACTAACGATGACCAAAACGATAACAATGACGCTGACACTAACGCAAACTGAAAACTTAATCGGAAAACACTTATGCCTTATCAATTTTGCCTAATGCCTTTTCAAACAAAAAAAACGCTTGCGTTATAAGTTTGCGCGGTTATTCTATCTTTGCGCCGCAATTTTTTCTGACAAATGCCACAGATAACGATATACACCGACGGCGCGGCATCAGGCAATCCTGGTAACGGAGGCTACGGCACAGTGCTTGTCAGCGGACAATACATGAAGGAACTTTCGGAAGGATACCGCCTGACAACCAACAACCGCATGGAGCTAATGGCTGTCATCAAAGGACTCGAAGCCTTGAAAAATCCGGGCTGCGACGTGCTTGTATATTCCGATTCGAAGTATGTTGTCGACGCCGTTGAAAAACACTGGCTGCAAGATTGGATAAAAAAAGGCTTCAAAGGCAAAAAAAACTCCGACTTGTGGATGAGGTTCTGGCGCGTCTATAACTTGCACAAAGTCAGGTTTCAATGGGTGAAAGGCCACAACGGCGTGCCACTCAACGAACGCTGCGACCAACTTGCAACCACATCGGCACAAACACCGACACAGATTGACACAGGATACGAAAACTCACAGACTGACAATTCATTACAATTATGATACGACTTGCAATAATGGCCTCAGGGTCAGGCTCAAATGCTGAAAACATCACAAAATATTTTTCGAAATCGAAAGAAATTGAAGTGGCGGCCATAATATCGAACAAAGCCGACGCCTACGTTCTGGAACGCGCCCAATATCTGCATGTTCCGTCGTATGTGTTCAGCCGGAGCGAATTTTTGGAAACCAACAAAGTGCAAAACCTGTTGGCCGAACTGAAAATAGACTGGATAATTCTGGCCGGATTCCTTGTGCTGCTGCCAGTCAGCATTGTTGACAAATACGAAGGCCGGATTCTGAACATCCACCCGTCGCTGCTGCCAAAATACGGCGGTAAGGGAATGTACGGCGACAAGGTTCACAAGGCTGTTGTTGAGGCGCACGAGAAGGAGTCGGGCATCACCATACATAAAATTGACGCCAACTACGACGAGGGCACAACTGTCTTCCAAGCCAAAATAAAAATCGAACCGCTCGACAATGCCGAAAAAGTGGCGCAAAAAATCCACGCGCTCGAATACAAATTCTATCCCGTCATAATCGAGAACATGATTCTTAACCGTCCGTTTGAGAAAGATGTGACTGTTACGCCGATAAACAATGACGATAACTAAAACGATGACTATAACGGAGCGATTAATGTTTAATGATAAATGATTAAATACTTAAACTCTAAACTTTTACAATGAAAATCGAAATAAAATCGTTAGGCGATATCGACAAAGCGGCGAAGGAGTTTCTGGCGGCCAATGAGGGCAAGCGGCATTTTGCTTTCTACGGCTCAATGGGCGCCGGCAAAACCACATTCATAAAAGCTGTGTGCGAGCAACTTGGCACCACCGACATCGTCTCGAGCCCGAGCTTCGCCATAATCAACGAGTATGCGTCGGCTACCGGGCGCATCTTCCATTTCGATTTCTACCGCATCAAAAACCTTGAGGAGGCCTACAATCTGGGCTACGAGGACTATTTCTTCGGCGACGAATACTGCTTTGTGGAGTGGCCCGAGAAGATTGAGGACATAATGCCCGAGCATTTCACCACAGTGAAAATAACCGCCACCGGCGACGATAGCCGCATTGTGGAATTTTAGCTGATTTTCAGACTTATTTCTGCGCGTTTTTATAAATCTGCACCCAGGTCGGGTTTTCCATATCGATTAGCAGATTCATCAGGTTTTCGCCATAAATGACATCGCCGATGCGCTCTACTCCGTATTTGGCAAGTATCTGCATCTGCGCCTCGGAGGGCATTCCCGTCTGCCCGCCCCACCCTTTTTCGGGCGATTTGCCAAACGGATAAGTGGCGTAGCGCAGCTTCCATAAATCTTTGACTGTCTGAACGTTGATTTCGTTGTTTTTCAAATTGTTGACGCGGTCGGGGTTGGCGCGCGAAGGCTCGGAGCCGCTAAACTGCCTGATGAAAGTGTCGAAAGAGAGAAATGTGGTTTTCACCTTCTTGTCCACCGTCAGCATATGGATGCCGTAGCTCACCGTGCCGCCGTTGGCCGTAGGCAACAGACTGATACAGAACGAATATTCGGGCTGTGGCGCCTGCTCAATCGACGCCTTGTCGCGCTTGGGCACAATTATCTGCCCCGAAGCCGAAAAAGCCGGCATCAGCATTATCAACACAAATATTTGAAGGACAATCTTTTTCATCAGTCAAGGAATAAAGTTGCCGCTGCCACTAATATAAGGATTATGCCCGTAACGGTTTTCTGCCGATGCTCGAAAAGATGCCAGTTAAGCTTGTGCAAGCCCTTGAGACCCAGATAAACCAAAATCATCATAGCGGAAACGGTGGCTATTATGTAAACCACCGATGTAACCAGAATGCCCTGCCAGCCATACGAAACAGCCAACAGAAAATAGGCGTCAAGTTCGATGCAAGGCGACAGGAACATTGCCACAAGCATTGAGGTGACAATTGCCGACTTCGACTTATGGGCGTCGATATTGTCGAAATGATTGTGATTATCACCACGGCGCAACAAGTCGGCGACAATGAAAACCACACCAAGCAAGGCGATAACAGCTGGCGCCACCCAGTGCAGATATTCCTCGTATCGGTCTGACATTCTGACGCCCAGCAAACCCACCAACACACCCACGATTATAGTGCTAGCAATATGCGCCACACCTATCAACATGGTAACATTCAGCGTCTCACGGATGCTCCACCTCTCCGATTTTCCAATGGCCACAATGGGCAGCCAATGGTTGGGAATGGCGGCGTGGACAAGGCTCAAAAGCAAACTACCCGATATTATCTGCCACATCAGCGGTTAATGTTTAACAGGAAGTCAAATTCTTCGTCTGGCTCAATCTCAATTGGCTGACGGCCGTTAATGAACAATCGCAGGCTTTGTTCGCCTATGAACTCGACGTGTTCGCCGTTGATTTTCAGCATACAACCCTCACGCAAGCCCACAACAGTCGATTTCGGGTTGGCGGCCAGATATTCAAGAATGCGCTCCTCGCGAGTCTCGCCTCCGTGGCCTTCAATCTGCTTGTCGGTGTAGTGCGGATTGATTTGGAACGGCACCAGCCCGAAGGTGTCGAAGCCCAGCGGGTCAACCACGGGCATATCGTTAGTAGTCTGCATTGTAGGGCAGGCAACATTGGCGCCCGCACTCCACCCAACGTATGGCGTTCCGGCCTGCACCTTGCGACGCACCGGCTCAATCAAGCCGTTCTGATGCAGATGGCGCACCAAATTCCAAGTGTTGCCGCCACCAACCACAATAGCATCGGCAGTCTCAATGGCCTCAACCTGATTGTCGAAACGATGTATCGACCTGACACTCAACCCAAACTCTTTGAAGCGGCGGTTTAACTTCGCCTCAAAATCGTCGAAACTGAACGTTACGGCCGCATACGGGATGAAAACTATATTTTGGCACTTGCCGATAAATTTCACAATCTCGTCCTTCGAATATTCCAGGAACGGCTCGCCGGCCATTGTCGAATTGCTTATAAGTAGAAGATTCATATTTATTTTTGATTTTTGATTTATTGAATGTTTTGAACGCAGAGTAACTTGATTTTCTTTACTCCTTATATTTAAACTTACACCCTAAGAACGCATCCTCGCCAACACTCGTAACCGATTTTGGAATGCTGACATTCTTCAGTTTGCGGCATCTATAAAACGCCGCAGTTCCAATGCTCGTAACTCCTTCTGGAATAGTTATTGATGTCAGGCTGATGCAACAAGTGAATGCTGTGGGGCCAATAGTTGTAACAGAATTGGGGATTGTAACCGAAGTCAGACTCTCGCAGGCAGCGAACGTTTCTGGATAAATTGTTGTAATACCCGGTGGTATGACTATCGATTTCAGACTATAACAAGATTGGAACGCAAAAGCATCAATATATGTAACGCTTGCAGGGATGTTGATTGATTGCAGGTTGTGGCAATTACTGAACGCTTCAATGCCGATTTGTGTAACACCTTCGGGAATAGTTACCGATGTGAAGCCGCAAAAGCTGAATGCCTCCTTACCTATACTTGTAACTGAATAAGTTACACCATTATTGAATACAGTTTCGGGAATAATGACGTTAGTTAGACCTAAATAATCGGAATCTATAGTTTTGTATGTAATCTCCACCGTAGAATCGCTTGTAATGTTGTAGTATAAATCGCCACTTTTAAAATCATAAGCCCACACCTGCCCTACAAACACAAAAGCCGCTAAAAGTGTTATTAGTCTTTTCATAATTTGCTGATTAACTGATTAATTGATTGATTGAATGCGGATTTAATTTATTACCACCCGTTTTGCAATGTCGCCAACCTTGACAATATAAACGCCTGTGGTGTTGACGGGTATTTCCGTACGGACGCGATTAATCGCGTCCCTACAAATTAATTTGCCCATTACATCATAAACACTGATTTCCTTCGTAGCGTTTTCAACCACAATGTTACGGCCGTAGGCGTAGATGTTCACTGCGTTAGCGGCGGTTTCGGTGACGGGGGTGGCATCTGCCCACACTACAGAACTGTTGCCATTCCATTTAGAATCCCAACCAGAAGGTTTTGAAC
>JAFZWI010000015.1 GCA_017617355.1 Salinivirgaceae bacterium | reverse complement strand
TTTTCACTATTTTTTCAAACGGACGCTGTTCGCATCCCCTCTCCCTCTCTCCTCACATCCTCAGCCCGCCCGCTCTCAAGAACCAGCTCCCTCTCGGAAAGCGGGTGCAAAAGTAGAGAAAGTTTCATTTCCCGCAAGAGGACAATGCAGGTTTTTTGAAAATAATTTTAATCAAGAAAATAAGGTGTTGAAAATCAAGATAGAGATGCAAAACAAAGCCAATGAAAGGCACGGAAAAAGTTGCTTTTCTTATAATATCAAGACGCAAATGTCTTGTACAAATGTGAAATCCGATGTGTTTGAGTGCAAAAAAATCCGCCATAGCATATATGTTGGCTATGGCGGAGGATTATGATTAGCTTTTAAAGATTATGCTTTATTCTGCAACAAAAACTGGATAGCCATTCTTATCTGCTTCCCAAGACTTGTATTTGTTTCCTAAACCATTGTTCTGATTAACCCAATTGTTCAAATTGATTAGCAATGTTCCAAGACTGTTTGTGGAGAACGAGTTTGGCTGCGTTACACCGCTGGGTACTGTGCCGCCAATGCCAATAGTTACAGTTGTATTTTCAAGGTAAAAATCGTTTCTGATTGTTAATACACCATTGTCGCCAGCTGGTTTATTAATCGAACCTACAATACATCCCGCAGCACCATACGTGCTAGAAGCGCTGACACTGCCCATATTGTAGCAATTCATAACTGTAACGTTAGCTGCTAAATTACCCACACCTAAAATGCCGCCAACTGCTCCAGATCCTGTTATATTTCCCATATTATAGCAGTTATTGATACCTTCACCGTCAATGTAATAATATGTTAATCCAGCAATACCGCCAACATTTTCACCTGTTCCTGTGACATTATTCATATTGGCACAATTAGTAGCAGTTCCGCCAAAAAATTGGCCAACGATTCCCCCTACTTTTCGATGTCCATTTACCTCGCCATTATTAACGCAATCATCTATTACAAGACCGGACTGACTACAATCACCAACTATACCGCCGACATTGTCTCCGGTAGATGTTATCTTACCACTATTAACACAATGCCGAATTGAACCACTACGCGTATTTGCCACAATTCCTCCTGCGTCATTGGTACCATTTATTTCCACCATATTCTCACAATATTCTATAAGACCATTACCGCACACACAACCTGCGATTCCACCGCAAGTTGAAAAGCCTCCTACTTTAAGATTCTTAACTATGCCGGCAATATTTCCAAACAAAGCTGGATAAATAGTTGTTCCTGATGGGTAATTATTTGTATTTAAGTTTGATATAGTATGACCATCGCCATCGAATGTGGCCCAGAATGCTCTATGTTTGTCTGGTTCTTCAGAGTCATCATAATCACCAAAGCCCTTTCCTATTGGTGCCGTAAATGCATCTGTCAGCGTTATATCCGCAGTCAACTTAAAAGTAATGTCTTTCAGTACTTTGTCTGTGTTTTTATCGGCATTGTTCACCCAAGTTGCAAGCTGTATAAGCTCCTCTTCCGTTGAAATAGTAAGTTCGGGGCATCGGCTCGCACTTGGCGCGCTTTTGCCTATAAGCTCTGCAACACTTGTAACCGGCTTTTCCCTTATATATCCACTTTCATCAATAATATAGTCCTCATTGGCAAGTTTAAATTTCTTTGTTTCTTCGGCAAGATTTTCTATGCTGCCAACTGGTTCAAGCAATTGATTCCCGACATAAGTAATATCATCATCATAATATCCATATCCCGAACCCGACACATATTTATATGTTTGAAATTTTACTATGATAGGATTGTCGGCTGTGTGATAAGTAAGATGCTTAATAAGAATTGCCTGCAAATAGTTTGGATAGCTGCTTGATTTAGCCATAGTAACAGTGCCGACATGAGAATCATCATAAATATAAAGACGTGTATTTTCATCAACACGGTTATCGTGAGGACTAATCCTACTTGAATAATAGATATCCGTTATTGAATTATCAGCTACAGTTCCTCCATTTACTGTAACAAAAATATTATTTCTGTCATTCATAAAAATGCCACATTCGTTATTGGTAATTTCAGTTTCATTATTGATATAAATCCACCCCGAAGAAACGAACTCAACACCCGACTCAAAGTTTTTTATCTTAACATTGTCTAATGTTATCTCGCGTGTACTTCCTGCATTCACCATAATACCAGCCGATCCTTTATCATTTTGTCCATAAAGACCATCGATCGTCAAGTTTCTAATTGTAATATCGGGACCTTTGGCTCCGATAACTGATGAATATTCGGAACATCCAAGCACAACATTATCGCTTACACCTATAATGTTTACTTCTTTAACACCTGTAAACCCAAAATATCCAATTATTTTCTCATCAGAATCAATATATATGTTATATGTGCCACCATCGTACATTGAGTTAATTGCCGCATTAAGTTCTTCGGCATTAGTAGCTGTAAAGCTCTTTGTGAATACAGCTTTTAAAGACAACTCATCTGATACCGTAACATTATATGTGGGTTCTGTACTGACTATGGGACTGCGATATTGCTTAATATCGCTCCAACCAGTAAAGACACAGTCATCACCTTCAGGCACAGCAGTTAATGTTATGGTTTCGCCTTCCAAATACATCTTTTCAATGTTGCTACCACCATTGCACGTTTCTTCTTCGCCGTTACATCTGATTACCACATGCCCATACGGCGCAGATTGAATATCAACCAAATAACCTTTGGCTATGTTGGCTGTGAGGTTTATGTCGCGCATAACAAACATATTGCGCGGATTTTCCTTATTTCCATCGCTCCAGCCGGTGAATATGTAATTATTGGAAGTATTAGTTGCAACCTCCAATGTTATATTTTGGCAATACGAGCGTGTTATGCTTACTGAGGTATTGGTCTTGGTGTTTTTGCCATATTTAACGGTTACAGTTCCGTTATTTTTGTCGGAGACAGCAACCTTAACGCTATATCTATCATTTATGGCACTTAACTTCGATTCTATTTCGGCAAGAGTATGTTTACACAACAAGGATTGGTCATTGGCATAAATTTCTGACTCCGTTTGGGGTGTTGTGTCGATGCGGTGTTGCAATTTTTCTTTTTCTATGATATACCCCTCTTCTACTTCGTCATCAATCAGAATGTAGCCATAGCTGCCATCTTCATCAATATTCCAACTGCTCCACATCAGCTCCGTAATGCGGTCTTCAAGAAGGTTGCACTCGTTGCTCGATATTGTGTAGAGGGGATTAAGCAAGGTTTTGAAAACAGTAAGATTGTCGGTAAATACCCCGGCATCGGACAGCGATGTTACAACATTTCGCTTTGCAAGCATAACCTCCTCATTGTCTTCCTCTTTATAATAATGGTTAACACCTTCAAAATTCAAAGCATTATACCCTGACTCTTTCATTTTACTCTCAAGTATCACAAGCAGATTTTCGCCATTCCAATCGGCTGGAGTAAAGTCTTCTTCTTTCTCATCATCCATCATGCCGCTCTCATAAAAAGGCATAAGCATCCTGTCTGCTGAAAGCATGAATGTTGTGTCCTTATATATTTTCCCGTTAACAAGCCAATAATTCCGATATTCATGATAATCAGCCCAATTGTTATCCAAATAAAGATACTCACCGGCATTGCTATGATAATATGTATAGGTAATTTGTGCGAAACCTGAGTTTATAGTTTCAAAACCCTCCATTTTTTCAACGAACAGATTGATTTTACCTGTCGAATAATATTTGCTTGCCTTGCTGTCATCAATAAGTTTTTCAACTCCGCCCTCAGTGCTCTGCACCTCCTCTGCTACATAAACTCCTGTTCTAACCACAGCACTGTCTTTGCTAACTTTTAACAAATCCCGATTTTGCGTCATACTTGCAACAGAGAAAGCCGAAGCAAGGCTTGGTGTGGTAACCGTGCCTGTGTTGTCAGGTTTGTCGTTGATATAGATACGGGTGCTATCGCGGTTGATTGTGAAGAATTTGTCGTTGTAATTATTTGTTACGCCCGAACTGCCAACTACAGTAAATGTGCTTTTTTCGATTTTGTAGGCATCCTCAATGTCATCTATATATATAAGTGCGCCGGCAGCATCGATTACAAACGCCGTATCAACTGACTTGTCGGCAGAAAGGCCCGCCACCGCAAAACGACTCTTTGCTGCTTTACCCTCTTTTGTGTCATCAACATAGAATGTTGCCTGGCTGCCATCAATACTTAGCACGTCGGCTGCACCTTTTGAATTATCCGTGAAATCGACATAAACAGTTGAGCCGTCGCCATCGATTGAGTAGTTGTTTTCTGCGGCTTTGTTAGCGCTATAGCCTGCCACCGCAAACTTGCTCTTTGCAGCTTTGCCTTCACCACCGACGTAAACAGTTGAACCTGAACCGTCAATGGTCAGCAAATTATAGTTAGTCTTGTCTGCTGATTGACCCGCTACTGCAAATTTGCTTTTTGCCGCCTTTGAATTGTCATCAACATAAACAGTTGTGCCGTCGGCATTTATAGTCAGAAGGCTCTGCTCCCCTTTTTCCGCCGATAAGCCGGCCACCGCGAATTTGCTTTTTGCGGCTTTAGAGCCTTCCTGGTCAACAAACACCTTAACGCCAGTCTCATATACGGCGAACATCAAATTGCCCTCGCTGTCGCGCACTTCAAAAATCGGTTCATCGGAAGCCACAGCCGGTTGAATGACAGATGTGTGTGCCGCATACAGGGCATAGGGCACCGGCATAATCTGCATTGAACCCATATTGGTATAATTATCGGAGCCATCAGTGCTGACCTCAACCTGCAACATCACCTGCATTGTCCCCCACGGAATAGCCGCAAAGCTGCCAGTAAGAGGGGTTCCCTCTCCAACATTCAAGCTCACGTTGCCGTAGGCGTTGGAGGTTACGGAATGCTTCTCCTGATAACAAACACTGTCATCTGACATGACGCTGAGTCTCAGACTCACCGCTTTGTTTTCGAGAACTTTTCCGCCGTCACGGATTACTGCCTGATAATTGAATGAATTCTGCGCAACCGCAGCAAATGTCATTGCCGTCAAACAAACGGCCATAAACGCTTTTGAGAGTATGTTTTTCATGATAAAACTATGATTTCAAGTAGTTTTAAAGGTGATGCAAATATTATGATTTTTTTTGTTTTACACAAAAATCATCAAAATGATTATAAATTCACGGCAATTTCACTAAGACAAGACAAAAATGTTTAATCGCAAAATAACCATTGCTTAATTTTGTATATTCGCGCTCGAAATTTTAAAACAAATAATCATGATTATTGAAGAAGTACATGCGAGAGAAATTCTCGATTCAAGAGGAAATCCGACCGTTGAGGTTGAAGTTACATTGGAGTGTGGCGTTGTAGGCCGTGCATCAGTTCCATCGGGTGCATCAACAGGTGAGAACGAGGCTTTGGAACTGCGCGACGGCGACAAAGGCCGTTACCTTGGCAAAGGCGTTCTGAAAGCTGTTGAGAACGTTAACGAGAAAATCGCTCCCGAGATTATCGGCATGAGCGTGCTCGATCAACGTGCTATTGACAATGCAATGCTTGCTTTGGACGGAACTCCGACCAAACAAAACCTTGGCGCAAACGCTATTCTTGGCGTTTCGTTGGCCGTGGCTCACACCGCAGCCAAATATCTTGGCATTCCTCTCTACCGCTACATTGGCGGCACAAACACTTACGTTCTGCCTGTTCCGATGATGAACATCGTTAACGGTGGTGCTCACTCTGACGCTCCTATCGCTTTCCAAGAGTTCATGATTCGCCCTGTAGGCGCTGCTTCAGAGAAAGAAGGTATCCGCATGGGTGCCGAAGTGTTCCACAACCTTGCCAAACTGTTGAAAGCCCGTGGCCTTTCAACCGCTGTTGGTGATGAAGGTGGCTTCGCTCCTAACTTCGACGGCATTGAGGACGCTCTCGACACAATCATCGCTGCTATCAAAGCTGCTGGTTATGAGCCGGGAAAAGACGTCAAGATTGCTATGGACTGCGCTGCTTCAGAATTCGCAGTACAGGAGAACGGTCAATGGTTCTATGACTACCGTCAGCTGAAGAACGGTAAGAAGAAAGACCCCAACGGCAAGAAACTGTCTGCCGCTGAGCAAATTGACTACCTTGAGCAACTTATCACCAAATATCCTATCGACTCGATTGAGGACGGCCTTGATGAGAACGATTGGGACAACTGGGTAAAACTGACCGAGCGCATCGGCAACCGCTGCCAGCTGGTTGGCGACGACTTGTTCGTTACAAACGTCAAATTCCTTGAGAAGGGCATCAAGATGGGTGCTGCCAACTCTATCCTGATTAAGGTTAACCAGATTGGCTCACTCTCTGAGACTCTTGACGCTATCGAAATGGCTCACCGTCACGGTTACACCACCGTTACAAGCCACCGCTCAGGCGAGACCGAGGACACTACAATTGCCGATATCGCAGTTGCTACCAACTCTGGCCAAATCAAGACTGGTTCACTCAGCCGCACCGACCGTATGGCTAAGTACAACCAACTCATCCGCATCGAGGAGCAACTTGGCGACCGTGCTAAATACGGCTACACAAAACTGAAATAATCAATCAGTTACTATAAATGAAAAGGAATCTTCCGTTTGGAAGATTCCTTTTTTTATTGAAACAGCCTAAACAGCTGTTTTTTCCTACGTAAATTGTCCGCAATCAGAATTTAGGACGGCGATTACCTCCGGATTTGGATGAGAACGTCTCTTTAACATCAAGCACGACTCCTGCTTTTAATCCAAACGACAGTAATGACGCACGGTCAATCTGGTTCGACTGCATTGTACCATTGTACTTATACTCTTCTGTAAGAAGCGGCTGAACTGATTCTTTATGAAGATTTGTCAAACAGTAGCTAAAATACAGCGCAGCGGTAAAACGTATCATCCTATTGAACCGATAGTTGGCTCCGCCTTCGATAGCAAGCGAAAAATTAACCGGATTAAGTTTCATCTTTCCTTTCTGGGAATCAGTCTCATAGACTCCAAAGCCATGAACGTATTCACCCTCAGACGATGAATAAATCTCATGTCCCAAATATGGATAATAGCCGCGTGTTTCATACGACCCTTTCATCAGTTTGTACTTGCTCGACACAGGAAATCCTAATTTGAATCCGGCCTTGCCAAACACCTCAAAACGCCGTTGCGATATGGGATACTCATAATAAGCCTGAATTGGAATTTCCAAAACAGCGGTCTTCTGCTTCTCCAAAAAACCGTCGAAATAGGTACGGAACTCATAATTAAGTTGGTTTACAGAATCATACGATGGTGTAGACTCATAGGTATCATTATATTTCGTCTTTGCGCTATAGGTTGAAACTCCTAACCCTGTGCTCACAGCCCAATTATCTGTAAAGAAATAGCGATAACCGACATTGAATGTCATTCCAGCACCACCTTTGCGACTGCCGTTGACAGGCTTGTATTGAATACTCTGCAAGCCCCCGCCAAAGTCAGCCGAAATATACTGCATGCTGTTGCGCCGCTGGGCAGATGCCGATGTAAGAACCGCAACCGACACTGCCATAGTCAGAATCAACTTCAGCACAACTCCTCTCTGCGACAAGTTCATTTTATATTTATTTAAATATTTCATAATGTTATGATTAATCGATTAAAACTTAATTATTGAGACGGTCTCCTCTCCAACTTTCACGACATAGATTCCTTGGGGCAATGCCGATACATTCACCTCTTCAATTCCTTCGCCGCTTATTTGTTTGGCAACCCGAACTTTACCATCATTATCGATGATCGTAATTGTATTACCAGCTTTAACATTGTCACCTTCAACCAAAATTGAATTGACAACAGGGTTCGGGTAAACGGTTATTGCCGATGCCTCAGGCTCTCCAAAGGACATCTCGCACGATGTGATTTCAACGCTATCGACGGTAGTTACCACAAGGTAATATGTACCTGTCAATCCACCCTTTTCGTAATACATATCAGTTGTGTCAACCAATACGCCATTGTGATACCACTTGTACGACTCAAAATAGCCCTTGCCATTGACAACAGTAATCACATCGTCCCACATTGTACGCAAAATCTCTTTATTACGTTGATAGCTAATGGTCTTTGTCACACGAGTATCTCCAAGAATACCGGTAACCTCAATGGTTCCCGACAGAGCCATATCGTCAGTAAACTCAAGATATCCATCAGTTTGAGTTGAGTCGATGTCACCATTGATATTCCATTCAAAGGTTATCTGACTGTTATTGATGTCAGTAAGCTCGATGTGGTCAACGCCACTCTCGCAAGTGTTGTAGATTGCAGGAGCAGTAAAGCTGACAAGTGCCTCCCAAACGGCGTAGAACGCGGCTCCGTTCGCCGACATTGTGCCGAAGCTGGTTGTTACTGCGCCGTCGACTGATGCGGCCCAACCTTTGAACAAATAATCTGTGCGTTTCGGGTTCGATTCAGGAGCCGTAATTGCGGCACCCTCAGTCACCATTGTTGTTGTGAAGGCCGAATTAGTACCATCATTGAAGTACCAAACAGCTCTGTATTGCGGAACAACGATTTCTTCCCAAACTGCATAGAATAACAACTCATTTCCGTTGGCTGTACCGAAATCTTCAAGCACACTATCGTCTGCCATTGCCCATCCTTTGAATGCATATTGTTCACGCACAGGATTAACGGCTGGCGCTATAATGGCATCATCATAGAATAATGTATCGGTTTTGAACACACTGTCTTGCTCAAACATCCACAAAACCAAGCATTTATTCTTCAACCATACCGCATAGAATGATGTGTCGGCTGAAGCTGTGCCGAAATTGGTAACCAAAGAACCTGATGTCTCGTTCGACCAACCGAGGAATGTGTATCCAGCACGGTCAGGATTAACTGTCGGTGCTACAATGCTGTCACCTTGTGGAAGACTATCAGTAGAGAACACATCTGATGTTCCATCGTTGCGATACCACAGAATAGCGAAATTCTTCTCCTCCTCCATTTTCTGCCAAACGGCATAGAATGCGGTATTGGCGGCTGGCATCAAGCCAAAACTGTCAATTGCGCTACCGGTTTCTGTTGCAGACCAACCAAGGAAATTGTAACCTTCTTGCTCGGGATTTTGCTTTGGAGCTTTAATTGTGTCGGCATAATTCAAATTGTTTTGAATAAATATGCTATCGGCATTGAAATACCATGTTGCCATATAGTTGTTAACGTTCCAAATGGCAAAATACTCAATCTCAGCGTCTGGCATGGTGCTGATACTTATACTGTCAACTGCATCGGCGTATGTATTCCATCCATTGAAAGTGAAGCCTTCGCGTTCAGCTACCGGACGCACAATTTCAGCTCCAACCTCAACGCTGCCCGATGTATAATCGCCGCTCAATACACCACCATTGGCATTCCATGTAAGCATATTAGAGTGAATTTGCCATTGAGCGTAGAAAACCTTATGGTCGCTGAGCATATTACCAAAATCAGTTATAACCTCACCATCAACTGCATCCGACCAACCTAAGAATTCGTAATTAGGACGTTCTGGCTCAACAACAGGCGGCACTATCGGGTCTCCTAAATTGACGGTTGTAGCAGTGTAGTTACCATCAGGCTCATAGTTTTTACGCCATTCAATATTATCATTAGTCCAAATTGCAACATAGGTTACGCTGCTGTCAGGCATTGTGGTTATATTGACTGCTGAATCCGGATTAACTGATGTGCCCCATCCAGCATGAATGTAGTTAGCCAGTGTGGCTGTTGGTGTAACAATAGAGGTTCCATATTCAACCTCGCCTTGAGTATATTCACCGCTCAACTCTCCTCCATTGGCATCCCAAGCAAGCGTAAATTTCTTAAGTTGCCATTTGGCGTAGAAGGTTGCGCCTTCAGTTGTCAATTTACCATAGTCAGAAAGCACAGCACCCTCTGGTGTAGCTGCCCAACCTTCAAAATCGTTATAGTCGCGTGTCGGGTTCGAGTTTGGAGCCTCAATTTCGGCATCAAAAATCGCATCGGTTACTATGAAATTCTCGTTTGTTCCATTGTTATACTTCCATTCAACTTGATATGTTTTGGGCGCCCATACAGCGTAGTATGTTGTCGGGGCATCGGGCATACTGGTTATTTCAACGAGCTCATTTTCTGTAGCTGTGGCCGATGTGGCCCAGCCTTTGAATTCATAGCCTGTACGCTCTGTTGTTGCGGGAGTCAGTGGTGCGCCAAACTCAACATTGCCATTGGTTCCATTGGAAAGAATCGTTCCTCCATTAGCATCCCATGCAAGTGTGTTGCTGTTAATCTGCCATATAGCATAGAATGTTTTTTTAGATTCATCCATTATACCAAAATTGGTGACAAGTTCACCATCGCGTGTTTCCGACCAACCTCTGAATTGATAATGCTCACGTGTTGGAGCGTTAGCCGGAGCGACAATCTGATTACCAACATCAACCGATGTTGAAGTGTGATTTTTATCATCTTCGGCATTATAGTTCAATTTCCATGTCACATAGTTGGTTTTCAAAATCCAAATGGCATAGTATGTCAAATCGTGGTCGGGCATTGTCGCCTCTGGTGTTACCACATCGTCTGGTGTTGCATCCTGTGTCAAGCCCCAACCCGACATTTTCCAATCGGCACGGTTAACCAACGGCAATTCTATTGTTGCACCATAATTTACAAGCCCACTCGGGTTTGCATTTGTAAAGGAACCACCATTTGGATACCATTTGATATTATGCTGATGAACTTCCCAAACAGCATAGTATGTCAAATCAGCATCTGGCATTGTGGTGGCCACGTTAATGGTTGTTGTGGCATCGGCCGATGTATTCCAACCTTTGAATGTGTAGCCAACGCGCTCGGCTGTTGTTGCCGGGGTTATTTCTGTGTTGTAATTAACCGTGCCGTTAGTGCCTTCGGTGGCAAGTACGCCGCCATTGGCGTTCCATGTGAGAGTATGGGTATTAATTTGCCAAATGGCGTAGTATGTCAACTCTTCATCGGGCATTGTTATTCCTGATAAGTCAGTTGGTGTTCCATCGTCCGATGTTGCCCAGCCAAGAAAGGTGTAGCCAGTGCGTGTTGGTGTGTTTGGCTGCACTATTGGCGTTCCGTAATCAACAGTTCCGCTTGTGTAGTTGCCGGATAGGGCGTTGCCGCCGTTGGCGTCCCATGCAAGCGTGTTTGAATGAATCCTCCAGATAGCATAGAATTTGGCTCCGGCAGTTGTCATCACACCATAATCGCCGTTGGTTATAATGCTGCCGTTGGCTGTTTTCGACCAGCCAAGCCAATCGTGGTGGCCATCATATTCCTCTTCGCCATCAGGTTCTCCAAATGGTGGTGTTATGGATTCATTATATTTGTGCATACTACCTGTAAATTCGTCGTTTGTTCCATTATTCAAATACCATGCAGCACGATATTCGTTTATTTTCCAAATGGCATAATAATTAAGGTTGTCGTCTGGCATTGTTAATGCCGGAGTAACTGTCATATCGGCATCGGCGGTTTCTCCCCAACCTTCAAAGTTGTAACCTGTGCGGGATTGAGTTGGTATGGTTATTGGCGCACCATATTTAACAGAACCTTTTGTATATATTCCACTTAGTGTACCACCATTGCCACTCCAAGTAATCGTATGTACATTGCGTTTATAGTTGATAGTTACAACTGTTGAACCATCTTCGGCAATGGTTTGTTGCGAGAACGATTGTGCCGTAAAACCTTCGTAGGTACGTGCTGTGGCTGTTGTTTGAAGTCCGAACACACCTGTACCATCATCGGTATTAGTTGGCTCTAACGGATATGTGCCGTCCAGATTCTCCTGATAGTGCTTAATTTTATAATGTTTGGTGTCGTTTATGGCGAAAACTGCATAATAGGTAATTCCACCAACAGGAACCGTCGCACCGTTGAGATTCATTGCCGATGTGGCCTGCGAATCGTTATTCCAACCTGCAAAGTGATAGCCGGCTTCGGCTGCCGGATTGGCTGGTGCTTGAACAGCCGCACCAAACAAAACGTTAGCATTTGTCGATAACGTCTCGGTTCCTTTCTTCCAAACAACATCATATTTATTGCGGTTATAGTAGATTTTCACAACTGTTCCGCTTTCGGCAATGGTTTCCTGATTGAACGGCTGTACGGTAAAGCCTGCGTATGTGTTAGCAGTTGCTTTGGTAGTTCCCCCCAAAAGCCCACTACCACTCTCTGTGTCACCGTCAACTATGGTATAAGTTTGCCCGTCAAGATTTTGTTGATAGTGCTCAACAGCGTATGTTTTGCTGGCGTTGTCGGCAAAAATAGCGTAATAGGTAACTCCGTCGATTGGAACTGTTTGCGTGGCAACTGGCATTGCCGTTGTTGCCGAAGCATTGGTGTTCCAGCCTACAAAGTGCTTGGTTGCCTCTGGCGCTGCCGGGTCATCAGGTACTTGCAACGCGCTGCCATATTTAAAGTTTCCGCTCTTTTCTGCTATGATATTTGAGCCGTTCATCCATTTTACTGGGTATTCAATGCGGTTATAATTAATCCTTACAACCGTTGAGCCGTCTTCGGCTACAGCCTGCTGGCTGAAAGGCTGTGCGGTAAAACCGGCGTACGATTTTGCCACTGCTGTGGTTTGCGCACCAAATGGTTTCGAGTCTTCTTCGGTATCGGCATCAACTTTGGTGTAGCCGTCATTGTTAGCGTTTTGCTGGTAGTGCTCAACGTGATATATTTTGCTGGCATTATCAGCAAAAATGGCATAATAAGTAGTGTTGGCTTGAACTGTTTCGCTACCATCAAATGTTACCGACACGTTTGCTTCGGAATCGGTATTCCAACCGACAAAGTGCTTGCCTGCAGCAGGCGTTGGGTCTGTTGGCTTGTCAGCCAAAAACGTTGCACCATATCTGTATGCTTTTGAGGTTATTGGTGTGCTGCCGTTCTTCCATGTAATTGTAAAAGACTTGCGATTGTAGTAAATAGGCAACACCATATTGTTGTTGTTCAGCGTTATCTGATTATATGGCAATGCTGTAAAACCTGCAAAATCGCCAGTTGTTTTTGCCGATACTGCAGTAGTACTAAACAATTTGCCTTCCGTATTATTGGTTTCAACCATTGTATATTCATCATTATCAACATTTTGACAATAATGATTAATGCTATACTTTACATCAATCTGGCGAATATCGCTGTTGAAAACACTTGTATCTCTAATGATAGCAAATTTTTTCCATACTGACGCATGTTTGTAAATTTCATACGCACCTTCGTCAAGCGGAACGTAAAGTTTTATTGTTGAGTTTTCCAACATCGCTGTACTAAACGATGAGGTTGACACCCGCGGCGGATCCATAGTAGAAACCTTTATGGCTCGCAATTCTGTCATGTTAGCCAGTGTACAATTGTTACCATTCTCAACAGATTTAATGCTACTACCTAAATCTAACACTTGCAAATATTTGTTATAATAGAAAGCTTTAACATTAATTTGTGTAGTGCCATCGGCCACTTTATAATATGAGCGGGTATTGCCACGCGGATACGACAGAAGCGTTGTTTTTGCTTTGTTATATAAAACACCCGATGTGTCAACCCAATATGTGCCATTGCCCGCTTCGATTGAATAGCGCTCCAAACACGACATCACATACAAATACTCTGTATTTATGTCGCTTGCCGCTTTGTTGATAGCAAAGTTTTTTACATAACTATTACTTTTTATTGTACTAACAGGAATAGATGTTGTTTTTTTAGGCATCACATAGTTTTCCATTTTAACATTTGAACCATAAAGAACCATTTTGGTAGTATCTTCAGTATAACGAACACCATCGATAATTGTAAACAAGTTATCATCATTCAAAAACTCCACACTGTAGTTTGTGCTATGAAATGCCGAACCTGATATTTTAGAGGATTTCAGCTTTGTGCAATTCTGAAAATCAATATATTGTAGGTATCCATGAGAATAGAAAGCGTAATCGCCTATTTGTGTTACATTGGCAGGAACTGTATAAGTTACCATTGAGCTGCCACGATACAAACGGCAAAGAATGGTGTCGGTTGCCGTGTATTTGTATAGTGATTTGTCGCTAACTGCAAACATTTTGTTTGCTGGGTCGACATCTGCCACAAAACCGCCTCCGCAATACATAAATGTTGTTGTACCCATATCGTTCACTTTCGCTCCAATGTGGAATGATGTTATATTGCCACTTACCACACCTCCAATGCGTACGACATTATCACCGCCTGTTACTTTCTGCAAATTTGCCTGATGAAAAGCATAAGCTCTGACGGTTGTAACCGAAGTTGGTATTGCATACGATGTTGCTGTTGATTTTGAGGGATAGGCAATAAGAGTCTTTTTGTCTTTGTCATACAAAACACCATGTTCGTCGTTACAAAATTCGGTGTTACCTTCAGCCACTTTTATAAACTTAACACTTGTTCTTGCACCCCAATTGTACCAGTTGTTTTTATCGGTTAAACTTGTTGGTCCTAACTGAACAATGTTTTTGCCTATAATTAGAGTGTCGCCCTTGTTAGCCTTTATTGATGTTTGAGCAATAGCATTGGCTTCAATAACTTTCAATCCGTCGGAATCCAAATTCATCAGAATATTGGTGCCACAACGATAAAAAGCATTGCCCTTAATAGTGGCTACATTGGCTCCAAACACTACTTGTGTTAAATCGTAGCTATAGCTAAAAGCATAGGCACCAATGGTTGTAACCATGTAAGGCTCACCATTATATTCCACCTCGTCAGGAATTATAACAGTACCTGTATACTGCCAAGCGCCACTCACTACTGTGGCCTCTTTGGTTTCGGTGTTCAACTCGTAATAGATTGTGCCTGCGCCTTCCTCGCCAGCAAAAAGCGGGTCAGCAAATTTAACCGTAGCTGCCCATGCGCCCGTAAGCGAACCAAGTACAAGCGCCAATGTCAATAGTAGATGTTTTCTCATATATTTTTCTAATTAGAAGTTGTTTACCCCATTTCAGATGCGGACACAGCTCCGCATTATCAATTACAAATAAACTGATAAAAAAGAAGTTAGCCAAAGGCCTCTCGTCCAACAGACCGTTCTTATTGATACAAGTCAGTTTTTTCTTTACGAATGTCAGATTTTTATAAGCAAAAAAGAAGTATTCACAAGTTGCGAGTTATAAGTACGGAGTAAGTTATGTCGGGTATTGCAAATTAGACTCTAAACTCTACTCTCCAACCATTAACTATTCGCCTTTAACCCTCTTATTATCAATGTTATGATTTCTTCTTTGCGCTCGGCCATGAACAGCCGACGCTCCTGCTCCGACGCCCCCGACAGTTTGTCGTAAATGGGCAGTGTAAGAAAATTGAAAACGGTGAGCGAGATGACATTGAGAACCAAATTGACCGTTGTAATGGGGCGGATTGTCCCTTTCGCGACTTCTTTCTGAACAATGGAATCGATTGTGCCATAAAGATTTGCACGTACGCTGTTCGACATAAAAAACTTATAGACATAGCTCAGTCGCTCCGAATTTCCGATAAGCTCGTTCAGCACAAAAAACGGCAAGCCAGGATTGCTGTCCATAAAATCGAAATAGACGCTTACGACATATCTCAGTTTATCATAAAAATCGGTCTCGATATTGCTTAGCGGCTCTATCAGAATTGAACACGCCTGCTCAAGTTTCTTTGTAAAAATATGCAGAAACAGATTTTCTTTAGTGCGGAAATAATAATGCACAAGTGCCTGATTACAACCAACTTTCTTAGCAATATCGGTTGTTGATGTTCCGGCAAATCCGTTTTCGATAAACAGTTTTTCGGCCGACTGCAATATTTGTTCTTCCAGGTTTTGTTCTGCTGCCATCTTTCAAATTCTTTCTGGTTACCACTTAACAATAATCACTCGTTTTTCAGCTGCTCCTTGCAGTTCTCAACCATAAAATGCAAGCGGTTGAACACGTTAGCCTCCGATGTGCTGCTGTCGAAATCGAGGAACAGAAGGCTCATGTGTGGATATACCTGCTTGATTTTCTTTTCGATACCTTTCGAGATAATGTGGTTGGCAATGCAGCCGAAAGGTTGCAGGCTGATGACGTTCTGCACTCCGTGCTCGGCCAAATGGCAAATCTCGCCAGGCAGCATCCAGCCCTCGCCAAAATCGGCAGCCGGGTTAATCACCTGTTCCGACAGCTTGCCAATCTCGAAAATACTTGCAAACGGCCGATAGTAAGGATACGGCTTGCAAATGGCGTCGTACTTACGCATACAACGCAACAGCAACGCGTGAAGTCCGTCGGTTATCCACTGCGCTGTGTCAACTTTCTTAATATTGTACTGACGATTGTAGTGGCTGTTGACAAACGATGTCGAGAAGAATGTCACCAACGCCGGCGGCACCACCTCTACTCCTTGCTCGATAAGCCACGGAACGACACTCTTATTGCTGAAACTGTTATATTTAACGTATATCTCGCCAACAAGACCGATGACCGGAACTTTCTTGTCGGGCTGAACAGCGGCCGCAAATTCGGCAACAGCCTGCGCCATCAGTTTCGGCATAGCCTTAAAGTTGTTAGCCTCGATTATCGGATAGGCCAGATTATAATATTTGTCGCGCAGACGCTTGGCAATACCCGGCTCCACTTCGCGCACAGCCGTAGAATAGTACATTTTGGCAAGACAATCGGCATAGAGCATTGCGTGGACAAGTATGCGAGTGAGTTTCAGCCAGTCAATCTCAAATCCGGGCTGATTGTTACTGATGCCGGCGCCGGTTGCCATCGACAACACAGGAACATTTGCAAAGCCACCGGCCACCATAGCATTCTTAATCAACGAATAGTAGTTGCTGGCGCGGCATTGACCGCCCGTCTGCGTAATGATAACCGCTGTGTTGTCGAGGTCATATTTACCGCTTTGTAAGGCATTTATGATGCTTCCGACAACAATTGTGGCCGGGTAACAAATATCGTTGTTGGCAAAACGCAGTCCTGTTTCGGCAGCTGCCTGCGTGCCCATTGGCAAATTCACAACATCATAGCCCAAAACCTTGAACAGCGAAGGAACAAACTCCGAATAACCCTCGGCAAAATACGGGGCCAAAATTGTCCGACGGCGGTCCGATTTCTCAAATATCTTGGTGGTTGTGAACTTCTTATCGATGTGCGACTCCTGCCCTATCTCGCTCTTGCACGACTCCACTAGCGAACGGATTCTGAGTCGCAGCGAACCGATGTTGTTTACATCGTCTATCTTCAATATTGTCAGGTTTTTACCGAAACGCTTCAATATCGAATTCACCTCGTCGAGAATGAAGGCATCTGGACCGCAACCGAATGATGTCAGCTCAACAAAATGCAGATTCTTGCGCTGATACTTGCCCACAAAATAGGCGGCTTTGAAGATGCGGTTCGGGTAGGCCCACTGGCTCAGAGCGTTAATCTCCTCAAAAACCGTAGCACCCGACTTCGAAGCCACATGCTCCGTAATAACATCGATGCCCATGTAGGCTATGGCCTGCGATATTTTGTGCTCAATCATCGGGTCGGTGTGATAAGGACGGGCTGCCAGCAAAATCACCATCCGGTTCTCTTTGGTGGCCAAATCGAGCACCTCGTTGGCGCGGTCGGTAAGTTTCTGGATATAAGCCGTTTGAACATCTTTTGCCATAGCAATGGCTTTCATGGCCACATTTTTCTCAACGCCAAGCGTTTGCAAATATGCCCAGCACGATTTACGCATCAACTCGTCGCTATTGAATGTAATGACAGGCGCATCGAACGGCACGCCGCGCTTGTGAGCTGGGTCCATCGAGCTTTTGATAACGTCAGAATAGGCCGAAACAATTGGGCAGTTGAAACTGTTTTTCGACTTGTCGTCCTCCTTACGCTCATAAACCACATACGGATAAAAAATCCTATCAACCTTTAAATCAATCAGATTATTAATATGTCCGTGCATCAGTTTGGCCGGAAAGCAAATGTTGTCGGCCATAATGGAGCGCAAACCCGACTCGTAGATTTTGTTGCTTGAATTGTTAGACAGTACCACCTCAATTCCGCAGGCCGAAAACAGCGTATACCAGAACGGGTAATCCTCGTAGATTCCCAATGCACGCGGCAATCCGATGCGTATGCCTAGCGGCTTTCCTATCGGTTTAACTTCGGGCTGACGGAAAAGCAACTTGTACTTCTCCACCATCATATTGACGCCTTTTCGTGTTGATTCCGAGCGGTTTGAATAAACCTTCTCGCAATTGTTGCCCGATGCAAAAGTGTTGCCATTTTGGAAATGGAACAGTTTTACGGTGCAATGATTATCGCACCCCGGACATATCTGAAATTCAGACTCGTATGTGTTAGCGTCTATAAGTTGCGTTAATGATTTTTCTCCTGACATAGAGTTCTAATTTGAAAGTTTTAAGTTAAAAGTTAAGTGATTAGTGAGTTTACACTTTACTCATTAATCTTTAATCATTAAACACTAATCATTAAACATTAATCTTTTTTCATCACGTGCAAAGCCGCTCCGTAGGCGCCCATAAGCTCGGGCACATCGGTGAACGACACGTTGCAACCGGTTTGCAGTTCGAGTGCGCGGACAATCGAGTGATTGCGGAACGTTCCACCCTGAACCACAATATTGTCGCCAAGTTCCTTTATATTTTTGAGTTTCAACACTTTGAACAAGCAATTCTTTACCACCGAATAGCTGAAACCGGCGGCAATATCCTCAATGCCTGAGCCTTCGCGCATCGCCTGTTTAACCTTCGAGTTCATAAACACAGTGCAGCGTGTGCCAAGGTCGCACGGATGCTGCGCCATGCACGACAGCCGCGCAAACTCATCGACCTTGTAACCAAGCATATTGGCAAAAGTCTCGATAAACGAGCCGCAGCCCGATGAGCATGCCTCATTAATCTCGATGCGACGAATGGTGCCGTTCTCAACAAAAATGGCTTTCATGTCCTGGCCGCCAATGTCGAGCACAAACGACAAATCGGGGTCGACATATTTGGCAGCCACAAAATGCGCCATCGTCTCCACAATGCCGTCGTCGAGGTTGAAGGCCGTACGCAACAGATTCTCGCCATAACCGGTGGCGCAACTGCCGGCAATTATGATATTGTCGGGATTAGGGACGCTCTCGCGCATACGCGCCAGACCATCGGCGAAGGTCTTGAAACTGTCACCTTTATTTCGTTGATAATCAGTATAAACAATTTCGGCTTTCTCGTTCACAAGAACAATCTTGGTAGTGGTGCTGCCTGAGTCGATGCCCAGGAAATAGCGTGTCGGCTTGTCGGTAACGAACTGGCCACGCGGCACAAACTTGTTGGATTTGCGGGCAATCCACTCTTTGTAGTCGGCCTCAGTGTTGAACAATGCCGGCAGGCGCGACGAGAAATCGATTGGCGTATCATCGACCGCGTAACGCAAAATGTACATTATCTCCGACAGGCGGATTGTGCGTTTGCTCTGTGTTTCAGACAGTAAAGCGCAACCGAATGCTGGAATTATCTGCGCCTTGTCGGGCAGGATACAATCTTGCTCGGTGATGCCCAGAACGCGGATGAAATGCTTCTTCAACTCAGGCAGAAAAGCGAACGGGCCGCCGCAGAAAAAGACGCTCGGTTCAATATCCATGCCGCGTGCCAGCGACGCCACAACCTGCATTGCCACAGCGTTGAACACCGAGGCGGCAATGTCGTTGCGGCTCACGTTACGGCTTATAAGATTTTGAATATCAGTCTTTGAAAACACTCCGCACCGCGAGGCTATCGGGTATATTGTTTCCGATTTTTCGGCCAAGGCGTTCAGCTCGTTTGTCTCAACACCAAGCAATGTGGCCGTTTGGTCGATGAATGCACCTGTGCCACCAGCGCAACTACCGTTCATGCGAATGTCGGGGATTTTTCCTTCCTCAAAAAATATCATTTTGCTGTCCTCTCCGCCCATATCGACAAAAGTGTGGACGTTGGGATAGCGTTGTTTTATGGTTTCGGCGGCAGCCACCACTTCCTGAACAAACCCGAAGTTAAGTCGCTCGGCATAGCCCATGCCCACAGAACCAGTAAGGACAATATTGAACCAACAGTCGCCAAACTTGTTAAAGAACTTTGTGGCGACCAAATTTGCCGTCTGCTTGATAGCCGCATTATGCCGCTGATAATCAGTGAAAACTATCTCGCCGTTGGCGTCAAGCACAACAATCTTCAACGTTGTTGAGCCTATATCGACACCGACATTGTAATGAGTACTCTCTTTCATTTATGCTATTTAATTGCATTGTTTAATCGTTGTGTTTAATAAACATATTTAATAAGTCTATTAAAAGCGATGCAAAGAAAACGAAAGTTTTAAATATGTGAAATATTTTTGTCGGAAAAGGCATAACAACAAAGCCCCACGACAGTTATCGCAGGGCTTCGCTATTTAACAGTTTCAATATTTACGTTAAATTTTTAGGTTGCGTCAAAACCGTATTCCCACAAGCACCATATCGTCGGTTTGAGAGTGCGGTCCGTACTCATTTGGCGTGGCACTCCAAGTGTCGATAGTGGTTTCGATGATTTCGTACTGCTCATCGAACGGCTTCTGATACATTCCGGCAATCATGTCGCGCAACCGGCGGGCAGTGAATTTCTGCGTCTGGGCGCCACCGAACTGGTCCGTTATGCCATCGGAATACATATAAATAACATCGCCCTGCTTTATTTCCAACTCATTATTTGTGAAAGGTTTGTCGGTTGACAAATATGAGCTTATCGGAATTCTGTCAGCGTCATGCTGAACAATTTCACCATTGCGGACAAGTAAAAGCGGACGGAATGCTCCGGCATACTGCAAAACGCTGGTTTCAGTGTCGAAGATGCAGAAAGCTATATCCATGCCGTCCTTGTTGGTATAGTCGTCAGAATTATTCTGACGGAGCGACGCACGCAGTGTATCGCGAACCATGTCAAGCATATTGGCCGCCGTGAAATTTGGCGACTTCGGGTCGAGCGCGGCAAATTTGTCGTTCAAGATTGATATGCCAAGCATGCTCATAAAGGCGCCCGGCACACCATGTCCGGTACAATCTACCACTGCAACAGCCTTATATCTACCAACTTGCGCCACCCAGTAAAAATCGCCGCTGACAATGTCTCGCGGGCGGAAAAAGACCATACTGTCGGGGAAAATGCTGCGAACAACTTCAACACTCGGCATTGCAACTTCCTGAATATGACGTGCATAAAGTATGCTTGATGTAATATCATGGTTAGCGCGACTTATTGTTTTCGATTGTTCAAGAATGTGTTCCTGATTAGCCGCAAGCTCCTCATTCTGACGGTTCAGCTGTTCGTTAAGGTGCTTGCGCTTCTGACTGTTCCTATGAATGATTGTAGCGAAGAACACTGTTATAAGGAATGCGAAAAGGAAAAACACCATCATCATGCGCTGTCTGGCTTCACGCTCCTTATGTATCAGTTCGCGCTCAAACTCCTCGCGGTTCCGTTGCCTCAACTTCCAATCGAATTCAGTCTGCATCTGTGCTTGAGTTATCTTCACCTGAATGCTGCGGACATTCCGCTGCTCGTATGTGTTATAAAGCTGCTGTGAATGTTCAAAAGCATGCTTATAATCACCAAGTTTCTGATAATATTCGACATAGCACTCGTTCAAACTGATTGAATAATCTTCAATATCGTCAACCGATTTGATTACTTGCTGTTCGGTTTCGCGAATAAGCTTGAAAGCTTCCTGCATCCGGTTTCTAGCAATCAAATACTTGGCTTTGATGATTCTTAGTTCAAAGTCGGAAAAACCATATCCGTTTTCGAGCCCTAACCGGAACCCTTCATCGAAGTAATACTGGCAAGAATCAAGCATGCGGCTCTTTGCCCGGCAATCAGGATGCAAAGCTTTTTGCAGATACACATTGCTCAATTTTGGCAACAGCTGCATCATATCCACGAAATCGTAATTGCTGTTTAGCATGATATCGCGGGACTTGCGCAAGAAGACGCATGCCGTGTCAAGCTGTTTGTAATTGTCAAAATTCTCATATTTATATTGACGCATATACAAGTGTCCTAGCATCATATAGCCATTGGCGATGCGGTTGGTATCGTTGCATGCTGTACTTATTTCCACCGACTTGTTAAAATAATCTTTTGCGCTGTCAAACATATAGTTGTCGACACTGATACCACCCAAATAACTCAAAATCATACAAACCGTCGATGAGTCTTCGAGTTCATAGAACATATCCAAACTAAGTTTGTAATAATCAATAGCTTGAGCTCCATCGTTCATAGCAGCAAGCGTTGTGGCGATATACATGTATATTGAAGCTATGTCGTATTTGCCATCCAACTTGCGGAAAATATCAAGAGCCTGAGTATTATACATATAGGCTGCCACAAAATCATGCGAACAATAAGCCGACCAAGCAATAAACGTGTAGGCTTGAGCCTGCATTTTCTTATTGTCGAGTTGTGTGGCAAGGTCTAACATCATTTTAGAATACTTGTCAACAGTATCGGTATTGTTTGAGTTAAAACCTATATAGTAAAGCGCATTAAGCTTATTGGTGTCATCGGGCATTGTGGCAACAGTTGACAACAGACTATCCAATTTGCTTGAAGACTCTTGTCCGGAAACGACTATTGGCGCAACGCTCAGCACCACGCCAACCATTATTTTCTGTATAGCTTTCATATCGATTTTTTTAACATATGAAATTCTGCATTTTTTTTGAAACCACGATGTGTTTTTGCAAAAAAAATTAAACAAAAAAAAAGCCGATTCAGAAATCTGAACCGGCCTCTCTATTAAACACTTTAACTTTAAACATTACTTCGATTGGTAAGCGGCTTGCAACGCCTTAAACGCTGTTTCAACCTCGGTTTTAGTCAAACCTTTATATTCTTTTGTGACATCGGCAATTATGGTTTTGCCATTGAGCGTATATCCTCCCTCCGACTTCAATGTCTCGTAAACAAGTTTGGCATACTGCTCGCTCGAATATTCCATTACACATGTGCAATTTGAGCATTTGTCATCGACAAACTCTGCCTCATATACCTCAGTGTAGCCACCAGCATCAAGCTTCAGTGTAACTTTGTTGCCAACAGTCTGAATATCACCTTCAATTCCATTGTGTCCCGGATTATCAGGTTCTTCCTCTTCAATATTCGATGCGTCAAAAGAGGCTATTGAACCATTATATACAAACGGCTGAACCGGCGTGTTTATATCATACACATAATCAGTTATTTCGACCGAATTGGCGCTGACCAGAATAGAGCCAAAGCCTTTTGTTTCTAAAGCCGACGGGTTGCTACCTTTGAAGCTGATAGCCACATTGTGTATAGTGTCGGTTGGCAGGGCATCCAACGATTCAATTTTGCCGCTCAAAGTAACGCTCAGTGTCAACAAGTTGGTTTTGCGAGCCTTTTTGTTATTGAAGTCGTAATTAGCAAACCAGAAGGTTACAAGTGTTGAATCGAAACCCACAACAGTTGCCAAATTGTAGGCCAAATTGTAATAAGCATGATTCGTCTTAAATACTGTCACATCATCACCAAGGCCGGTAACAAAAGAGTTTTTGGTATCGATAACAACCGGCTGTTGGTTTTGCGTGGTGTCGGATTCCGTTCCGCCTTGGAACAATCCTGACAAATCTTGATTGCTAAGGAATTCGTACATTGCAACAACTGTTGCATATGTCATTTCGTCAAGGACTTCTTTGTACCACACGCACTCTATTTTGTTGCCGTTCAATGTCGATTTATAATCGGTAGAATCGAGCCCGTCGTAAATATCCTTTGCCAAATCTGCATTGCTGCAGTTGACGATGATTGTTCCTGAAACAATCGGGTAGTCGCTCTTGTCGGCCGAAGGCTCAACCTCTGGCTTTTCGACTACTGTGCTGTCGGAAGCTGTGGAATCGGCAGCAACCTCTGGCTCTTCATCGGCATTATCGGTTGTTTCGGGTGCAACCGGCTCATATTTAAAGCTGTAGGCATACTCAATTGACGCATCCTCGGGCAGTACGAAAGTTATTTTCTGCTTAAACGACAGTTCGTTGTCATCGTCGTTCAAAGTGCTGAACGCAACCGAATACTTAAGACTATCGCCGTCCACGTACCATTTTTCCTCGCCGTACGAGACTTTGTTGTCATCGTCACCATCGTCGCCTTTGCACGAAGCGAAATTCAAAGCCACTGCAACCGCACCGGCCATCAGAAACATACTTTTGAAAATTCTTTTCATAGTCGTAATATTTAACAACCAACAAAGATAGCCACATTGATGAAAAAACGGAAGAATTATGGTAAACACTCACAATTCTTCCGTAAGAATAGAAAACCAAAAGGTTTTTACTATCACGTCAATCTTAACTATTGTTTTATAATGGTTTTCGACACATTGCCATTCACAGTGCGGATAACCACAATGTTGAGCCCTTTCGGTAGCATTTCGATACTATGACTGTTTTGCGGAGCCTGCTCGCTCATTATTTTACCGTCGGCCGAAACGAAAGCCACGCTCTCATATTCGCCACCGGCAATGGTTACAAAATCAACAGCCGGATTGGGATAAACGGTGAAATCGTTGGCTTTGGTCACTGCCTTGGCGGCAAACGTAACAGCCTCTGTTTTCGAATATGTCGAGCTTCCGTCGTAATCAGTCTGTTTGAGGCGATAATACATTGTGCCAACATAATTCAAACGATACTGGTAGTCGTAGTCGACCGTATAGTTGGTTGTTCCGCTACCTTGAATAGTTGCCAGAGGCTCATAATCTTCGGCATCGGTGCTGCACTCAATGGTGAAATAATCGTTGTTGAGTTCAGATGCGGTCTGCCATTTGAAATATACCTGGTCACCGGAATTATAGGCCTCAAAATAGACTAATTCTATTGGCATTACTGCTTCAACAAATCCATCCAACCCCATCGGATATGCGTCGATAAAGGCATCTTCATCTTTTGGTTTTGCCGTTATACCATCAACTTTGGTCAAATCGTTTTTACCAAAAACATAAACTTCGTTATGGGCTGGGTCTATATATGTAGCATCATCGTCTGTAAAATCAACCAACAAAAGGTCAACAGAAAAGATATTGTAATTATTGGCAACCACCAAAGTCGCTTGGTCCGCATTAAGATTTCCTGTGTTTATATCAAGTTTACGAAGATAAAAACGGCCGTTTTGATTCAAATCATGCTCAACAATAGTTGTCGAATTTGGAGACAGTGTTAAAGTACCATTCTCATCAATATTCAAATCTCTTGTTGTATGCAAAACTGCCCCACTATTAACTGTCATTGTTTTATTAACATTGACTGTTGTCGCTTCCACTCTACCATTTACTGTAATATCGCCATTAACGTTTATTGTTCCTGTGACATGCAGCGTTCCATTTACAATTACAGACGAACCGTTATAAACTGTCATACTACCATTAACTGTCAAATTACCATTAATAGTATAGGTTACTGCCGATTTGTCACCAACAATCAAATTTCCATCTACAATATCATTACCTCCCGTTTGAGTAGAAGTTGAATTAATATTCAATGCATACACTCCCACTGCATTGAATACCGCCAACAACAATATAAAAACCCTCTTTTTCATAACTGTATCATTTTTAACACGTCACACTTACGGAAAAGAGGGCAAAAGGTTACAGCCGCTTCAATTTACTTTTTCAGTTTAGCATACTCTTTTTGAGCTTTTTCAATCATTTTCAAGAAGTTGGCATCGGTATGCATGTGCGCCACAACAGCCGTGGCCAACAGCCGGCCGGCCTGGACATCGCTGGCATAATGGCGACCTGTAATTATTCCGCTACGACCGTACTCAAAGCCGCGTGTCAGAATAGCGTTCTGGTTTGCGGGTGCAACCTCGACAAGCAACATTGCAAGCCCCCAGCCTACCACAGCGCCTTCGGCCGGATAGCTTGATGTCAGAGAAGCTTGCGCATCGCTGTCAGGCATAAGCGACGGCTCACCCAACTGCACAAACGGACGCTTACGGAATGTCGTGGAATTCAACCTATTGGCATTATCGAGCAACGCTGATTTGGCTGCCGACATAAGCGCGGCAATGGCCGGTGTGTTTTTGGCATTCAGCTTAACGCCCACCGACGATGCAAAACCATTCAAAACCGCCTCGTCGGACAAATCGGCATCGGCAATGGCTTGGCGTCCGCGCTCAGTGTTACGCTCAGTTTTTGCCTGCCAGTATTGTATCACATCGCCATAAAAACGGCGGCTAATAGTATCGACCGGCTGACCGAGGAAACGCTCGCCTCGCGGCCAAGCACCTGCGTCTTCTTTATCCAACTTTTTCAGTTTGTCGAATTCGGCGCGAGCTGCCTTCAAATCGACTAAATAATAAGGATTTGTATGCATACGCGCAAAAGCCGCCGAAGCTGCTAAACGTCCGGCCTCAACATCGCTTTGATAGTGCGCGCCAACAATCACGCGGCTCTCGGAATATTGATAGGCTCGATACATAATGGTGTCCTGCAACTCGGGCAGCATCTCGGCAAAAGCCAGCGAAACGGTCCAGAAAAGCGATGTGTGCCCCGAAGGGTACGAGCCGTTGTGCCGCAACGCTTTTTCATCATCGTACTCAGACCAGGTGTGCTCATTGAACTGCGCAAACGGACGGGTGCGCATATATTTTCTTTTGGCCGACACAGTGCTCAAATGGCCTGTATATGAAGTTTTATTGAGGAATTTCCAGATTGCCGGTGTGTTCTTTTCGCTGATATCGATGCCAAGAAGCCACGAGTAGATTTCGGCCACGACCTCATGTCCCCACTTGCCGTCGTAGTCGGCCAAAGCGCCGCGCTCGGTGTCACGCTGCAGCTTTCCCCATTGCCATTGTATCACATCATCGACATAAGCGAACGAAGCAGTATCGGGCGGAGGCGGCAGGTAGATTCCTGCGTCAGGAATATCTTTAAGGAAGAAGTAAACTCTCGATGTGTCGGTCTGCGCAAAAGCTGAATAACTGGCAAACGAGACAACAGCCGCAAAAACGGCAATCAATTGTTTCTTTGTGTTCATAGATTCATTTTTTAATAATCCAAAAGAAATAAAAAATTGTCAGTTGACAATACCATGCCAATTTTAACCAAACAATCAATCCGAACACAAACGACAGACAATCAGATTATAAGCAATCCGGCAACCACCAATTATCATTCACCTAAAAAATCAGTCGTTTAATTAAAAAAATACGCCATCTATCAATATTTGAAAACCTTATATAATTATATGCGTAGTTTTATTCGATTGATTATTAGTGGGAAACGCTGCGAATAATCTGAAATGGGGTAAAAACGAATAAAAAGTACAATTATGAAAACATTAGTCAGAATCACAACAGCCGTTGCATTGTTTTTTGCAATGACATCAGTATCGTTTGCTGATATAAAAACCGGCAAAGCCGGTGCAAGCACAAACTACCGTTTCGACACTGAGACTGGCATACTCACCATTTACGGAACCGGTGCAACCTACAACCGCAATGGTAGCTGGAATTATGGATATTCCAATCGTTCCCCTATTTACGACTATCGTAATCAAATCACAACCGTTATTATCGAAGAAGGTGTTACAACAATAGGCGCAGCATTTTTCTATCAATGCTCTAAAATAACATCTATAACCATGCCGCCTTCACTTACCACCATCTACGAAGAAGCATTCCGTGGTTGTACAAGCCTTGAGACTCTTGAAATTGGGCCTGGTGTCACATCAATACACGACCGTTGGACAACTGACTGCACTAATCTGAGCTACATTTCCGTAGCCGCGGGCAACACAAGTTACGTCAGCGTAGGCGGTGTGATTTACACATATGACCTTCACACACTTGTACGTTTCCCCGAAGCACTAAACACCCGCAACTATGAGATACCTGAAGGAACCGTGGATGCCGCAACCGATGCGCTATACAAGCTGCATTATGTTGAGGCAATAACAATACCATCAACAATGACTAGCATTAAATATGGTTCGTTCGATACATGCGACAAACTTTCGCAATTGGTACTTCACGGCTCCACGCCGCCTGTACTTGAGAAAAAGGACCTTGTCAACACTCATCTGACAGGTATTTTTGTTCCCTGTGGCCAAGAAGCGACTTACACAAACAATGGCAGTTGGGGCAATTATGGCGGCAATGACGCAAATATTAGCGGTGCTGTAGTGGTACAATTCCATGTAGCCACAAACAACCCAGAATGGGGCGATGTATCGATAACAAGCCGCGCCGATTGTGAAGGTTACGATATGACCATCAAGGCCATACCCACATCGCTCGGTGTATTCTCTCACTGGGAAGACGGGCCAACCACACCAGAACGCACCATTCATATTGACGAAAATAACTTGGATAAAGAATACAGCTACAAAGCCATATTCACCGCTCTACCTTATGACATCACTCTAAAAAAAGGTACTACAAAGATAGGCAATACTAATGTGCTTGACTTATATCAAGTAGAAGCAACAAAAGAATCGACCGGCGAACACGCAACCACAACCGGAAGCAATACCTCAGTGACACACACTTTCCACTATGGCGATACACTTCAGGTGTTCTGCAACGTCACACAAGGAATTGGAAGAAAATTCAGCCAATGGAACGACGGTAACAAAGACAACCCACGTACAGTTGTTGTAACAGGTGCGAAAACTTACACCGCACAAATTACCAATGGTTCAGTGACGGTATCATCTACTACAAACAACACAAACCAGATTACCTATGGTTCCGTCACACCGACAACAAAAACTGTCGGATTTGGCGAAAGTGTCACATTCACCGCGTCAGCTAACTCGGGGTACCAATTCTTGTATTGGCTCGATGACACTGAAAACAAGAACCCTGTGCGGACCATTACGGCCACAGCTGACATAACCTACAAAGCAATATTCGGACCTAAGACATACAAAATCACAGTTGTACCAAATGATGCAGAAATGGGAATATGTACCGGTACCGCCACTGTCGACTATAATAAAGATGTTACAATCACCGCAACTGCAAAAACCGGCTACCGTTTTTTAAGGTGGAACGACAACAACACCAACGCATCCCGCAACGTTAAAGTCAAAAGCGACATTACTTACACGGCATACTTCGAGCCTCTTCAATACACAATCAGTTTCAAAGGTGAAAACGGTGCGGATTTAGTTTCGCCAATCACCGCCAATTACAATACCATTCCTGTTTATCCGGGTGAGACACCGACAAAAGCCTCCACTCCTAAATACACATACACCTTCAATGGTTGGAATCCGCCCATTGCGAAAGTTACTGGTAACGCCACATATACAGTGCAATTTGCGAGCACAATAAACAAATACACCATTAGTTTCGTCAATTACGATGATTCACCACTTCAGACATCAGAAGTTGAATACGATGCCGAACCACTTTACAACGGAGCCACACCAACACGACCCGGAACCGCAAAATACACCTACTCATACAAAGGTTGGGATAATGCAATTGTACCGGTCACCGGAAACGCCACATATAAAGCCACATACAACGAAACGGTAAACAAATACGCTATCAAGTTTGTCAATTACGACGGCAGCGTTTTGCAGAACACCGATGTTGAATATGACGCCAGACCAGTATATTCAGACGCCACACCGACAAAACCTTCAGACGATGAATGGACATATTCATTTGCCGGATGGTCGCCTGCGATAACCAGTGTGACAGGAACCGCCACCTACACAGCAACATTCAATAAGACCAAACGCCAATATGTAATCCGATTTGTTGATGAAGGCGGCAATGAACTAAAAAAATACACATTGGATTATGGTTCAGAAGTAGATTATAATGACAGCGACCCAACCAAAGCGTCCACAGATGAATGGAATTATACGTTTGCCGGATGGACACCCAATATAGCAAATGTGACTGGAGCAGCCACCTACACTGCCACTTTCACACCATCGAAGCGCAAACACACCATTACATTTGTCAACCACAATGGCGATGTGCTACAAGCCACCGATGTGGAATATGGCACCAAACCGGCATACAACGGATCGACACCGACCAAACCGACTGACGGGGCAAACAATTACACATTCATCAAATGGGAGCCCGACATAGTTAATGTGACCGGACCGGCCACATACACTGCACAATTCTCGTCGGCAACCAAGTTCTACACCATCAGGTTCCTTGACTACGATGACGAAGTTATTGAATCGAAACAATATGAATACAACCAGACACCATCGCATGCCGCCCCAATACGACCAAGCGACACGCAATACGACTACACATTCACTGGTTGGACTCCCGATATTACAAATGTGACTGAAGACAAGGATTACAAAGCCACATACTCGCAGACTTTGCGCAAATACACCATCAAGTTCTTTGACGGTGACAACGCATTGTTGCAAGAAAGCGATTGGGATTTTGGCACGACACCCGCATACACCGGCACCACACCTACAAAAACCGCAACAGCAAAATACTCATATACATTCAACGACTTATGGTCACCTGCAATCACCAGCGTTGGAGGAAATGCCAACTATACTGCACAATTCAATGAGACAATAAACAAATACCGCATTGAATTTGTCAATTATGACAACTCAGTTCTGCAATCGTCAGATGTTGAATATGACGACACTCCGGCCTACACAGAATCCACACCATCGCGTGATGCTGATGTGCAATTCACCTACACTTTCGATAGTTGGGACAAAAACATCACAAAAGTAACCGGTAACACAACTTACAAAGCTGTTTATACCAGCACGCCGATACCTTACACCATTACATTCAAAAACGCTGACGGCACAACACTCGACGAACGGACGTATTATTATAATGAGACGCCATCGTTTGCCGGCACACCAGTATTAGAGCCTACAGCACAATATACATACTCGTTCAAGGGTTGGGACAAGCCTATTTTAGCCGTAACAAAAAGCGAGACTTATACCGCCCAATACAATGAGACAGTGAACCAATACACCATACATTTTATCAACGAAGACGGTTCTCCTCTCAAAGACCAGTCGTTCGAATACGGCGACACTCCCGAATATACTGGCGAGACTCCGTTGAAAGTATCAACCGAGCAATACGACTTCATACATAATGGATGGACGCCCGCACTTGCCAATGTTACTGGCGAAGCGACCTACACCGCCACCTATAAGAATATTGTACGCTCTTACAAAGTTTGGTTCAAAAACTATGACGGAAGTGTATTGTTCGAAACCGAGGTGGACTACAATAACTACGCGCATTATCCGCTCGAATCACCGACACGTCCAAACACCGCCCAATACAAATACTCATATTTGGGTTGGGACAAATCGCTGTCCTCAACTGCAATCAAAGGCGAAACCACCTTTACCGCCGTATATCATGAGGAATTACAATCATACGATATTGTGTTTATGAACTATGACGGCACTGTACTGAAATCATACAATTTGGTATATGATGTACTGCCCGCCTATGTTGATGATGAAGGCTCAGAACTCCCGAATCCAACAAGACCGGCCGACAACGAACACGTGTACACATTCACCAAATGGTCGCCCGACATAGCCAATGTAACCGGACCTGCCACATACACCGCACAATTCACGTCGGCAACACATTTATACACAATCCGTTTCTTCGACTACGACGGCAGGCTAATTGCAACACAACAATATGAATTCAATGAGACTCCGTCGCACACCGCACCAACCCGCGCCGCTGATGCGGAATACACATACACCTTCTCAAATTGGGAACCGGCTATCGAAAATGTAACAAAAGACCAGGATTACACCGCGCAATACTCACAAACCAAAAACAAATACGATATTACATTTGTTGATGGCAACGGACAATCGACAATCTATCAGGTTGAATTCGGAACCATACCCCAATATGCAGGTGAGACTCCGGAAAAAACATCAACCGATGAATTTGATTATACTTTCAACGGTCAATGGCAACCTGAAATTGAAGTAGTTACCGGCAATGCCACATATACAGCATTGTTCGATGAAACACGTCGTAAATATCTCGTTGAATTTGTCGATTTTGACAACTCGCCATTATGGTCAGGTGATGTTGAATACGGTGTCAAACCACAATGCAGCACACCACAACGCGACGCTGACGTGCAATACATCTACACATTCAGCAACTGGACACCGGAAGTGGTGAATGTTGCCGGCCCCGCCAAATACAAAGCCGTATATTCAACAACACTGCAGCAATACACTATAACTGTGAACTGCGACGCCACGCAAGGTTCAACAATCGGCTCCGGCACATACGAGTATGGCCACACTGTTGAAATCAGCACATCACCAAACCACGGATTCAAATTTGTGAATTGGAATGACAACAGCACTCTGAACCCACGAAATGTGAACATAACAGGTAACGCATCATACACAGCCTCACTTGAAAGGGAGAAATACACACTGACCATTGTTAGCGCCGACGACAGCAAAGGTACCACATCCGGTTCGGGCTTATACGATTTCGAAACAAACGTGGAAATTCACGCCATAGTCAACAACAACGGATATGAATTTGTGCAATGGAACGATGGCAATACGCAAAGCACACGTACCATAAATGTAACTGATAATGCGACATACACCGCACAATTCAAGAACAGGAGCTTCAATCTTACATGGAACACCGATGGCGGAACAGCCCTTACAGGCGATTACACCCATGGTGCTGTTGAGTTTGAGACAGAGATTATCAAACCCAATGACCCACAGAAAACCGGTTTCACCTTCAACGGCTGGCTTCCAAACTTTACCACTATGCCTGCTACTGACATTGAATGCATCGCACAATGGACCGAAAATGGCGACACTCCATACAAAGTGGAACATTGGCTGCAAAATATTGACAATGACGAATATACAAAACACGAAACCGAAGACAAAACTGGTAAAACTAACGTCACAACAAATGTCGCGCCCAAAAACTACACTGGATTCACGGCTGAACCTGATAAAATTGTCAATTGCAACATTGAGGCTGACGGCTCTGGTGTAGCTGAAATCTACTACAAACGCAACGTCCACACATTGCGCTGGATTGTCGACGGCGTTGAAGTAACAGAGAACTGCACTAATGGCGATGTTAGATTTGGTGCAGAAATAAACGCTCCCGCCGACCCGGAAAAAGAAGGCTACGCATTTTCTGGCTGGAATAGCTCTATTGCTGCCACAATGCCTGACGGAAATGTTACTTACACCGCAACATGGACACCAAACACCAACACTGCCTACACCGTACTGCATTACAAACAGAACATCGACGGCAGTTACGCAGCAATGGCCGACGAAACCGATAACCTAACAGGTGCCACAGCTTCTCTGACAGCTGCACAAGCCCGCGAATACGAAGGTTTCACCTATCAGACGTTTGATCAAGCTATAATTGCTGCCGATGGCTCAACTACTATCAGCATTCGGTACACCCGCAACCATTATGAGTTGGATTGGTATTTCGGCATCTGCACTATTAGCGACGAACCGTACACCGAAAGCAACGATAACATCGCTTTCGGAACACCGATAGTTGCGCCGACGCTTATCAAAGACGGTTACACGCTGACATGGAACACTGAAATTCCAGCTACCATGCCTGACCATGACCTTTCGCTTATCGCGACATGGACAGCCAACAATGTGGAATACACTGTTAACCATTGGCTGCAGAATGTTGACGGTTCGCTCTACACTATCGATGCGACAGAAACGCTGACCGGACTGACAGATGCCGCAACTGTGGCTGAAGCTAAAGTGTATACCGGTTTCTCCGCACAAGAGTTCAACCAAGCAAACATCGAAGCCGACGGCTCAACCGTGATTAACATTATGTACATCCGCAATACGCACCAACTGACATGGAACGTTGGTGAAGGTACAATCGACGATAAAACCGAATACACTGCCGATGGTGACATTTTGTTCGGCACACCAATAATAGCGCCGGTGCTTGTCTGCGAAGGATTCACCTACGTTTGGAATACCGAAATTCCTACCACCATGCCCGATAGCAGTTTCACAGCAACCGCCATCTGGACAGTCAACAACGCTCCTGAGCCACAACCCGAGCCGCATACGACTCTCTATGTTGTCCGCCACAACCAGCAAGCGCTCGACGGCAATTTCGCCATTGCAGCAACCGATACTCTCAGCGGCATTGCAAGCTCGCTCACCGCTGCCGTTGCCAAAACATTCGAAGGCTTTACTGCAGAGGCGTTTGAACAGGACAGCATTGCTGACGACAGTTCAACGGTTATCAACATCAACTACAGCCGAAACAAATATGAATTGAAATGGAATTTGAACGGCGGCACTATCAGCAACAACAATTATACAAAAGCCGGACAAGTGGCTTACGGAACGCCAATTGTGGCTCCTGAATTAGAATTATTGGATGGTATGTACGCATATACTTGGGAGGATTCTATACCAGAAACCATGCCTGCGTGCGATTTGACTTGCAATGTCATTTGGGTTCCAGGACCGATTAACGAACGCATCTATTTTTCAGTGCCAGAAACATTTGGCGGGTGCGATAAGACCCACATCGAAGCGACTAATCTAAGCCCTGCTGACATCAAATTCACTTGGAGTGTAAACGGTGTTATTGACTCAACACAAACCGGCGCCAGCTTTGACATTCCTGAAAACGCAGCCCCAACCGGCACTATAACAGTAACTGGCGAAGCAGGAGGCGATTCGATGACTAAAAGAATTCAGTACACCGTGAAACGCCGCATCATCACAACCATGTGGGACGATGTGATAACCGTCGACAACACCACCGGCAACTACGAGTCGTACAACTGGTACCACAATGGCGAGCTGGTTAGCGACAAGGCTTATTATCAGGAAATTGGCGGACTTACAGGCAACTACTACCTAACAGCCGTAACCATTGACGGCGTAGAGATAAACTCGTGTGAGGAGATATTTGAGGAACCACAGACAACAGCTATCATTGCTTACCCCAACCCGACAACGGACAAGGTGATTGTTAAATCGGGCAAGATGAATGCTGGCGACCGTCTGATTGTAACTGACAGTAACGGAAAGATATGGAAGACAGAGACCGTCAGCAATCCAGCTGGCGAGGAGTTCGACCTCAGCAATCTGCCGCAAGGCTCATACACAATCAGTGCTGGCGGCGAGTCAATCAACATTATCAAACTATAAGCCAACAATTTAAACAGGACTCGAAATGAAAAGACAGACAATCATACAATTAACGCTTCTGGCCGGACTGATAGTCGGAAGCTTTATCCCGTCGAACGCACAAAAGAAAGGCAACAACGAATGGTTGGTTGTTGAGTTGGGCGGCGGTCTGCAAAACATACAATTCGCGCCCAAAGACGGCGAACACACGGTTGGCGTGGGTTCGACCTTCGCAGCCAAATATCTGCGCCACCTCAACAACCAATGGAGCGTGAGCGGCGGATTTGGCTTTGCTAACTATAGTTCAAAAGCGGAATTCAACATGCTTGAAACGACTCAAGAGTTTGACAATGAGAACAATCGTCCATACGAGTTGCGCACGGAATACATCAACTTTGTCGAGAAGCAGAAGATGTTTCAGATAGAGATTCCTGTCGGCGCCACGTTCCGCATTGAGAACATACTGTCAAGCAATGATTTATATCTTGGAATGGGACTCCGATTCGGAATACCAGTCAGCAGCCGATACAAGCTGAAATCGGGTCAATACAAGGTTTCGGGATACTATCCGTCGTTGGATGTACAGTTTGAGGACATGGAGGAACACGATTTCTACACTGTCGAGGCCGAAAAACAGAAAGGAAAGACCAACATTGCTGGCTTCAACATGTCGATTTACGGCGAGGCGCTTTTACACAAGAGCCTCAGCAAGACAATGTCGGCCTATGCCGGACCATATTTTAGCTACTGTCCGCTAAACATTGCAAAACCTGCTGATGCCCCGATAGTGGACACTGGCCGCCAGTACAACAGCTCGCTGAACTCAAACCAAGTAGACAAGGCTCATCTGCTAACTATAGGATTGGAAGCGGCTGTTTTACTCGATTTTCGAAAGACATTCCATATCAGCAGTTCTGCAAAATTCTAATGGGGTACTCCCCTATTCTTAAACGCCGATAACAACTCGTTGCCGGCGTTTTTTATTTTAAGATTTTCCTTACATTTACCATTCAATCGTTAAAAAACACTGCTATGAAGATAACAGCAAACAACCGCAACGGACAGGCAACACTCACCATCGAAGGGCGAATGGACACAACAGCCACAACACAGGCTGCAGCCGACATCGACAGCCAGCTGGCGGCCTGCGGCAAAATCGACACTCTGACCTGCGACGCTTGCGGGCTTGAATACATATCGAGTTCGGGACTGCGTATTCTGCTGGGACTGGCAAAGCGCTACCCGGGGTTCCGCGTCACCGAGGTTTGCCCCGACGTTTATCAAGTGCTTGAAATGACGGGCTTTACAAAGATTATGAACGTGGAGAAGGCTATGCGGCGTTTCAGCGTCGACGGATGCCAGATTATTGGCCGCGGCGGCGTTGGCGTGGTCTATCGCATAGATGACGACACAATTATAAAAGTGTTCCGCGAGGGCACCACCATCGACGAGGTGCAGACCGAAATTACAATGGCCAAAGAGTCGTTTGTTTTGGGAATGCCCACCGCCATATCGTTCGATATTGTGCGTGTCGGCAGTCAGTATGGTCTTGTGTATGAGTTGCTTAAAGCCGATACACTGACCGCCTGCCTGAAACGTGAGCCGCAGCGCATCGACGAGTTTGCAAGGCTCTATGCCAGTCTGTTCCGCCACCTGCACGACATTAAGGTGCCAAAAGGCGGCAGCATTCCGTCGTGCATCGAGCGCGAGGAAGAAGCCGTGCGCATTATCAGCCGCTATTTCGACGCGCCATCTACCGACCTTATGATGCGCATAATTCAGTCAATCCCGCAAGGCGACCGCCTTCTGCACTGCGACCTTCAGACAAAAAACGCAATGCTGCAGAACGGCGAGCTGATGCTGATTGATATGGGCGAGGTTGGCTACGGACACCCGATTATCGATTTGGGACATTCCTATTCGGCAATGGTGTCGCTCGTGGGCGATTACGAGCAGATTATCGGCCTTCCGCAGCAGTTGGCTAACGATATATGGTTGAAGATGATACAATATTATTTCGAAGGCCAGAGCGCCGATTTCATTAAGCACCGCACCGAGCAGATTGCCGTTGTGGGCTGTCTGCGCAACTTCACGTGGCTGTCGTTGAGCAACTCGTTCCCCGATGAGGTGATTCGCCACTGTCAGGAAATCTTTGCCGAACGACTCACCAAGCGGAAAGACTACATACTATCGGTTTGCGACACATTTAAAGATTGGACATTAGAATAATTAAGGCGAGCCGCTTCGCGGGAAATTGAAAG
>JAFZWI010000014.1 GCA_017617355.1 Salinivirgaceae bacterium | reverse complement strand
GCCATGCTCGATGACGGTGACCTGATGGTGGCAATCAAAGTCTGGCAGTCGCACAGCGACAAGGTGTTGAGCATGCTCTGCCGCGACCTTATCAACCGCCGTCTGCCTAAAACCATTGTTCAGGACCAACCGGCCGACAGCGGAATGGTGAAACTTCTGCAGGAGGAGGTGATGAAGCGCTACAACCTGACTGCCGACGAGGCAAGTTACTTTGTTAGTTCGGGAACAATTGCCAACAAGGCATACAGTCAGCAGCACGACCAAATTCTGATTAAAGAGAAGGACGGCACTATCACTGAAATTGTGAATGTGGCGGATATGCTGAATATCAGAGCTTTATCGACAACTATCAGTAAATATTACTTGTCGTGGCCAAAAGAGATAACTAACAGATAATAAGATTGATATGAAGAAAAAGATTAACATCGCATTTGTTGCTTCGGCGGCGGTTTACATTATTATAATGCTGCTGATGAGTGCACGCGCCAACTCTTTGCTTAACGAGTTTGCCAACGGTTTTGTTGAAGGAAACGAGCTGCAGTTTTCGGTTTTAAGTTCGATTCAGAAGCCGCACACCACGGTCAACATCATTTTTTTCGTGGCACTGCTTGGTTTTGCGCTCTACCTTTTTGCTAAAGGTGCGAAAAAAGCGATAACCTATCTTCCAGTACTCATTTTCAGCGTGTTCGCGCTGTTCTGCTATGTTTCGTTAAGTGGTGCGTTCTACAACATTGGTGGTGGAAACTCAAGTTTTTCGGGACCATACTGGCTGATGTTCCTGATAGGATTATTCTTTGTTGCTGGAGCGATTGTTGTAACAGTGATTGGCTCAAACGCTGTTCGTAATCTGCTAAAGCACAAGGGAAATGTGGAGAAAAATTAAAAATTAACAATGAACAATTAATAATGAATGAAAAAGTAAATGTTGTCAGGTTATAGTGAAAGTTGTAGGGACGAGGCGTGCAGCATCCGAATAAACAATCAGCGTTAATTCGTTAAATCTGAGACATCTGCATTCTAAATTCGTAATTCTAAATTCGTAATTAATATGAGATATTATCAATCGGTTTTCGACCTTCCGAAATTGGATGAGGCTTTGAAAATGGCCGCTGAAGTGAAAAAGAATCCTTTCGGTTGGGAGCATCTGGGCAAGCACAAGACCTGCCTGCTCATCTTCTTCAACAATAGTCTGCGCACACGCTTGAGCACTCAGAAAGCCGCCCGCAATCTGGGTATGGATGTGATTGTGCTCGATGTGAATCAGGGCGCGTGGAAACTAGAAACGGAGCGCGGCGTGGTTATGGACGGCGACAAGAGTGAGCACCTGCTCGAGGCCATTCCGGTGATGGCGCAGTATTGCGACATTCTGGGTGTGCGCTCATTTGCCCGCTTTGAGAATCGTGAGGACGACTACACTGAAAAGATTCTGAATCAGTTTATTAAATATTCGGGTAAGCCGGTGTTTTCAATGGAAGCTGCAACTTGCCACCCGCTTCAGGCTTTTGCCGACCTTATCACCATTGAGGAGTATAAGAAGGTGAAACGTCCGAAGGTTGTGCTGACCTGGGCGCCGCATCCGCGCTCACTGCCGCAGGCCGTACCAAACTCGTTTGCCGATTTTATGAACGAGGCCGATGTCGATTTTGTCATCACACACCCCGAAGGCTACGAACTCGACCCGAAGTTTGTGCGTGGTGCGCGTGTTGAGTACAATCAGAAGAAGGCTTTTGAGGGTGCAGATTTCATCTACGCTAAAAACTGGTCGTGCCCGGGCGTTACCTGCCCCGACAAGTACGGACAGATTTTGAGCAAGGACATGAGTTGGACGGTTGACACTGAGCATATGAGCTGGACCAATCAGGCAAAATTCATGCACTGCCTACCGGTTCGCCGCAATATGATTGTCACCGACGATGTGATTGAAAGCCCTGACTCAATTGTGATTCCGGAGGCAGCTAACCGCGTTGTCTCGGCTCAAACGGTGTTGAGGATGATGTTGGAGAGTGAGTTTTAGTTAAGGCATAAGCCAAAAGGCACAAGGCATAAGTGATATGTTGTATAATATAGTAATTTAATTAGTTAGAATAGAAAGAGATAAGATTTGAATATATATAATTAATGGATAATTGACATTGATTCTCCACCTACGAAACCGCCAATTTCGAAAATCAGCGAGAGTAAATGACGATAAATCTACGCTTTACGGCGTGGACTATTCGTGTTTATCTGCTGATGTGGTTACTTGGCGGTACCAGTGGGTGGGGTAAACTTTTTAACGGATAGTTTACGCCTTTTTTATGGAAATACACATAGGACATCAGATTCAAGCAGACCTTAAAATGCAAGGTCGTAGCGTAACGTGGTTCAGCCGCCAACTATGTTGCAGCCGTCAAAATTGCTACAAGATTTTCAACACATCTATTCCGCACATAGCTACACTTTGTGCAGCTCAAAAGGCTTTGGGGGTAGATTACATTGCTATGCTCAAGAAGTCGATTGAGGAATAATCGGTTTTTAAAAAGTGTCAACTAAATAATTACAGAAGTATAAACCAAAAGTAGATGGTCAAAACGTCTAAGAAAGTGGCGTTTGAGATATAATTGTGCAATTGATTTTTTTACTTAAACTTTTAAAAACATATATTATGAAGAGATTATTTTTAGCTGCATTAGCAGGTTTGACAATTTTTGCTGGTTGCAAAAAGGATGATGATGAAGGGATCAAAACGCAAAGTGAATTTACTATTGCCGAAGGTGATTCATTTGATATGATTGTTGGGGAAATACTACAATTGCATGCTACACATTTGGCGAGCGAATCACCATCGAAGAATTATGAATGGCAATCATCAAATAAGAGTGTTGCTTCAGTAACTGTTTGGGGAGAAGTTAAGGCTGTTGGTGAGGGTGAAACCATAATAACTGTTAAAACCGATAATGATATTACCGCCGAGTGTCGTATTGTAGTAAGTGCGATTGCAATAACTCAAATTAAACTTAAAAGTACTGATTATGAGATAGCTATTGGTGATTCTATGCAACTTACTCCTGATGTTTTGCCAGCAAATGCGACATATAAAGCCGATTTGGTATATACCTCCACAGATGAGGCTGTAGCAACAGTTGGAGATGATGGCAAAGTAAAAACCGTTAGTGTTGGCGAATGTCAGATAAAAATTGAAAGTCCAGAAGGAAAAGAGGCAGTATGTAATATTAAAGTGCTACTAAAGAAAGTTACAAATATCAGTTTGGTCAAAAATGATTTAGATAATGTTTTAACTATTGAGCAAGGAGAAACATATAAATTTAAAGTAGAGATTGAACCCAAAACTGATATTGACGCAACTATTAATTGGATTTCATCTGATGAGAGTGTAGCAACAATCAGTGAAGATGGAACTGTAACCGCAGTTGGTATTGGAGAGTGTACAATAACCGTAATTAGCTCGAATACAAATGTTAAAACGAATTGTATAGTTAAGGTTATACCTTCTCCTGTTAAAGGCATAGAATTAGACAAAACAAGTGTTACAATTTTAATAGGTTCAACTGATATTGTTACAGCAAATGTTATTCCTGATATTGCTGCCAACAAGAATGTGATATGGACATCAAGTGACGAAACAATTGCAATAGTTGACAATGGAACTATTACAGGCATAGCTGCTGGTACAGCTACCATTACAGCAACAACTGAAGAAGGAGGTTTTAAGCGGAGTTGCAAGGTTACTGTTGGTGCAATAAATATATTTATGTCAGCGAGTTATATTGGGGGGATGGAACAGCAAGACGGAAATAACGTCTTTTATTGCAGTTGCTCAATAAGTAATAATAGCAGTGTTGGAGTTTATGTTAAAAGTGTGTCAATAGATGGAGACATAAAAACGATAAACGAAACAGTTGAGTCAAATGCTAGCTTGACTAAATCATTTGTTACCAATGTAATGGGTTCCTCGATATCATCATTTACTACGCAATACGATGTTAAGTGGACTATTGAATATGATGGAGTTGAATATGAAGTAGCAGCTGAATAATCTATAGAATAAATGGTTTGAAATAATTGTGTTAAAAGCAGCGCAAATCTTTGATAAAAACTCAGCCAAAATCGATAAACACTTCGATTTTGGCTGAGTTTTTTTTGTGCCTTATTCAAAGAAATTAATTTCATAAACAGAGGTTAAAACCAACTTGTTGCTATGACTTATAGTCATTTACGTTTAGTATTATTGTTTTTTGAAAAAAAATCTATTACAAGGTTAGCCGTTTGCACTTTTTTCTATCTTTGCGGCACGGATTCGTAGCTCAGTTGGTAGAGCAGCAGACTCTTAATCTGCGGGTCGTGGGTTCGACCCCCACCGGATTCACCGAAAGCCTTGAAACGAAAGTTTTAAGGCTTTTTTGTTTGATTTTGTGTGTTTCGGTTGTCCTTATTTCGATATTCCCAGTTCTCGGTAGGTTTCTTCAAGAGCGGCATTGTCGTCGGTTATGACTAACAGTTTGTCGCCCGCCATAAGCACAGTGCGGCCGGTCGGCACAAAAAAGGTGCTGTCGCGCTTAACCATAATGGCCAGTGTCTTCTCAGGCATTTTCAAGTCCATTAGCCGCGAGCCGTTCTTCAGCACTTCGTCGGTAATCAGAATCTCCGATGTGGCTGATTTTATCTCTTCAGGGAAATCAATGTCAAAGTGCTTGGGTTTCAAGTTGTTGTTCTCCGGCTCCTTCGACACGTCAAGTTTGTTGGCAATGAACGGCAATGTTGTGCCTTGCACCAAAAGTGACACTAACGTACAGAAAAACACCATGTTGAATATCAAGCGTGCGTGCGGAACGTTGTTCACTATCGCCAATATCGCAAAAATGATTGGTACGGCGCCGCGCAATCCCACCCATGAGATGAATAATTTGTTGGTGAAACTGAAATTTTTAAATGGTGCGAGCGATGCGAATACGCTTATCGGCCTTGTAACCAGTATCATAGCTGCGCTTACAAGCAATCCAGGAATCATCACATCCTTGAGTTCCGCCGGGTTGACCAGCAGGCCAAGTGTCAGGAACAGGCACAACTGGCTCAGCCATGTGAGTCCGGCAAAAAAGTTTGAAGTCGAGCGTTTGTGAGCGAACGGCATATTGCCTATTACCAAACCGCCCACATACACAGCCAGATAGCTGTTTCCTTTCAGGTAATATGTCGATGAGAAAATGAAGATACAGAAGGTGAGCACCAGAATGGGGTAGAGCATGGCGTTTTCCATTTTCAACCTGTTGATAATGCCTATCAGAAGGCCGCCAAGCAGCAGTCCGACGGCGCCGCCGATAGCCATTTGGAAGATGACCGAGAAAACAGCCGTTAGGTAATGCGGTTCGGAGCTTGTCTGAGCAAGACCGATGAATGTTGTGGTAAGTACATACGCCATAGGGTCGTTACTGCCACTTTCGAGCTCAAGTGTCGGACGCAGGTTGTTTTTCAGTATCAGTCCTTTAGAGCGTAGAATTGAGAAAACCGAAGCTGAATCAGTCGACGACATTGTGGCGGCAAGCAGCATGGCAGTTATCATGCCAATTCCGGCTGACTTCATTGTCATGCCCAGAATCCACCAAATGGCGATGCCTGTCAGTATGGTCGTCAGCAGCACGCCCACCGTTGCCAGCATTATTCCGGGTGCGATAACCGGCTTTATGTCAGCTATTTTGGTGTCCATGCCGCCCGAGAACAGAATGATGCAAATGGTTACGGTTCCTATAGTCTGCGCCACATTGTAGTTGTCAAAATCGATGCCTAAGCCGTCGCTGCCGAAAAGCATACCCACGCCAATGAACAGCAACAAGATAGGAATGCCGAATTTGGAACTCGCTTTTTCAGCTAAAATACTGATAAAGAAGAGTATCGACACAATCAACAGCAGAAGTTCTATTTTGACATCCATTCTATATCCTTTTTAGCCCGTCTTTTTTCGGACATCGCAAAGTTATTAGAATATAGGTGGGTTTGGCAAGGTTTTTTAGGCTGTTATCGAAGAAAAATGCGGTGATGCCCGATATTCGACGCCAGACTGATGCCTTAATTGAATTTTATGGCCTTTGCCGGGCTTATGTGCGATACCAGCAACGACGGCAATAACATGACAAGCAGCGTCGAAACGAGCGTGCCGACGTTGAGTGCAACTACATGCAGCCATTTCAGATTGATAGGCACGGAACTCATGTAGTACGACGCCTCGTCGAGTGGCACAATGCCGAAGTGTTGTTGCAGCAGGCACAGACCGATGCCGATGATGTTTCCCCATGCCAATCCTTTGACAATCAAGAAGAACGACTGAATGATAAATATCTTTTGAATATGCCAGTTGCTGTAGCCTAACGCTTTGAGAAGGCCAATCAGGTTGGTTTTTTCGAGAATCAGAATCAGCAGGCCCGAAATCATGTTGAAGCCAGCCACGGCAAGCATTAGAGCCAGAATTACCCACACATTCATGTCTTGAAGGTTGAGCCAGTCGAAAATCTGCGGATAGCGTTCTTTTATGTTCATGATTTTCAAGCTCGAACCGCCTTGCAAAAAATTGTTGCCAGCTATAAAAAAGATGCTGTCTGCAATAGATTCAAGGTTGTCGAAGTTGTTGATACTCACCTCATAACCGCTTATTTGGTTTGGTTCCCAATCGTTTACTTTTTGCAGGTGGCGCATGTCAACCATGGCATAGATATGGTCGAAATCCTCAATGCTTGTCTTGTAAAGGCCGCTCACAATAAACGGGCGCATGCGTGGCGGTTTCTGCACAAAATAGACCGTAATCTTGTCACCTACCGACAGATGCAGCAGATTGGCTTGATATTCCGACATGAAAATCCGGTTCGATTTGACGGTGTCAGTTATGCTGAATGTGTCGCCGGCCACCAAATGACTCTGAAGAAACGACCAATCAAAATCGGCATCGATGCCTTTCAAGACAACGGCCTGAATGTCGTTTTTGGTTTTTACAATGCCCGATTTCAGTACATACGGTTGCACATGCGTAACACCGTCAATGGCAAGTATCTGGTTGATTGGTACCGCATCAGCGTCAATGGGCTGAGTCTCGAACGAGTTGTTGGCGTCGAAATTTGAAATCTGCACATCGGCGCTAAAACCTGTAACTTTCGAACTTACCTCGTTGCGGAAGCCGGTTACAATGGCCATGCTCAAAATCATCACGGCCAGCCCCAGAGCGATGCCCGCAACCGAAATGTTTACAATCGGGCCAGTAAATGAGCGGCCGTCTTTCCGGTTGAAAGTGATGCGGTTTGCTATGAAAAACTCAGGTTTCAAAATCGATTACTTTTCCGCAAATGTAGTCGAAATCGAACACGAAAAGGTTATGTTTGTAACGACAATTGATTTTTGTATGCGAACACGATTAATCTCTTTACTATTAATAACCGTTTCGGTTTTTGCAGCCGCTTGCTCACGCAGTGTTATGACTGGTGCACAGCAAGTTGGCGAGTATCTGCCTATGCTTTCGGGCAAGCGCATCGCCGTGGTGGCCAACCAGACATCGGTTGTTGGACGGTCGCATCTTGTTGACACACTGCTTGCTATGGGCGTCAATGTAAAATGTGTTTTTGGCCCCGAGCATGGTTTCCGTGGTCTGGCTGATGCCGGCGAGCACCTTTCCGACAACACCGACCCGCAGACAGGGCTGCCCGTGGTGTCGCTCTACGGCAAGCACCGCAAACCCACCGCCGCCGATATGGACAGCCTCGACATGGTTGTCTTTGATATTCAGGATGTTGGCGTGCGGTTCTATACCTACATTTCGACACTGCATTACGTAATGGAGGCTTGCGCCGAGAACAATGTGCCGCTTTTGGTGCTCGACCGTCCCAATCCCAATGGTTTCTACATCGACGGGCCGGTGCTCGATACGGCCGTAACGCGCTCGTTTGTGGGTATGCACCCTGTGCCGCTTGTTCACGGAATGACCATTGGCGAGTATGCGATGATGCTCAACGGCGAGCACTGGCTGGCTGGCGGCAAGCAGTGCCGGCTTACGATTGTGCCATGCCGCAACTATACGCACAGCACTCATTATCAGTTGCCTATCAAGCCGTCGCCAAACTTGCCGACATATCGCTCGGTGTTGCTCTATCCGTCGCTGGGACTGTTCGAAGGTACGTTTATGAGCGTGGCGCGCGGCACCGAATTTCCGTTTGAGGCAATCGGGCATCCCGACTACAATGTGGCGCAGTTCCACTTCACGCCGCATAGCGTCAGCGGAGCCAAATATCCGCCGTTCAAAGATGTGGAGTGCCGTGGCTACGACCTGCGCGGCATTAGCACCGATTCGCTTGAAACAGATGCCCGCATCAATCTTAAATGGCTGATTGATAGCTATAAGTATTTTCAATCGAAGCCCGATTTCTTCAACTCTTTCTTGTCGAGGCTTGCCGGACCAGAGTTGCGCAAACAGATTGAGCATGGTATGACGGAAGACGAAATCCGCCAGTCGTGGCAAGACGGACTGCGAAAATTTCAGACAATCAGGAAGAAATATCTGTTGTATGAGGATTTTTGAAACAGTTAGGAGTGTGAAATTACGTAAACAGAAAACTTAAACGTAAACCGTTTACACTGACACTGATAAAGACGCGGACATTGCGTCCCTACTTATAACTTAAAACTTCTAAAACTATAAACTTCTTTAATTCACCAAATCGTTCACATCAAGTGTGAGTGAGAATCGCCAGGTGTTTTTCAGCGGGCTGTTCGAGAAGTTGCCGGCCGGAATCAAATACGAAATGTCCAAACCTAACATTTTCATTTTCACACCAACACCAGCAGTGAAATATTTGCGGTTTCCTTTTTTAGCGTTCTCGTGGAAGTAACCCATGCGTGCCGCAAACTGATTGGCATACCAATATTCCAAACCAACTGAAGTGGTAATCTCCTTCAACTCCTCGCGGAAGCCGTCGGGGGCGTCACCAAACGACTGGAACGCACCTTGAATGATGCCCACATTGTCGTCTTTGCCCTTCCAGATTATGCGCTCACCGTTAATGTCAGTTGAGTCTTGATAGTAGAGCGGCGGAGTCGGAACCAGCAATTTGTTGAAATCGATAGTTGCGGTTATTTTGTTGTATTGGTCAAGATTCATTGTCAGCGCGCCGCCAATACCCAGATTGGTCGGAATGAAGTTCTTGGTGTCCTCGGTGTAACCAAGTTTGGCACCTAAGTTGCTGATGTTGAAGCCTGCTGACCATTCGCAGTTATAGTCGGCAATTTTAATCTCGTCTTTATAAAAACCGTTGATATCGACAGCGAACGATTTTCCGCTCTCAACTTGCTCCTGATTTTGACCGCCTTGTCCGCCTGTCAGGTTCGAGAAGATGAAACGTCCGGCCAAACCAAGCGAGAAGTTCTTCGACAGCTTGCGGTTATATGATGCGTCGACAGCTAATTCGTGCGGCGAGTAGCTACCGATGTTGTTTCCTCCGTTGTCGGTGAAATTGATGTTACCCATTGAGAAATAACGCAAACTTGCGCCAATGGTTTGCATATCATCAATTTTGTAATAACCAGAAACATATGCCAGGTTCATATCGTTTATCAACTCGCGCAACCAAGGAACGTAGGTGAATGACAGTCCGTAAGGCGATTCAACAAACGCCAGCTTCGACGAGTTCCAAATCTGTGCGTATGCGTCTGGTGATATGGCAATGCCGGCATCGCCCATTGCGCCTGAGCGCGAGTCGGGGGCAATGCGTAGGAACGGCACGGCCGTGTTTATGGCATTAACCTTGTCGTCTTGTCCGAGGACATCGCTGTAATTTGCACCTGTTTGTGCGGTTGCGGTGGCTGCAATAAGAGCAGCAAACGATAATAAAATGATTCTTTTCATACTAAAATTTTGAAGTCGCAAATATAGAAACTATTTCTAGTCGGTTTTATTGCCTTGCCACTATCATTTTTCCCGATTTTGCGCTCCGTCCGTTTGCGCTCTTAATCTCGATAGTGTAGATATACAAGCCGTTTTCGACAGGTTTGCCGCCGCTGCACGTATCCCAAAATATCGGTTGGTGCTCGTGAGGCTCTTGTTTGGTGGCAAGTTGGGCAATCAGCCGGCCTTGCGTGTCGCTTATTTTTATTGTTATGTCGACATTGATGTCGGTCTGGTTGTGGTCGGCTGCAAACCAAACTCCGCCGGCAGTGGGGTTGGGGTAGCATCGCACGCTGTTCAGCTCTGAAACTGATTCATCAGCCACCTTGAATTCAATCTCCGACTCAGATGAGTTGTTGTAGATGTCCCACACCTTGAATGTCAGTGTGTGCCAGCCTTCGTCCAACCCGCTGAGGCTGAACCTGATAGTGCCCGAATTGTAACTGTCGATGTCGCCTTCATACAGGTCGTCGAGTGTAATCATGGTAGTAGGGTCGTTGTCAATCATGGCCGTAATGTTATGCCCGATGCCGTTTCCAGTGGTATTGATACCCGACTGGTCCCAGATGCGCGCTATCACCGTCGGGTTGTTGCTTGTTATTCCGCCGTCGATGAAGAAGGTGTCGTTTACAAATAGTTTCACTTCTGGTCCGTCGAAGTCGGTAATGTCAACATTATCAGGCGTTCCGCCAATCAAAATCCGGTTCGAGTAGCCAGTGAAGTCGGCGGTGTCAGTAAGTGCATAAAGGCTTATTTTACCAAGGCCGAACGAGTAGTTTATGTCTTTTGGAACAATAAAGTTGAAACTGAAAGCGCCTTTGCTGACAGTCGATTTTCCTTGATACAGAATATTGTTGTAGGTATCGAAACTGACAATCGGGGCGTTAGGGTCGTTGCCGCGTGTGGCAAGTGTCGCCGGCTTGTCGAACACGGTGGAGTATAGTATTCCGTCGGCGTCGATTCTGGTTCCGTCGTTGTCGCACACATAGCCTTCAACCCTTACCGTATCCACTGCATTGATGATGTTGCTTGTGTCGCTGAGCACATATTTGCCGTTGATTCGCGCCACGCGCACTTGATTGTTGTAAGGGTGGACAAGGCGGATTGCAGGGTCGCCAAGCAGGGCGAAGTTGCGTTTGTTGGTCTCGTTTATGCTACCGGTGGCGTTCTTTGCGCGGAGCAGAATGTCGCCAAGCCGCAAGTCGGCGCTTGTGCCTTGTTTAAACACATTGTTGCACAACTGATAGTTGGAATTGTTGTATGCCACGCGCGATGATGCAAAGACCGCCACCGCTCCGCCGTTGGGGTTGAGCAGCAGATGTTCGCCAAGCGATATCTGTATGTGGTCGTCGTAGCGGCCAATCTCGCAGCTTGCCGTAATAAACAGCGGCAGGCGGTCGATGTTGCGCAACGCTTTAACGTCGGAAACCTGAAAAACCGTCTCGTGTGCCAGTTTGCGCTCACTGCCGTGCCCAATGTATGTCATTATCACCGAGCCTTTTTCCAACTCTTTTTTTATGGCTTCGGTAGCCATGGGGTAGGTGTCGCCCGACGAGCCCGACACGCGTCCGTAGGCGTCAAGATAAATCTTGCGGATATTGTATTCTGGCGATATCTCACTGACAGTCTGACACATAAGTTCGGCGTCTTTGACAAATTCGGCGTCGGAAGCATTGTCGGCATCATCCGAAATCATGGTCATATTGTTGCGCCAGTTACCCACGTCGCGCATCGATGTGTAGCGTTTTATCTTGTCAACCATTTGCTGCGCCTCGGTTGCGGTGTTTGCGGGCAATCGTCCCACACCAATATCCAAATAGCCCAACAGTTCGCCTTCGCCGAAGTCGAGCAGACCGAAGAAATCGTCGGAAACATAGCTTGCGTCTTGCGCCTCGCCTGCTTCCGACTGGTAGGTGAACACGCGGCTGCCGCCTGAACCGAGAATGTTTTTGTTGTCGTAGGTGCCGTCGCCAAACAGAAGCAGATAGCGGAAGCCCTCGTTGCGTTGGTACATCATCCGGGCATAGTTGCGTATGGCCGACACATCAGGTGTGCCGCCCGAAAACTCGTTGTAAATCTGTTCGGGAGTAACCACTTCAACCCGCATCCCGTCTTGTTCGCGGTGCATTTCGGCCAAATCGTTGGCGGCGTCAATAAAATCGGGATGTGTGACAATGGCCAGCGTTGGAGTTAGCTGTCCGTGCAGATTCTGGTTAGCAACCTTGCCCACATCGCTGCCGCTGGTTATGGGCGAAAGCAGATTGTCGGGGTCAAAAGCCACAAACTCACGTATGGTGTCGTTTCCTTGTGCGACAAACCACATGATGCCATTATCGGTTTGTGTCTCAATTCTTTTTGGCGATACGGGATTGGTAATGTCCAAAACCATAGGGTTGCCGCTGTTCAGCGATATGCAGTATTTAATATTGGTGTAGTTGCGAACGCGCACATCGCGGAAATGCAGTTGGTGTTTATTGCTGTATTTCAGTTTGGTACGCGCCATGACGCCAATCTTGTCTATGTATCCTTCCGACACAGGATTGTTGCTCACAAAGCTGTAGCCCAGATAGAAATGGGGCGAGTTGGGCGTGAAATTGAATATCTTTTTGACATATTCAGCATACACGTAGTTGGCATACGGACGGCGGATGTCGACAGTTGCTATCGCCTCCCTCAGATAACTGAATTGAAAATGGGCGTTGGCAGTCGTCGATTTTCGTCCGGCACCTGCAACATAGCAGTGTATAGGCTCACCGTCGGCCAGTTCGCCAAAACTGAACGGCACCGAGTCGCGGCCATTGGTTGTGAGCCGGCGGTCATACCACCGCCTTCCCGACGGAATAAGCGCGTAGCGGTCGTTTTCGACATATTGATAACTATCTGACGCTGATGTTGTTGTGTCGGGAGTCAGTTCGTTTTTGTTCACACTTTCGATTCTTGCTCCTTTGCCCAAATCGGAAGTCAGAAACAGATATATGTAGTCGGAATAATCGTGTTTTTTGTGCATTAGCATGTTGTTGGCAGCATCGTAGCTTAGCGTTACGGGGCCTTGCGCGTAAAAGACAATTTTGTCGAAACTGCCGTCGTCGTTCCAATATTTCAGCGTCGGAATTTCGTTCAAGTCATCAAAATCTGATTCGCTGTTGATGAACGGCAGTTGCTTTCCTCCGTAGCTGTATATTCTGACGTTTTCAGGCTCGGCAATGCCAATGTGGCGCAAATCGCTTTGTGTCAGTTTGTACACACCTGATGTGTCAACTTTTATTTTGAACCAGTCGCCGCTGTCGAGCAGCGATTTGGCGGCTGGAGTTGAGCGTAGCAACCGGTTTTTCTGGCCTGTACATATATTAATATGTGTATTGGGGTCGGCAGGCTGTGCCAAAGGAATATCTTTGTTGGATATGGTGCCGCAAATATCTTGCGCGTTTGCCGCAAATACCGAAAAGAGTATGATTATAAAGGATAGTCCTCTGACCATAGAAGTAGAATTCGGTGCTAAAATAAAACTTCTTTTTTATCGTTGCTGTAAGCAAACGTGGAATAACTATTTTTATTGCCCGTTTATGCTATCACACACACCTAAACATATTGCTGCTATATTGGTTCTATGCTGCATATGCACAATGGCGTCGGCGCAAGACAGTCCGCTTAGCCAATGGTGCAACAACATGCTTGTGATGAACCCAGCCTTTGCCGGCTCGGCCGATATGCTGAGGCTCAATTTGTTCTATCGCAACCAATGGCCGCAGAGCGATGCCGGATTCCAATATTTCGGTGCCGCTGCCGATATGCCCGTTAAGCAGAGTATGGGCTGTGGTATTGAGGCAACCAGCGATAGGATGTCGTTTTATGCCCGCCGCAGTTTCGCAGCGTCATACAGCTACAGAGTAAAAGCCGGCACCGACCGAACGATATTTATGGGAATAAAGCTGGGTGCTGTTCAGAAATCGCTTTCGACATCCAAGCTGATATTTGAACAACAGGAGAACTTGCCTTCCGAAGCGTCGAAGGTGAGCCCCGATTGCGCGTTGGGTGTCGCCGCAATGCTGGGTAATGTGTTCGCATCCGCCGCAGCTGAGCATCTTTTGCGTCCTGACCAGAGTTTTTTGTCGGAAAAAGACAGCCGAACCAAGCTGAAATTGACTTTTGACCTTGGTTATGTGTACAATTTTTCGCCGTTGACCAAAAAAATTGATGTCGAAATAATGCCTAATTTCATCTATCAGAGGCAGGGAAAACAACAAAATATGCAAATCGGCGTTACTACACAAGTCAATTGGTTATTGGCAAGTCTGTTTGTCAGAAAGAACATCGGTAGCGATGCTCCAACTGCTATTATAATGCTGGGATACAAGAATTTAGATTTCAGAATAGCCTATAGCTACGATGCTGTTTTGAACAGAAAAACTAATGGCATTGGTAATGCTCACGAGGTGTCGGTAACCAAATTGTTCGATGTTAAACGTAAGGAGAAAAAGAAATCGATAGAATGTCCTTCTTTTTTAAGATAAGATATTAGGAATATTGGTTTTTGTATATATTTGTCATTGCTAAAAACGCTAAAAGAGACTTTGTATGAAAGTGAAAAACTTGCATGTTGTAATATGTGCTGCTACATTGGCCTTGGTGTCATGTAGCAAAGAAGTGTCGAATACCACAGGTTGGGAGTATAACTTGGCCGATAATGGTGGTTTCGAGAAGTTTATGGGTGAATATGAGCAGGAAACCGGCCCCGGTTTGGTGTTCATTGAGGGTGGTACCTTTACAATGGGTAGAGTAGAGCAGGATATCCTGTACGATTGGAATAATATTCCTCACCGCGTAACAGTTTCATCGTTCTATATGGACGAAACTGAGGTTAAGAACCTTGACTACCGCGAGTATCTGTATTGGATTTCGCGTGTATTTGACGAATATCCTGAGGTTTACCAACGCGCTTTGCCCGATACTTTGGTATGGCGTAGCAAATTGGCATACAACGAACCGTATGTTGAGTACTATTTCCGTCACCCGGCATATCAGGACTATCCTGTAGTTGGTGTCAACTGGCTGCAAGCCAATGACTACTGCGCTTGGCGTACCGACCGCGTCAACGAGCGCATCCTTATCAATCAGGGATTCCTTCAGGAAGACCCAAGCCAGCGTGGAAGCCAGAACTTCAACACCGAAGCTTATCTGGCACACCAATATGAGGGTGCTGTTGGTCGCGAAATGGAAGACTTGAATCCTGACAACGATTATCGTAAGATAAGAATGGAAGACGGTTTGCTGCTTCCGAAATACAGACTCCCGACAGAAGCTGAATGGGAGTTTGCAGCATTGTCGATTGTCGGCACATCAGTGGGTGAGCGTGTATATGAGCGCAAAATCTACCCATGGGTTGGTGACGGTTTCCGCAACCCGGATTCGAAAAACCGCGGCCGTATTGTTGCGAACGCTGTCCGTGGACGAGGCGATATGATGGGTGTTGCCGGTGCGCTTAACGATAATGCCGACATCACAGCTCCTGTATACGCTTACTGGCCAAACGACTATGGTTTGTATTGTATGGCAGGTAACGTGAACGAGTGGGTAGCTGATGTTTACCGTACTTTGTCACCTGCTGACCTTGAGGAGTTCCGCCCGTTCCGTGGTAATGTGTTCAAAACACTGGTTCGTGATGAAGAAGGCAATGTAGCTGAAAAAGACAGCCTTGGCCGCCTGCGCTACCGCGAGGTTTCAGAGGAAGAGGCTATCGACAGAAGAAACTATCAGACTGCCGACAACATCAACTATCTTGATGGTGATTTTGAGTCGAGTCTTGATTATTCGAACGAAGACGCATCGCGTGAGAGAGGTTCGAAGAGAATGTACTTCACTGGTAAAGACCGTCTCGACCCGGCTATGACTTCGCTTGTCAGCGACCATGTGCATGTTTACAAAGGCGGTTCATGGAAAGATAGGATTTACTGGTTAGGTGCCGGCACCCGCCGTTACTTGGACGAGAATCTGTCACAAGACGACCTTGGTTTCCGTTGCGCTATGACACGTGTCGGTGACTCGAAAGGCAACTAATTGATTAGTAATATTTGACACAAGAGAGCCCTGACATCAGGGCTCTCTTTTTTAACTGATACACAATGAACACATCTTCACTTTACGACATATATCTTCAATATCCGCACATCTGCACCGACAGTCGCAAGGCTACGGAAGATTCTATTTTCTTTGCGTTGAAAGGTGACAACAACGACGGCAACAAATATGCGGAGCAGGCTCTGCAGAAATGTCCGTATGCCATAGTTGACAATTCGGATGTGGTAAAAGGCGACCATTATATTCTGGTTGATGATGTGCTTGAAACACTCCAACGCCTTGCCACATATCACCGCAAGCGTTTGGGCCTTCCGATTATAGCCATAACCGGCACAAATGGAAAAACAACAACCAAGGAGCTTGTGGCAAAAGTGCTTTCCAAAAAGTTCAACGTATGCTACACGCAAGGTAATCTGAATAACCATATTGGTGTTCCATTGACATTGTTATCAATGACCAAAGACCACAATTTTGGCGTGGTAGAAATGGGAGCAAGCCACCCTGGCGAAATAGCAAAACTGTGCAAAATTGCCGCGCCTGATTTTGGCATAATAACAAACGTAGGAAGGGCGCATTTGGAAGGTTTCGGCTCGTTTAATGCTGTAAAGGAAACAAAAGCCGAGTTATACAGATACCTGCACGACAACGACGGTCTTGCTTTTGTGAACTACGACAACGAAACGTTGGAAGATATGAATCCGCCGCATTCGGTTGTTTATTACGGCACAAAGACGTTTACGCACTGCCAAGGCCGGATTACCGACAGCAAGCTGTTCCTTGCTATCGATTGGGCTCCGTCTGACGAGATAATCACTGATGAAATAGGCGTTAAAAACAATTCCGACTATCACATACAGACACATCTTATCGGCAGCTATAATTTCGAGAATGTTTTGGCAGCTGTCTGTGTTGGCAACAATTTTGGAATCAGTGCGGCTGACATCAAAAATGCAATTGAGGAATACGCACCTTCGAACAGTCGCTCGCAGCTTATCAAAACAGCGAAAGGCAATATTGTTTTGGCTGACGACTACAACGCCAATCCGTCGAGCATGGAAGCAGCGCTCACCAATTTCGGACAAATCGAACTGCCTAACAAAACTCTTGTTTTAGGCGATATGCTTGAACTTGGCAGCGCATCGTCCCGTGAGCATGCGGTGGTTGTCGGTCTTATCGAAAAGTTAGGATTCAAAAATGTTTATCTGGTGGGCAGCAACTACAGCAATGTCAGCGATGCACACAAATACAACTGCTACAGCAATGTTGAGGAGTTGATTAAACAGTTTGAGAGTTCGAGCATTAAGAACGCTTCGATTCTGGTTAAGGGTTCACATGGAATGCACATGGAGAAGGTGATTCCCGTTTTGTAAATGATTGGTTATAAATAATAAAAAAGCCGATGCATCAGCACCGGCTTTTTTTGTTTTGAAGATGAGCAAATTACTACAGGAGGTCGCTTGCCAGTTCGGCCAATGCGCTGCGCTCTCCTTTTACCAGATTCATGTGCGCGAACAAGTTCTGGCCTTTCATCTTATCGGTTAGATAGCTCAATCCGTTCGATGTGGTGTCGAGGTATGGCGAGTCAATCTGCTGGATGTCACCGGTAAATACAATCTTCACATTCTCACCAGCGCGTGTCACAATGGTCTTAACCTCGTGTGGTGTCAGGTTTTGCGCCTCATCGATGATGAAGAAGGCGTTCGACAGACTGCGGCCACGGATATAAGCCAGCGGTGTTATTAACAGACGCTCGTCTTTTAGCATCTCGTCTATCTTGTGTATTTCCTTGCTGTTAGCGTTAAACTGATGCTTAATTACTCCAAGATTGTCGAACAACGGCAACATATACGGGCCGATTTTCTCTTTAACCGTTCCCGGCAGGTATCCCAAATCTTGATTCGAAAGCGGAACAATCGGGCGTGCCACAAAAATCTGCTCGTAAAGGCCGGTTTGCTGAAGTGCGGCGGCCAGTGCAAGCAAGGTTTTTCCTGTTCCGGCCTTTCCTGTAAGCGACATCAAGTTTATCTCGGGGCGCATCAAGGCATCGAGAGCCAAAGCCTGCTCGGAGTTGCGCGGTTCAATTCCGAAAATCTTGCGTCTCTCAACCAATCCTAAGCGCCGCTGAATTGGGTCGTAATGAGTGAGAGCGCTTTTGCTGCCCGATTTCAGAATCAGATATTCGTGAGCAAAAATCTCACGGCTGAATTTGAATTCATCAACATTAATACCGTTCTTGTCTTGGTAAATACGGTTAATCAACTCGGAGTCAACGTTTTCCATAACATCGATTCCTTTGTAGATTTTCTCCATATTCTGCACCTTGTCGGTGGTGTAGTCTTCCGCCGATATGCCCAGAGCTTTGGCTTTAACCCTGAGGTTGATGTCTTTCGACACGACGATAACCTTTCGGTCGGGATATTGGTTGCGCAGGTTGTCGGCAATGGCCAGAATGCGGTGGTCGGGCGTTGGTTCGGGAAACGACACCTTCATTGAATCAGGATATTTTCGTCCCAGAGCCATATATAGTTTGCCTTTCCCTTCGCCTATCGCTATGCCTTGTGTCGGGTCTTTTTTGCCGATAAGTTCGTCGAGTTCACGAGTGCACTCGCGGGCGTTGAAGTTCAGCGAATCGTTGCCTTTTTTGAACTTGTCGAGTTCCTCAAGTGCGACAATCGGAATAACAATGTCGTTGTCCTGGAAATTGTATATGCACTTGTAGTCATGGAGTAAAACGTTTGTATCTAATACAAAGATTTTGATGTTTGATTTAGCCATAGTGGTACGTTTTTATAGTTTGCTTAAAGTTAGCATTTACAAATTGAATTTGAAAAGACATTTTCATTTTTTTTAAATCAGTCTGTCAATGGTCGTAAACCTAAGTCTGTTATTAAAAAAACGCCGTCAGTGATATTCACTGACGGCGTTTCTGTGTGGTTGGAATTATTTGTTTGCCTTGTAATTAATAATAAGGATAATGGTGTCTGTGATAATGGTGGTGATATCTGTGCCGAGGAGCCCTTGGGTAGTTGCCGAAAAGCGCGTCAAGGGTTATGGCTGCAGCTTCCATTATAGCAAGTGTTGTTAAGGCTTTGGCCGCCTTGTTTTCATAGCGTTGTTCGCTTTGGTTGTTGTCGGTGAGCGACGAATCGGCGTCGGCCCTCTGAGCTTCAGCGGCTTCTTTACGTGCCAGATTAGCATTGTGTATTGCCGATGCGCTCAAAGCTAAATGTGCACAAGCAAGACCGATGCCTACATTTCGCAAGTCGCGGTCATTGATGTTTGACAATGCAAGCAAGTCGTAAACGATAGGTTCTGTGGCGCTTAGAGCGATTTCTTCAGAACACACTCTTGCCACATCAGCACTATGAAACAACACATCTCTATGCATACATATTGCTTCGTTGGTGAAATCGCGCAACACAATGCCGTCGAACATGGCTTGTTTTGCTATATCGTTCATAATCATTACGCTATGGTTGAAAGCCCAAGGGTCTGCCACTAACCGCCCGTGCCTATAGTACTGTGCGGAACCGCAAACCGATGTCAGCATCAAAGCCGAAAGGCAAATGATTGCTTTGCAGTGTTTTAGTGTCAAGTGTAACATTTGAGTAAAATTTAAGTGTTAACACTTAAATGACAATCTTGAAGACTTTAACCCTACCTGATTCTGTAAAGTGTTTTATTTCTGCGCTTTTCTTCTTTTGCGTATAATCCCGAATACTATCAAGATAATAATCCACGCTGGCCATATTCTGACAAGGAAGAACACAAAATCGACAAGGCCACGGAAACCGCTCTGAAGCGATTGCCAAAGCCGTTGAGCCACACTCTGATTGTGTTCGGGGTGGTGCGGGTCGTAGTTGGCATCATCGTGGCGAATATTAAGACGCAACGTGCTGTAATCCACTTGGTTGCTCAAGTATTTCAACTGCCCTACAGTGCTGTCGATTTCCTCCTCAAGCGAGCGGATTTTATCCTCGATTGACACAATCTCCTGAACCGATTTGGCGCTTTTCAGCAACTCCTTGTAACGCTTCAGATAACTGCGCTTGGTGTCGAGGCGAGTCTCCAAATCAATGTATTCGGCCGTTACATCGTTGATATACATCGACTTTGATTCGATTTTGCCTTTGCCTGCCTCAACATCGGCTACAAAACTGTCGAAATTGCCGCACGGAATGCGCACCGTGAGGTTGTAGGCCGACGAGTGTTCCCAACTGGAATACTGCTCGTTAGCGCAATATCCGCCGTATTTTTCAATCAGGTTCAGAACCTCGCTGCGGGTCTGCTCCAAATTGTCCACCACAAGGGTCATTGAGCCGTTTTTGATTAGTTTTCGTTCCGTAACGCTCTGTTCAACAGCATTATCCATCTGTCCGCCAAATGTTGCCGCATTTTGCATCATTGGCGCGGCTTTGCGGGAAAGGGGTGCTTCTTCAATTGCTAATTCATCATCAATTGCCACACAATCAGCGGTATAAACTCCAAACGAACCACCTTCGCCGCTCTGCGACTGACACGCGGCAAGCAACGCGGCAAAAACAAAAAGTGAATATTTTTTCATAACGAATAATTTATCGAAAACTGAAATCTAAACGAAAAAAAGGGGGAACTATTGCACGGTGACGAGTTGAAGCAAGTGTAAAAAATAACCGCCCGAAAGCGGTTAAATTTTGTGGGTCATAGGCGATGTCGTTTGCACAGTTACGCCGTACCACATTATAAAAAATGTAGGAAAGTCTTTGAGTTACAAAAAAACTTTTGTGTGTAATTATGTGTTACTTTATAACATCCAATGCAAGTAAAAAAGCATCCTTTAAACATCTTAAACTTTTGATAAAAAATGCAGAGCATTCCTTTCTATCAATTTCTTTATCATAAAAATTATTCAAACTTTCCATTGTCAAGACACACTCTTTAATGAAATGATTTCTTTTTTCTTCATTGTCAATTGGCAAATTACGGCATTCCCACCTACAACAATATATTGCTCGTAATGTTATTAATTGATTATTCGCGAGAGTTTCAATATAGTTGTTAAAAGAATGTATAGAATTAGCATTCTTATAATTTTCACAATCTTCTTTTAAACGCAGTATTTCAGGAATTACATCTTTTACTTTTTGAAATTCTGATTCAAAGCGTTTCATTTTGTCCAGAAATGCTTGGTTATCATTATCTCGGTTGAACCTCATACCAGTTTCATAAAATGTACCCATATTTAATTAATTGATTAATTATTTTTTGAATTTGTCAATTGCCCCCCAAACGACTTTGTATCCATTAGGATTCCATTTGGCATCCCAACCTGAAGGTTTCGCTTTTGCTTGACAATATATTGCAGTTAAGTGGATACAACTTTCGAATGCACTTCCCTTAATTGTTGTTACTGAACTTGGGATAGCGACAGACGTCAAATCGATACAAGCTCTAAATGCTCCGTATCTAATTCCCGTCACTGAGAAAGTGTTGCCTGCTGTCACTTTTGCGGGTATTACAATGTTTCCAGAATATCTGCTATCAATACCTTCTATTGGTTGTTCAACCCATACCTTGTTTTTTGCTTCTACCCAATAACGAATATTGCCTTTTTTAAAATACAATTCTGCATTACTGATGTCTGCCTCGCTCTTAATGGTTACAGATGTAAGGCGATCGCATAAGAGAAATGCAGACGGTCTGATTTCTGTTATAGAATTAGGAATTGTCACAGATGTTAAACTATCGCAGCCATAAAATGCTCTATGGGCAATTCTTGTAACAATGTATGTTTCTCCATCAATGGTTATTGTTTCGGGAATTACCAATTTGCCTTTCGGCTTTTCAAAACCTTTATAATCAGGATAATCAGCACTTCCATCCCACGGTGAGCATACCACAGCAATATGATGATATGAACTCACCCCAAAATACAACGTCTGTCCACTTTCACAAACAACTGCATAGTCATACATTGCTGAAGACTGCCACACAAGCATTGTGGCAAACAATAATACAACAATACGCTTCATAGTTTTATACACTACATCCGTGTCGTGCGCAACTTCTTTCCGCCGACTCCCCAATTGCGGTATGTACAAAAAAGAAAAACGTGGGAATCTGTTACTCGCTCCCACTATTCGCGGCCTTCGCATTGCCTCTGTCGTAAGATTGAGCAACGCGAAACCCACGCAAGAATATACTGATTGTCAAATCAATATAATTCACGTAGGCGTTCACAGCTGCCTTTCTCTTTGACGACAGATTCAAAAGTTGCGAAGTTTCGAATAGTCAAAGGAAAACGTCAGTAAACGTCTTTCTATATGTCACTCAACAATTTGCCTTTTGCAAGACAAATCGCAGAGCAAGACAAATGTATAAAAGTCGGTTCGAAAAGAAAAATAAAATTTAATGGCGCAGTAAGTAAATGGTCATTAATTGAGAAAAGGTATGAATTGCATTTTGAAAAATTGCCTGATACTTACCGCAGAAATTTGAGAATATTGCGGTAAAAGTACCGCAGATTCCTTTAAAAACTGCGGTAAAAGCACCGCAGTTTTATAAAAAATCTGTGGCAACAATAAAAAAGGACGCGATTTATCGCGTCCTTACATATTGTAACACAGTTATTTACAATCTACTTTTCTTCCTTTCCATAAACCGATTCCGTTCCAAACAGGAATTGTTTCGTGTAGCCGCCGTAATCAACGACAATCTTCTCGAAGACGATTCCCGCATCCATCGGTTTGATTGTCAAAGTGTTCCAACCTTCGGCGGCGGACAACTCAACAATGCTCTCAACCACGCGGCGCGCAACTGTCGGATAATAAATCGAATAGACGTTTTGCGGTTCCTCGTTCAAGCGCTCGTTGAAGAAGACCGTTTCGGTATTTCCTCCCTCAAAACCAATTTGATAGTGGTGGCCTGTGCCATTGAACGCAAGCGTTGATTTCACAACAACGTGAACCTTCACCTTTTGAGTCCCTGCGGGCAGTTGCACGCGGTAGTTCAGCGCGGCTCCTGTGGCGGCTTCGGTGTACGGCATCAGCGCCACACCGCTCAATGTGCGGCCCATATAAGGGATTGTGGTCCAATTGGTTTTGGCGGTGGCTGCGGCCGAATTGTAGTGTTCGGCCTCAATTGCCGTAAAGCCGCGTTTGTCGGTCGGGAATGAGAAGCCGCCAACTGTCGGTTTTTCAACCCGTTGCACTCTTGGCAGACGGTCGGCTGGGAAATTGTCGTTCCAATTGGTGTAGCCAATGTGCTTTTGAATCATCATTCCGTCCCATTTGCCGTTGGCCATCACCTTGTTGAAATCGCGGTGCAGTTCGGCGTCGCGGGCAAAGCAGGCCTCAACCTTGTCGGCCCAAAGGTTTGCGGCGGCATCGCCACGTTTATACAAATCAAGGTTCATCGCCTGTGCGTAGTACATCTCGTAAAGATTGGCCATAGCCTGTACAGGGAAGAGTATCAACTGTTTATAGGCATCGCGATACTCGTCGGGCAGCGAAATGTACTGGCGCAGAGCCTCGGCCTCAAGTTTCAGATACTCGTCGGTGACTTGCTTGAACTCGCCGCTGGCAAGGTCGTAGGTGCGGTGGTCCATCATCTCGGCGGTGGTGCGCCCGTTGTACTTGCTGTAAAGATTAAGGATTCGGGCGGCTTCAACGGCCTGATTATCACCAAATTGCTCGGCGCAGAACTTAAGCGTGTGATTGAGCAGATTTTCGGCGTTGAAATTTTCAGGATTCTGCGCCATATCAAGGAACAGTGTAATGGGGTATTCCATTGGTTTTAAGTCACCTACGTTGAGCACCCAAAGTTTGTCGACGCCGTATGCGTAGGTCAGTTGCAACTGTTCCCACATATTCTGGACAGGCGTAATGTTGAGCCACTTCGAATTTCGCGGTGCACCCACATAATCAACGTGATAGTAGATACCCCAACCTCCTTTGCGCTGGCGTTCGGCGGCAGTCGGCAGTTTGCGGACATCGCCCCAATTGTCGTCGCTCAAAAGAATAATCACATCGTCGGGCACACGCAAGCCCAAATCGTAATACTTCTGCACCTCCTTGTAAAGCGCCCAAACCTGTTGGCGCTGATTGGCAGGACGGCCCGTGACATCGGCAATTATTTTTCGCTGATTATCAATAATATCCTCAAGCAGACGTTTGTTCTTCTCATCGTCCGACACATACTCGTCGTCGTGGCCTTCCTTGCCGCCCATTGCTGTGTCGCCATCGCCGCGCATACCAATGGTTACAAGGTCCTCGTTGTCCTTCGAACGCTCGATTCCCTCACGGAAAAACTTGTCGATGACGGTTTTGTTCGACGGATAGTCCCACACGCCGTACTCATCGCGGTGACGCACCCACTCCTGGTGATTGCGGGCCATCGGCTCGTGGTGCGACGTGCCCATCACAATGCCGAACTCATCGGCGGTGCGGCTATTTTCGGGGTCATCGG
>JAFZWI010000013.1 GCA_017617355.1 Salinivirgaceae bacterium | reverse complement strand
CTTCGAATTGGTGTTGGGGCTGATATAGACATATCGGTGTGAATAATAATTGCCCATTACAATTTCCACATCATAATAAGTGTTGGTATTGAACGAATCGCAAACATAGGTTTGGCAGAATACGCCGTTATGCACGGTGTCGGAAAAGACTCGGTCGCCTACGCGCCCTTCGAATTTGTAAATTTCAACAACCGCGCCTTCAGGAAGGTCGGTCAGGTTAACTGTGATTGTTGTTTCGGCTTTGTGGCAGGCCGTAAGTGCGGTGGCGGCAATGGCCGTCAATAATAAAATGTGTTTCATTGATTTGTAGTTTGTTGATTACAAAACAAATATAAAAAGAAACACATATTTATGACAATCGTTTTTGAAAAATATCACAAAACATCATCAAATTAATTGTTCTTTTGCGTTTGCAAAATGCTTCTGCAATGAGTAAATCCGGTATGCGGATATTGATGTTTGTTCTTCTTGTCAGCTTGAATTTCAATCCGATAGCGGCGCATAGTGTTTCGTTGGAAGACAACGGCGCCACACGCATTGTTTCGTACGAGGACCTTCACAGTACTATTGACGACTGCAGCCAAATACCGACAGATGCTATTTTAAGTTCGGAAACGTCACCGCAAGTAGTTGGTTTTGAGCCGATAAGACTTCAAACCACACACGGCGGACGAACCGACAGACATTTTGCAACAAATAGCGACATTGGCAGTCTGCAAAAAAAGCACTGCTCGATTTTCTGCCGCAACGCCGCCCGTCTTCGCTCTGACGCCGCATCACCGCGGTTCTTCTACGTCATTGCGCTGAGGCGGATTCTTTGTTAGCGGTCGGTGCGCACATATTGTCCCCAATATCAAATTTTGGTATAGTATAACGTATTAAATATTGTATGTCAAATATTTATGCGCTAATCAAATTGAATTGATAGGGGAGAGTGTGTTGTAAATCGATACCCGACTATGAAAAAACAAATTATTGTCAACTAACAAAGATTTTAAAAATGACTAACATAAAGAATTTGCAGATGTGGAGTAGCATCTGCCGTGATGCCCGGATAGGCATCAGCAAATCGTTTTTCGGCCTGCGTCAAACGCTGGTTTATATGCCGACAAAGAGCGAAATAGAGGCGAAGGAATTCGATTTTTCGCCAGAGGACGGACATCGAATAAAAGCAATTATGGAGACACCTCGTGAGGGGTTGGCCAAGGCTGTCAGCGGCTTCATCCCGAAAAAGGTTGACATCGGGAACTATATGCTGGAGGTCTGCGCCTCGCGCGACGGCGAGTTTGTTGCTGCCCAACTGTTTCAGTTTTCGCAACTCAGCTATATTCCTGTCACCGAGATGATTATCTATGAAGGCGAAGATGCCCGAACCTTCAAACAGATGTTTTAAAAGTGATGTTGCCGTCCGTAAGGGCGGCAACATTCTTTTATAAATCGTTATTTCTCAGCCCCTTTGGCTGCGTACAACTCCAGAATCTTCACAATTGTTTCCGACGCCTTTTCCATACTTTCGACTGGCACAAACTCGAAACGGCTGTGGAAATTGTGCCCGCCGGCGAACAGGTTAGGCGTTGGCAGACCCATATATGAAAGTTTTGCGCCATCGGTGCCGCCGCGAATGGGTTGCACTTTGGGCTCAATGCCGATTTGCCGCATAGCCTCGACCGCCGTGTCAACAATGTGCATATGCGGCTCAATCATCTCGCGCATATTGCGGTATTGGTCGGTAATCTCAACTTTAATGAAGTCGCCGCCATACTCTTTGCAAAGTGCTTCGGCAGAGTCGGTTAGCCATTTTTTCTTTTGCTCAAACAGATTTGCGTCGTGGTCACGGATGAGCACTTCAGCGCTGGCCTGCTCAACATCGCCTTCAACCTTGAAAAAGTGGAAGAAACCTTGGTATCCGTCGGTGTAGCGAGGTGTTGATTTGATTGGCACAGAGCCGATTATGCGACTGATGAGCAGAGTAGCGTTCACCATTTTGTCTTTGGCGCTACCCGGATGCACTGCCCGCCCTGTGACGGTTATTTTTGCGTGGGCCGCGTTAAAGTTTTCATATTCAATCTCGCCAACGCCGCCGCCATCGACAGTGTAAGCAAAATCGGCACCGAAACGTTTCACATCGAATAGGTTGGCGCCGCGCCCGATTTCTTCGTCAGGAGTGAAGGCGATTTTTATTGCTCCGTGTTTGAAGTCGGGGTTATTCTGAACATACTCAACCATTTGCATAATTGCCGCAACACCGGCTTTGTCGTCAGCACCCAAAAGTGTTGTGCCGTCGGTAGTAATGATGTCCTGTCCCTTGTAGTTGAGCAGCTCGGGGAAATTGGATGGCGAGAGCACAATGTTTTTCTCGGCGTTGAGCACAATGTCGCCGCCATCGTAATTGCTGACAATCTGTGGTTTAACATTTTCCGAAGGAGCGTCGGGACTGACGTCGATGTGTGCGATGAATCCGATAGCGGGCACTTCATACGGCACGTTCGACGGAATGGTGGCAAACAGATAGCCATTCCCATCAATATCTATTTTGGTGAGTCCCAAATCGCTAAGTTCGCTTGCCAGCGATTTTATCAGATTGAACTGTTTGGCAGTACTCGGGCACGTTGTCGAGCGTTCGTCCGACTGGGTATCGATGCGTGCGTAACGGATAAATCTTTCAGCAATCTTCTTCATCAAATCTGTATTTTATACTTATTCAATTCTTTATCAAGTTGTTTCTCGTGTCCGCCAACAAGCGTGTCGAGCAGTTGGTGGAACTTCGGTCCGTGATTCTTGTGAACGGTGTGGCAAAGTTCGTGCAAAATCACAAAATCCGACAAATATTCAGGCAACCGCAT
>JAFZWI010000012.1 GCA_017617355.1 Salinivirgaceae bacterium | reverse complement strand
GCGCCACGGCGAGGATAAAGTTTGCCGTATTTGCCAGTCTCTTTGCCAGAGATGAAGTTACCTGCATAGAATTGCAGACCCGGTTCGTTGGTCAGCACCTTCATTGTGATGCCAGAAACAGGGCTTGTAACTGTGGCAGCCAATGTCAGACCGCTCTTGCAGCATTTTGCAGAGTCGTTAAGAACGTAGTTGTGGTCGTAACCGCCACGAACGCTGTCGATGCGGGCACCAACTGCAGTCGGTGTGCGGAAGTCGAGCGGTGTGTTGTCGAGCGATGCGATTTCGCCAGTCGGAATCAAGAAGAAGTCAACCGGGGTGTAGCTGTCGGCGTTAATCATCAGCACGTGGTCGTTGATTGTTGTCGAAGCGTCGCCCGAAAGGTTGAAGAATGAGTGGTTTGTAAGGTTGCAAACAGTCGGTTTGTCAGTCTCTGCAAAGTACTCAATCTTAATGGCGTTGCATTTGGTGATAGTGTAAACGACCTTAACGTTCAGGTTTCCAGGGAATCCTGCTTCGCCGTCAGCCGACAGATAAGTCAGTTCCAAAGTACTGTCGTTGAGTTGTTTGCCATCCCAAACCACAGCAAAGTATCCCTTCTTGCCGCCATGAAGCGAGTTGCGACGCTCGTTGGCATCAACATTGAAAGTCTCTTCGCCAATCTTGAACGATGCGCCACCGATACGGTTGCCATAACGTCCGATAAGTGCGCCGAAATAGATGCCGTCAGCCGATGACTGATATTGTTCAAGGTTGTCAAAACCCATCACAACATCCTGAAACTGACCATCTTTGTCGGGAACGAAAAGATTGACAATACGTCCGCCGTAGTTGGTGATTTGTGCAGTCATTCCTGCATCGTTTTTAAGGGTGAACAATTCCACCTGTTTTCCGTCAACTTCCTTTGCGAAATTAGCCTTGTCGGCCAGCGGAAGTTGGCATTGCTGTTTCGAAGTGCAGGCAACCATAGCCAGAGCACTCAATGCAAATAAAACCTTTTTCATTTTAAAAGTATTTAGTTTAGTAGTGTTTGTGTCTGCCAAAGCAAACGTTATTTATTTGTTTTTACGACCCTCAAACATTGAGAATCACGCAGTCAAATATAAAAGTATTTTTCACCATTCTTATAATAAATTTCTTTTTTTGCGGCTTATTTATAGATGTTTTGATAACTCAAAAAGCTGTTCTGTACATTTTTAACATTTTATTGAAAAACACATCATACGAAAGATTTTTCTCATAATATTCTCGAGCGTTATTACCTATACGAACATAATCTTTAGTATTATAAATATCTTCAATATTTTTCGCTAACAATTGCGAATCAGAAGGATATATAAGCACACCTGTAACACCATTTTGAATATATTCCTTTTGCGCCCCATTGTCAGTAGTAATAACTGTTTTACCCGCCATCATATATTCAACAACAGACAAACCGAAGGCTTCTTTTGCGATAGTCGGCACTAAACCTAAATTGCAACCACCAATCCATTGCCCTATATTTTTCTGATAACCAGTCCAAATGATTTTGTTTTTCAAACCTGTGTTTTCAATCCTCCTTTTTAGTTTCTTGACATATTCTGTAGTATCATCACCTATAAAAACCATACGATAAGAAATACTTTCACCCAAAGCAGACAATGCTTCAATAATAACCTCAACGCCTTTTTCCGCCTCTATCCGTCCATGATACATCATAACAAATTCATTATCTGCTATATTCAACACATTTCTCAAATAGTTTTTATCGCAAGCTCTATCTTTTACTCCGCTATATATTACTTTACAAATATTTTGTTCTATCATCGGCGATGACGACATAAAAACTTTTCTGGCCAATTCTGAAACAAACACTATTGCACTGATATTCTTATACACCATGTTTTCAAGAAAGCTTTTTTTCGCTTGGCGTATAAGATGCCGTGTCATTATAACTCTTATTTTTTTTTTGCCATGATACATTTTACATGCCACTACAGCTATAAACGCTCGTTTGAAATCGTGGGCATGAATGATACAATCGTCATCTATATTTTTGACAATCTGCAATAATGCTAACACTGATTTAAAATCGAAATAACCTCCCAACTTCAATTTATAAACAGGAACACCGAGAGCCAAATAATTGTCCACAAGTATCGGAATAGCTCTACAGACAACAACAGGAGACTCGCCATTCAACTTTAAATGCTCCACAATGTCGTAAACATATTGCTCGCCGCCCCCCCACGTCTTATTCGCAACCAAGTGTATGACTTTCATCCGAAGCTTATTTTTAAAGTTCGTATTGCTCTTTATTTTGGTTCTCCCAAATCTTTATCAATGTATAAAACTTGTAATTAGAAGAATTAATAGCCTGCACAAGCCCCGTAATACCCAATCGGAAGCCGCCTTTCAGAAAAAAATTTTTAATGAAACGGGATGTGCATTTTGTAATTATTTTGAACATCGTTATTTTTTCACCTTGTTTCTTGACAACCTCATTCTCTGTATATTGGTTCATCTTATAAAGTTGTTCGTAAACGGTTTCGCTGATATGTATCATGGCAAGTTCCATTCGTTGTGAAGGGATTTTGTCCGTTCTGCCATCAACCTTCGGGAATGTGTGGACATAAGGAGGCCAATCGGATCCCTCTTTTTTGAAAAACCTTAATTGCGGATCAGGATAAGAGTTTTTCAGGAACTTGTTCATAATATAGTTCTTGCGAGAAATGTATAAACCGGCAGGACAATTCTCATCTTTGATTCTGTCATAAAGATACTCTCTCAGTTCTTTTGTAATAATCTCGTCAGCATCCACAACCAAAACCCAATATGATGAAGCCGACTGAATGGCAAAGTTCCTTGCCGGCTCTGCACTGACATAATCTTTTTTGGGGAATGTAACTATCTTGCAACCAAATTTCTCAGCAATCGCCAAAGTACTGTCAGTGCTTTCCATATCACACACCACAATCTCGTCAAAATCCTTAACAGAATTCAAAACCTTCTCTAAATGCCTCTCAGCATTGTAGGTGTTTATTACTACTGATATTTTATCTTTCATAACTAAGATCTTGATAACATTTCATTATTTTTTCAGCCTGAATATCTTCCGAAAACCGTTTTACATATTCAAGACTATTAACAATTGCATTATTTCTATGATTTTCATTCTCAGTCACATTTAAAAATCTTTCTATAGCTTTTGCCAATTCGGCTTCATCGTCAGGACTAACATACTGACAATCAGGACCGCCCGCCTCTTCAAGACATGAACCTATTGCCGCAATCACTGGCACGCCACAATTTATAGCCTCTATAATAGGTATTCCAAACCCTTCATAACGTGACGGATAAATAAACACTTCGCTCAAACGATATATTGGTGCAAGGTCTTCAAACGGAACTTCACTAAGAATATGCAAACGTCCTCCCACGCCCAAACTTTCAGCATTTTTTTCCACCTCGACAGTGTATTTGGTTCGTTTTCCAACAATTACAAGTGGCAAACTCTCTTTTAAACGCGGCAAAGCCTTAACTATCAGCAATGCGTTCTTGCGTTCCTCTATACTGCCCACGTTAAGTAAAAATCGGTCCGGAAGGTTATATTTCTGTTTAACTCTCAGCAACCTGTCCTGAGAAATTTCTTCTTTGAACACATGGTCGCAACCTTGGTATATAACCGATATTTTATCAGGACTAATATTGAACAACTCTACAATATCGCGCTTTGTACACTCGCTGACAGCAATAATCCTATCGGCATTTTCGCAAGCCTTTCGGAATTTATATGTGTAAATCTTACGGTCAAAAAACTTGTAATACTTAGGGAACTTTATAAAAATCAAATCGTGTATTGTAACCACGCTTTTTGCGCCAGTCTCCTTGATAGTAAGCGGCAGTTCGTTACTAAGTCCGTGATATATAACATTTCGAATCTTTGCAATATCCTTCTTGATTCCAAACACCCGCCAAAGTGAAGAAAACTTTTTCCAGAACCATTTTTGAGGCAAAACAATTTCGACCTGAGGGTTTTGTTTTAAAATCTCATTAAACTGTGGATTTTTATTCTCTTTCGATAGGAAAACAACATAATGGTTGTCGGGAAAATACTTTGCCAACAAATTAATAATGTGGCGACTATAATTCCCGAGGCCTGTACGGTTGTTTGCCGCACGCTTACCGTCAAAGGCTATTGTCAACATCTGATTCATCAAATTCGCTGAACGGTTTGTTCAAGTTGAGATAATAGAAATTATGTTGATGTTGCTTGTCGTGCGGTGGAATTGTCATATAATCACCATATTTCTGCGACAAATACTTATCATATTGTTCCACTCCCCAAAAACTATTTTCCTCAAATGATATTGGAATGGGATTTCCAAGAATTTCCTTTTTTAAAACACCTTTCCACCCATCGTCATGGTCAACTACATAAATGCATTTCTCATAATCGTATGCCGTCATCAGCTTGCAGAGTTTTTTCTTCATCCATTCTTTAGAATATAATTTCTGCGCCAAAAGAGGCAACCAACAAGCCGGACCATGCCCGTGCTTATAAGGATCGCGATAGACAAAATAATTCAATCTTTTATAATACTCATAACGGAAAAAATGCCACCATTGCGCTATTTTATTATTAGGCACCCCGTCAAGAGGGAAAACATCAATATACACACCGCCAAGAGTTTCCATATACTTGCTTTCTTTCAGTGTGGTTGATTTGTCGTATATTTTGGCAAATGGCGCAGAAAAATTATCCGTATTTTCCATACATCTCGCCTCAAAACGATCTGGCATTAGCTGCTTATAATTCTGCATCAAAAAGTCGTAGTCAGGGCGCGGCATAGCAATATCGGCGTCGTCGTCCCACGGAATAAAGCCTTTGTGGCGTATTGCACCCAGCATTGTGCCGGCCGTCAGGTAGTATCTTAAATTGTGCTCTTTGCAGGTTTTGTCAACAGCCTGAAGTATCTCAAGAATTTTCAGTTGCAGCGGGCGGATATCGTAGTCGGCCATTTCTAAATCTTTAAATCCTTAATCTTGTCGTAATCTTCCACAGTGTCGATTTCCATTGAGAAGAAATCGGTGGTGTCCAGGTATTTGAAAATGTGTCCTTGCGGAATGAGACGCTCAAAGGCTTTCTCGTAGAAAACATCTGAAAGGCCTTCGTTGTCAATCATTTGGTGAAGTTCTTTGTACAATGCAGCAGAATATTCTGCCGACATTTTCTCAAGACCAACCGATTCGCCAACGGCTTTCTCAATGCTGCAAACCTTGCTGATTTCGAGTACGTTGCGCTCGCTATCGGAAATGATCTTGATTTCTTCCTCGCCAAGTTCGTGGCGGTTCATTGCAAGAACGTCAGGATTCTTGTCAGCCAAAAGCGCCGTAATAATGTCCTTTGAGAACAATATGTCGCTGTCCGACAGAATGAAATCGTTGCCACAGGCAAACTCTTCGGCCAGATAAAGCGAATAGATATTGTTGGTTGTCGCAAAATCTTTGTTGTAGAGAAACTTAACGTTCAGTTCGGGATAGTTCTTCTTCACAAAATCTATAATCATTTCCTGCAGATATCCCGTAACTATCAGAAATTCAGTAATTCCGTTGCTGATAAAATTATCTAGAGTCCTTTCTAAAAGCGTTTTTCCGTTCACCTTCAGAAGGCATTTTGGCGTGTTCGAAGTGAGCGGACGAAGGCGCGAGGCGGTCCCGGCGGCAAGAATCACGGCTTTCATTTTCCGGCAACTTTTTTAATGGTGTCAATAACGATTCGGTTCTGTTCCGGGCGGCCGAGCGTGATGCGCAGGTGCGTGTTGATGTCCGGCTCGTTCATAAACTTTATCTTGTAGTCCAAGTCCTTGAGCGCGTTCTGCAGCGGCTCTTTGAGTTCAATCGGGTACTTGATCAGAATGAAATTCGCCTGCGACTTGTAAACCTTGAATCCGCTCAAAGCGCCGATTTCCTGCTCGTAGTGCTTGCGGTCCTCGTTCATACTGTCGGCAATGCCGCGGTAATAGTCAGTGGCTTTCAGGGCGGCAATGGCAAGGTCTTCCGAGATTCGGTTGTAACCGAGATATTTGTTGCCGAAGCGGTTGAATTTGCCGAGTCCTTTGCCGGTGAATCCGAAACCCATACGAAGTCCGGGCAAACCGTAGAACTTGCTCAACGTGCGGACAATCAGTAAGTTCGTAAATTCGTCGACCAGACGTTTAATGTAGCTGCTGTCGCGGTTGACATACGAAGCGTATGCCTCGTCGATAATTATATATGTGCTTTTGGGCGCCTCTTGCAGCAGATTTTCAATCTCGTCGGGCGTGAGAGCGTTGCCTGTCGGGTTGTTGGGCGACGCCAGAAGCAGAATTTTCGGATTCAGCTCGTGAAGCATTTTCTTGAGCGTGTCCATATCGTAGCGGTAGGTGTCGCCGTCCTCGTAGAGCGGATATTGAATTGTTTCGCCGTCAACTTCGTCGGCAATCGATTTGTAGTACCACCACGAAAATTTCGGCACAAGCATTAATCGGTTGTTGTCGGGCAGGGTGAGGAAGTAGTGCACTGCACCTTTCAGCAGGTCCTCGCCACCGTAGCCCAGCATAACCTGCTGCTCGTCGATGCCGTATTCTTCCGAAAGGTAAACCGAGAAAATACTCTTCTTGCCTTCGTCGTATATGCGGGTGTAAAATCCAAGTTTCTGTGTATCAAAGTTCTTCAGTGCTTCTAACACTTGCGGCGCTGGCGCGAAATTGAATTCGTTTCTGTCTAGAAAGTTCATTATACATGATATTTTCTGCAAATATAGGTTTTCTATTTTTTCCGCTTATCCTCAAATATCAAATCTTTGTCATTTATTATAAGTGCATAAGAACGTTTTGAGTATTTTCGCATTTATGATACGAAAAGCGCTATCGGTGTTATTTTGGGTTGTCTGCTTCTTTTGTGCCTCGGCGCAAGAAAAATTCATTGTGTTCGACAAACCCGTAAGCAGCCAGCATAATACTCTAACTGTCAATCGGTTCGATACAAAAGGAATATCGCTGACTGCGCGTTTCGACACCATTGCTATCGCCAATGCCGAAACATTAAAAGGCGATTTCTGCGAGCTGCAGATTGCCGGAGCATACCGCACCGGAGCTATAGGCGAACCTCAACTGCCTGCCATCCGCAAACTGGTTAAAATACCGCGCGGCACTATTTTAAGCACCGATATAAAATGCAGCGACACAGCATTTTACTCACTACCAGATGTCGGTTTTGAGAAGAAAATAGCACCGCGTCAGCCGTCTCAAAGCAAAAGCAGCACACGGGCAAAATACAAGCACAAAAAACGTTCGTATAAGCGCAACTATTTTACCGACCAACAACTTGTTGCGGTTACAAAAGTTGGCACTATGCGCGATATGGATTACTATCAGATATCGGTGAATCCGGTACGCTACAACCCTAAACAAAACAAAATTGAGATATTCAACAATATCAACATTGATATCAAATTTAAAGAAAACCCCTCTAAATCAGCCATAAACACATCGTCACCATTTTTTGAAAGTTCAAAATCGGAAAGCGATTCGACATACTCCGATTTGACAAAATATCCAGTCAAGTACCTGATTATCACACACTCCGATTTCATTGACTCGCTTCAGGATTTTATCCATTGGAAACGGCAGAAAGGATTTGATGTGATTGTGGCTACAACTGACAGCATCGGCAGTTCAGCTGCCGCCATAAAAGCTTGGGTTGCAAGCCAATACAATTCCGCAACTAACGACAGTCCGGCACCATCGTTCCTGCTGCTGGCCGCCGACACCGACAAAATTCCATGTTCGCAAACCGGCGAGAGCTCCGGCAAGGGCACCGACCTCTACTATGCCTGCATGGACGGCGCTGACGACATCATCCCTGACTTGTATTACGGGCGATTCTCGGCACGTACCGCCTCACAAATAAAGGCCATGGCCGACAAAACCATCGCTTACGAGAAGTTCCAATTCACCGACTCATCGTATCTTGCAAAAGCCACATTGATAGCTGGTTACGACGCCTCATATCGTGCAAGCGTAGGCATTCCGACGCTAAATTACATCACGCGCAACCGCATCAACGCGAACAATGGATACAAGACAGTCAACAAATTTACAAATAGCTACACCAACTGCTACGCCGATACATCGGTCTCAGTAGGCTTAATGACATACACCGCACACGGAACTTCGACAACTTGGGTTAATCCAGAGCTCACTCAAACCAAAGTGAACAATTTCTCCAACTCAGGCAAGTTCCCGTTCGTTATAGCAAACTGCTGCTACTCAGGCAATCTTACCACAACCGAATGTCTTGGCGAAACATGGCTACGGAAAAAAGACGGCGGTGCGGTGGCCTACATCGGCTCAGCGCCACAAAGCTGGTGGCAAGAAGATTTCTACTGGGCTGTTGGCGCTCATAATTACAAAAGCGGCGTCTGCCCCGACACAAGCGCAACCACTATCGGTGCCTTTGATGCTCCATTTGTATCGGACTTCAATTGTGGCGATGCGTTGGTTTTTGCAGGAAACCTTGCCGTATCGGAAGCGCACGACAATAATTACTCAAGCAATGTATCTACCCGCTACTACTGGGAGGCATACAGCTATTTTGGCGACCCGTCACTGCTTGTTTACTTTGGCATTCCAAGGAAGAACAACGTATCGTACGAGCAGGCTCTGCCAATCGGCGTTCCGTCGGTGACTGTTGAGGCCGAAGCAGGTTCGTATGTGGCCATATCGAAAGACAGCACCCTACTTGGAGCCGCCATTGTCAAGCGCGGACAAACAGCTGTAACTATCAGTATTCCTGCAGTAACCGAACCGGGGCCGCTCACTGTCGTTGTCACAAAAGCGCAGCGCAAGCCTCACTTCGGACATATCGAGCTGATTGTTCCAAACAGACCATATATCATATTATCAGGAGCATACACCAACCGTCTGACCAACGACAGCACCTTGATGCTGAACCTAGCCTTGCGTAATATAAGCCAAGTGGTAGCCAAAAACGCAAAAATTGACGGTATAACATCATCAAGCGAATATGTAAAAAGCATAACTCCAATAAATTACTCCATTGGGCAGATGCTTTGTCAGACAACCGACACCATTGCAGCCTGTCTGGTGGAATTGCACAAAAACATCCCTGACCAAACTCAGATTCCGTTCATAATAAATGTCAGCGACAGCGAAAAGTTTGTGTTCAACTATAAGCTGACAATAGCCGCGCCTCACATTAGTTTCCAGCCTAATGTAGCCATTCTGAGAGACAGTGTCAGCAGCACATTTATGCCAGGCGACACCGTTGATTTGGGTATAACCATCACAAACAAAGGACACGTTGGCCTTTCTGCCACCACGCTTACGCTAAAAGCCTCTGTCAATCAGCCGTATATCAACATAATAGATGCTTCCAGCAACATCGACACACTGGGCATAAACGAGTCGGCAACCTGCTATTTCAAAGTCGCAGCCGACACCGACACTGACATAATGAGCGAGTTCTACTTCGATGTTTCCATCGCTAATTCAGATGCAAGTTATCATAGTTCAGCCGGTTACGCAATAACCATTGGCAAACCTTTCGATTTGCAGATTGGAAACGGCAGCGAATCGCCAAAAGACTATCCGTTCAACAACTACTACGAATGCAGCATCACTGACATACTTTACACCACCGAAGACTTGGGCGACAAGCCGATGAAAATAAAGACAATAGGTTTCGACCTCTCACAAGCGACACCGGCAAGCGAGAAATTCAGCGGATACCTAAACTTCACTATCAAAGCCAAACCGGTGAGCAACACCGAACTTTCAAATTTCATCGATATGAGCGACGCGGAAACATTGTACACCCAGAACAAGCTGCAGCTTCCGACATCGCCCGAGCATTTTACCTTCGAACTCAATAAAGACTACAACTATGACGGCAAGACTAACTTCGCCATCGAAATAAAATGGGGCGACAACAATACTTATGTCCCCGAAGCAAAAAGAGCCAAACTGCACTCACACAGCACGTCATCAAATACTGTGGCATACGGAATAAAAGACGAATGGAGCGAATTGGAATTCGACGGCTGCACCAAAATACGCCCCAACACCACTTTTGGATATATTCCTTGCAACAAGGCAATTATCTTCGACATAAAAGACACCGACAACCTACCTGTAGCCAATGCTCAAATAAGCATCTTGGACGAAACAATGAAAACAGACAGTACCGGCACTGCCAGTTATCTATATTTCAATAGATTATACAACGAGACTTGCCGCATTACCGCAGCCAACTACTATAATCACGACATCAACATCAACACCACCGGCGACACAACTTACATCAGCGTTACACTGACACCGCTTCCAAGAAACTCTGTAACCATCCATCTGACCGACGCGCGCACAGGCGCCGACATTGCAGGCGCGACTATCAACGTTGATTCAAGAATGACAACCATAACAAACCAGATTGGCGAAGTTGTTCTGCTTCTGACACAAAGCCAACACCAACTGAACATAACCTCAACCGATTACATAACCGTCTCAGATTGCATCAATGTGACTGCCGACGGCACCATAGCAATAAAAATGTGGCAAAAACCTTGTCTGACAGTCAGAACTGAAATAAACGGCTCGCCCATCGCTAACACTGCGGTTATTATTGCTGGCGACACCATTACGACAAACACCGACGGCAGCGCTGCTATAGGGCGCATTGCTCCAGGCCAATACAACATCTGCCTATCCCACAATGACTATATCACTACAAATCACACTGTTAAAATAGGAAATGCAGACATTGACACCACCTTTACACTTACCGAACTACCCGATGTTACGTTTGTGATTTACGCCGACAATAAGCTAACCGAAGGCGTTACTGTAACACTCGACGACAGAGTCCAAACAACCGACTCATACGGTGTAGCAACATTCAAGCATGTCAGAGAAGGACAACACAATTATATCATAACGGGCAATCTGATAACCAAATACAGCGGAACGATAACCACATCGACTACCAACACAACCATCACCAAAAGGCTTGAAAAGCAGCGCAGCACATTGGTTTTCAACATAACAGACGACGGCAAGCCAATTGAAGGCATCGGTGTTATAGTCTACGGCCAAACCGTACGCACCAACAATGCTGGCACAGCCATATTCAGGCAGCTTGTTCCTGTCGAAAACCTGTCATACACCATAACCAACGAGTCATCGCTCACAGTAAGCGGCGCTACAGCAGTTGACACTGATACCGTCTTCGTCAACATCGACATCACCAAAGACCTTGTAAACATCGAATTCTTTGTTTTCGACATCAATAGAAGCCCGATTGCAAAGGCAAGCATCAACCTGAACAACAACAAAATCGAAACTGACCAAAACGGCAAAGCAACGTTCAGCAACATAAAAAAAGGTTCGACATTGAATTACACCATAAGCAAGGACAATTATGATAAAGTGACCGGAAGCGTAACTTGCGACAGCAGTTTCACTGTCAGCATAATGATGATACAGCCTGGGCAAGTTCGCCCCGTCCCCCACGACACCTCTATCATCAATACTTTCTACTCGCTTACATTCCTCTTAACGGACGGCAGCAAGCCGTTATTTGAGGGGGAAGTTACCGTGAACGGTATTGAAAAAATGACCGACAGCCTCGGTATTGTGCGATTCGACAGCATCGCCGCCGAAACGCCAATCAGCTACATTGCCAAAGTGACGGGCTACACCACCATTGACGGACAGCCAGAACTGTCTGATACTATTACAATTACGGCCGACACCAGCATCACAATTTCCTTCAAGGCTATTGAGCTGCCTCCACCGCCGGTTTCCGTGAACGAAAACGCGGCAAATGGAATCTTCGTGTATCCAAACCCGTCCGATGGCCTTTTATACGCACAAAACGCTGACGGTCAGAAGTTTTCACTCATCGACAAAAACGGCCGCACGCTCAAAATCGGCACAATCGACAGTGGCCAAATTGACCTGCGACCGATAACCGCCGGCACTTATACATTGATTATCAAACGCGAAGGCCGAATCTCGTCAACGCAAGTGGTTATCTATTGAGGCATTAGGCAAAAGGCAAAAGTGGTTTACGTTTAAGTTTTTTGTTTGCGTTTGCCTTCATATATTTGCGCTCTCAAAAAAATTGAATGATATGGACATCCAAAAGTTGCTGAAAGAAACCACCGCAAAGGCCATAAAATCACTCTACTCGGCCGACGCAAACCTTGACCAGATAACGTTTTCGACCACTCGTAAAGAGTTTGTGGGTGACTTCACTCTCGTAGTTTTCCCGTTTCTGAAAATATCGAAACAGAAACCCGAAGACACCGCCGCCGCCATTGGCGCTTACTTGCGCGACAATCTGGCCGAAGTGGCTGATTTCAACGTTGTTAAAGGTTTCTTGAATATTCAGCTTTCGGCAACTTTCTGGACCGAATTTCTGAACGATGCCATTGCCGACGACCGCTTTGGAATGAAGCCGAAAGGCTCGAGCGGCAAGACTTTTATGGTCGAATATTCGTCGCCGAACACCAACAAGCCGCTGCACTTGGGGCACATCCGCAACAACCTCTACGGCTATTCGGTAGCGCAGATTCTTGAAGCCAACGGCCACAATGTCATCAAGGCTAACTTGGTGAACGACCGCGGAATACACATATGCAAATCGATGTTGGCCTGGCAGAAATGGGGCAACGGCGCAACTCCCGAAAGCCTCGGCGTGAAGGGCGACAAGCTCGTGGGCGACTACTACGTGCGTTTCGACAAGGAATACAAAAAGCAGATTGCCGACCTTAAAGCGCAGGGAATGAGCGACGACGATGCCGCCAACAAAGCTCCCATAATTCTCGAAGCCCGCGAGATGCTTCGCAAGTGGGAAGCTGGCGACAAGGAAGTGGTTGACCTTTGGAAAACAATGAACGGCTGGGTTTACGCCGGATTCGATGTTACATATAAAGCGCTGGGAATCAGCTTCGACAAGATTTACTACGAGTCGCAGACCTATATGCTTGGCAAGTCGATTGTGATGAAAGGCTTGGAAGACGGCGTTTTGTTCAAGAAAGATGACAACTCAATCTGGATTGACCTCACCGCCGACGGCCTTGACCAAAAGCTGCTGCTCCGCGGCGACGGTACATCGGTTTATATGACTCAAGACCTTGGAACCGCCCATCAGCGCTTTGAGCAGTTCAAACTCGACGAACTGCTGTATGTGGTTGGCAACGAGCAAATTTATCACTTCCAGGTTTTGAAACTCGTGCTCAAGAAACTGGGCTTCGATTGGTCGGACCACATCACGCACCTGTCGTACGGAATGGTTGAGCTGCCCGAAGGCAAGATGAAATCGCGCGAAGGAACGGTTGTCGATGCCGATGACCTGATTGCCGAAATGGTGAATACAGCCCGCGAGACATCGGACGAGCTCGGCAAGCTGCAAGAGTTTGACGACGATTACAAATCGCAGATTTACAATATGGTAGGTTTGGGTGCACTCAAGTATTTCATTCTGAAAGTGGACCCGAAGAAGACTATGCTCTTCAACCCGAAAGAGTCAATCGACTTCAACGGAAACACCGGGCCGTTCATTCAGTACACCCACGCACGCATCTGCTCGGTGCTGCGTAAGGCCGAAGAATCAGGCTTGAAAGTGGCCGACAAGATTGACGCATCAACCCAACTCAACGAGAAGGAGATGCAACTTGCAAAACTCATCTTCGACTTCCCCGCTGTGGTTGCCGACGCTGGCACGAACTACAGTCCCGCACTGATTGCCAACCATTTGTACAGTCTTGCAAAGGAATACAACCAGTTCTACCACGACTGCTCAATTCTGAAGGAAGAAGACAGCAACGTGCGCAGTTTCCGTCTGGCATTGAGCAAGTTAACGGCAAAAGTTATCAAGACTGGCTCGGCTTTAATGGGTATTCAAGTTCCTGAACGTATGTAATACATTCTATATATAAGAAAAAGCCCGGCTTTCTGTCGGGCTTTTTTGTTTTCTGTTGTCATCGGAAGGTTTCATCAACATTACCAACCGAAAGAAATTTATACAAAAACAGTTTTTGAAACATCTATTTTAATAGTCAGCATTCCGCCATTCTTCACATAAACAACTTCGATTGACGGATAAATGTAGCCAGGCTTTCCTTCTAGTTCTTCGGCGTGCTCCTCGTCGTAATTAAAGCTGTCAACTGAGAATGTCACCATTTCATCGGTATCGAAATCGTTGACAATGCGAGTGTAGAAGCCTTCGTCGCGCAACTTGGCTATATAGGCGCGTACATCACTCTCGTCGGCGTTAATGAAGATTGCCTCGATATGATTCACATCGTCGGTCTGGCAGAAACGCGGAAGCCAAAGCCCCTCTTTCTGCAATCCCCATTGGAAAGTGTGACTTACAGCCATACTTTGAATATCTCCCTTGCCGGTATATGGGAAGACATATTTGGCTGCTTCCATATCCGAAGGATAAAGTTCTGACATCCAACCAGAAGGCAGATATTTTGTGTATTGCGGCACCATCTCTGACGGCTTGACAATCGGACCACCCTTCTGAACGAGTTTTGCTATAGCCACATAGGTGTTTTCAAAATCGCTGGCATCGGCAATTTTCTCATAACCAGTAATATCAAAGAAATTAGTCAATTCAACCGCAGCGCCGGTTTCAGTTGAATACAGGATATTGGTTGAGGTTGGCGAATACTCTGTCTTGATGACAGTGAAAACTGTGTCTTCGTAAGTATATGTAAACAAATTACCATCGTTATCGTTATAGTAATCAACTGTAAACGAATAAGTTGTGTTCTTGCCGTCCCAACCCGTAAAAGCCACTGGATAGATAGGCGTGCCCATCATGGCACCAGTAGAGGCCAAATCTGTCACATCCGGAATATGGAATGTGCATCCATCGGTTCCTTTGGCAAGCAACTCATTGTCTCTCATATAAATGCCTGGTTCGAAGTTTTCATAATGCTTCTTATAATCGAACAAGCCTTCAATATCGTCAAGATTCTGCTTGTCAGCGGCCTTATTCGCCTCGTCACAAGATAATTTATCATCAGCGCCCGATTTTTCGTATGTAATATTCAACCCTGTCTGTTTCAAGGCATTCACATAAGTTATGACATCAAGCTCAGTATTCCACATATACTCAACTTGCGTCAGATTTTCAGTCACTTGAGTTGTTACTTTCCAACACCAGAAACCATCGGTTCCAGCTTTCGGATTCTCATCATAACCATCATCGTTCGAGTTGTCGGTACTGCAAGCGGCAAACATCATCACTGTTGCAACGCTCATTAGTGTTAATAAATACTTTTTCATAAGCAATTAATTAATAGTTTGAAATTCTTTTATTTAACTCTTTATTAGTAATCACAATTAATTTATACGGAATTCGCACAATAAATATTATACGTGTTTCAACTGCAAAAGTTTTAACGCTTTACTGCACCACTTTCAACTCCGTCCGGCGGTTCATCTCCCTGCCTTCCGGCGTAGCGTTGTCGCCAATTGGGACCGACTCACCATAGCCCTTAAATGACAATTGACCGGCATTAACGCCCTTAGCCAGAAGATAATCGCAAACAGCCTTAGCTCGTTTTTCTGAAAGCTGCTGATTATAAACATCTTTACCGACATTGTCGGTATGTCCGCCTATCTCGAATTTTATTCCGACACTGTTCTTAATAAAATCAGCCATACGGTCGAGTTCCACAAACGACTGTGGCATAAGCTCATACGAGTCGAATTTAAAGAAAATGTTGCGCAAAATGGTATTGGAACCGATTTCCGGTTTTTCCAACTCAATGTCAACCCTATAAGGTTTTGTGAACGAATAATTTCCCTCAAGATTGAAGTGCTGCGAGTTGAACAAATAGCCCGGACTTGTGGCGTGCATCGCATACTGGCGGCCAACGGGCAGACTGACAAGAAAATCGCCCGTTTCGACGCTCTTAACCGACATCACCGTGTCACCCGACGGCAAATTGAGCAACTGCACCTGCGCCTTGAGCGGCAGATGAGTCTTCGCATCTGTCACTAAACCACTGACATACGACACAGGATTGGGCCGCACGGCCTCGGGCAGTTCAAAGGTGTAGATGTTTTTTGTGGGACTGTAAGCATTCGATGAAAAATAGGCCGTAGTACCCAGATTATCAACCACAAGGCCAATCTCGTCGCCATGGGTGTTGATTGGGTAGCCAAGATTGACAGGCTCGGTCCAATGGCCCGCACTGTCGAGCCGCGACATAAAAATATCTTTCTTTCCCAATCCCGGATGACCGTCGGAACTGAAGTAAAGCGTCTGATTATCAGGATGAATGAACGGACAAATATCGTCTTCGGGGGTGTTTATTGTTGGCCCCAAATTTTTCGGTTTTCCCCAGCGCCCATCGGCACCAAGTTCCGACACCCAAATATCCATCTTGCCCAAACTGCCCGCACGGTTCGACGAGAAGAACAAAAAACGTCCGTCGGGCGATAGACTCGGCTGCTTCTCGGACATTGATGTGTTAATTGTGCTACCGGCGTTATATGGCTTGCCCCATTGCCCATAAATATCCTTTTTCGCAAAATAGATGTCACATTGTCCATAACCATCGCGGCGGTTGCAACCTGTGAAAACCAATGTGTTACCATCGGCTGAAATTTGTTGTGCTCCTTCGTTGCCCGCCGTGTTGATTGGCGCACCAATAGGAACGGCCGGCTGCCACTTATCGTCAATGAAGCGTGTCACGTAAAAATCCTCTTGCATCATAATCGAGCCATCGGGACGAAAATGCAGACTATCGGGTAGCATCATTGTGAAAACCAACGTTTTACCATCGAGCGAAAGTGACGGCCAATACTGCTCATGGGGTAGTTCCAAATCAGTGCCCAACGACTTCGGTTCAAATGGCACAGGATTGTTCACTAAATCAATGGCAATCTGACATTTATCGATATTCTTCAGTGCAATCTCCTTCGACTTGGCGTTGGCCTTCGGATTATTCAAAAACACTGAATAATAGCGTTTTGCATCGACATACCTGCCTGTCTCGTAACAGGCGCCCGCCAAATTGTAATCGAGATAGGGATAAAACGTGGAATCAATGGCGCGGGCGGCTAGCAACGACTCCATAACGCCTTCGACAGCACCGCCTTCGATGCAGATTTCGGCCTTCAGCAAATGGCCCTCAATGAAGCGCGGGTCGGTGTCGAGCGCCTTGTTAATCTCGATTTCGGCGTTGGCAAAATCGCGGCGGTTCAGAAAACTCTTAGCGCGATAGTAGTACGACTTGGCGCGCTCAGAATTAGTGGTCGTCAGAGCCTCGTGCTGGGCGTCGGCGGCAATCGCAGTGACAAGCAGCGCAATTGTTGCTATAATCTTAATTAACTTATTCATAATCAAATATAATCGCGGCGAATAATCAATCCTTTTTCCTCAAGCACTGCCGTGACACGTTGAATCATATCCACCTTTTCTTTCAAAGGCATAAACGCCGATTTGAATCCGTTTATTATCAAGTATTTAAGCTCACTTGGCGTGAATCCGAACTTCTCAATCACAAGCATATACTCGTCGGTGAGAGTTGTATTGGAAATCAATCGGTTATCGGTATTGATTGTAACGCGGATGCCCAAATCGAAATAGAATTTGACAGGGTGCTTCTCGATTGAATCGACAGCCTTGGTCTGCAAGTTCGACGTTACGCACATCTCAAGCGGAATGCGGTGGTCGTTGACATAGTTGAGCAAGTCGCCATCCTCGCGCAAGCGAGTACCGTGACCAATGCGGTTGGCGCTCACCATATGCAGCGCCTGGTGGATTGACTCGGGTCCATAAGCCTCGCCTGCATGTACTGTGGTGTTGATATTGTTATTGATAATCAAGTCGAAAGCCTCTTTATGGTCCTTTGCAGGGAATCCGTCCTCGGCACCTGCCAAATCGTAGCCCACCACCCCGCGGTTCTTGTAGGCTACTGCCAACTCGGCCAACAACAACGATGTTTCAGGCGTTGAATGGCGCAGTCCGCAGACGATGATTCCGACCTTGATGTTGAAATCGCGCTCGGCCTTGGCCTTGCCCTCAAGCACGGCATCAATCACTTCGGTCAGCTTCAAACCTTTGTTAACGTGCAAGATAGGCGAGAAACGAATTTCAAGATACCATACATTTTCAGCGGCACAATCCTCAGCCAACTCGTATGTTGCTCTCACAAGCGAATCATAAGTCTGTAGTACAGAGCAAGTTATATCGAATGCCTTGAGATAGACTTCCAGACTTGGACAATCCATTCCCACCTTGAGCATCGACTCAAGTTTCTTCGGGTCATTGGTTGGCAGTTTAACATTTTGTTCTTTAGCAAGTTCCAAAATCGTCGATAGACGCATCGAGCCATCGAGATGACAGTGCAACTCGGCCTTTGGCAGGCTCTTGACAAATTCGCGGGTGAGTTCCATAGCGGTATGTTTTTATTTTCGTTTATCGCACAGACGACACAGACAACACTGATTTTTTATTGCTAATTACTTTTGCCTTATGCCTTGTGCCTTATTAACTATCAAATTCTAAATCCTACATCCTAAATAACTACGCTAATATAGCAAAAATTGCGGGACGTTTGTGCAATTCGGGTTTGCGTTTGAGCCATTCGCCCACGGTCAGCGTCAGGATGAACTCGGTTTCGAGCGTGATGTCGGCGGCAATGCACAGGCGCGTTTCGTGACGAAGGTTGCGTATCAGGTCGTCGAACAGGGCATTGTTGCGGTACGGCGCCTCGATGAAAAGTTGCGTCTGACCTTCTGTCAATGAGCGCTTTTCGTAGTTACGGATAGCTTTGGCCCGCTCGGCAGGTTTCACGGGCAGATAGCCGTTGAAAGCGAAATTCTGGCCATTCAGCCCCGACGCCATCATCGACAGAATGATTGATGATGGCCCCGACATTGGCACCACGCGAATGCCCTTTCGGTGAGCCATTGCCACCACTGCGTTCCCGGGGTCAGCCACGGCTGGTGCGCCCGCTTCCGACATCAGCCCAACGTGCTCGCCGCGCTCACAGGCGTCCAGATACTGCCCAATGGTTGTCAGGTCGGTATGCTCGTTAAGTTCCACAAAATCAGAGTCGTCTATTGGGAAACTTGGGTCGACAGCGCGCAGAAAGCGACGGGCCGTGCGCGTGTTCTCGACCACAAAATGGCGCAACTGGGCCGCCACGCCCAACACCTTGGCTGGAATGACATCGGCTGGCTGCTGCTCGCCTAACGTTGTGGGTATCAGGTAAAGATTGCCTTTCATTGTTGTTGATTTGCTTTCGGACAAAGTTAGCAAATTATTGCAAGGGGATGAACGCAGATGACACTGATTGAACGGATTGGCGCAGATTGATAGTGATTAGAAAACGTATTACTTGTTTTTAGTTTGCTTTGGTTCTTTAAGCAACCGTTTCCTGTCGAGTATTAGAAGTAGCAAAAAGATTGTACCTGGCAGTATCAATAACCAAAATGCTGGTTGGGCATATTTCCACCAATTGTATTTTTTCACCATTATGCCATTCATTTCTATTTGGCGCGCTTGCCATTTTTTTGCCCATATCCGCACATTAACACTATCTATTTGATTGTTTGCTAAAAACGTACGAATGCTTGGTAAGTCATTTTTATCAAACCTATATGTTTCTTGAACTTTGTATTTGTAGTTGTCCCAACTTTTTTTTTCACCTTTTACATTTATTGCGTGTTCAACAGTGTCAATTTTCACTAATGTTCCTTCAAATGTTGCTGAATTAGATAGAGTTTTTGGATAATTAATTAATAGGAATGAGCCTAAAGAGATGTATAGAAAACAACCTAAACACCCATTAATAAATTGACGCTTACGGCTATGGTTTCTTACTCTGTATGGAACTACTGCCATTACTTTTTACTCTTTCATTTTATATTTAACTGATGATATGAAAATTACATCACCAATATTTATAGGTCACCGCATAAATCCGCATTAAAAATAGAAAAGTTTTCAGAATTGCACCGCGTATTGCAATTTGAGAGTACATTCGCACGCAAATGGCACGGAAGATGAAAGTCACATTTTTAGGCACGGGGGCGTCACACGGCATACCAATTGTTGGCTGCAAATGCGCAGTATGTCAGTCGGTTAACCCGAAGGACAAGCGGCTGCGCAGTTCGGTTTACATCGAAGTCGAAGGGCGGCACCTGCTCATCGACCCCGGCCCGGATTTGCGGCAATCGGCTCTGCTCGAAGGCTTTACGCAGATTGACGCCGTGCTGATAACACACGAGCACAAGGACCACACCGCCGGAATCGACGACATTCGCACCTTTAACTATATAATGCGCCGCGCCATTCCGTTCTATGCTCAGCCGCGTGTCACCGACACCATCCGCCGCGAGTACGCCTACGCTTTCAGCGAACCGCACTACCCCGGCACACCGCAAATTGAACTTCACCCGATTGGTGACGAGCCATTTGATATTCAAGGTATTAAAGTTACGCCGATAAATGTTTTGCACGGAACGCTGCCAACAACGGGCTTCCGCATCGGGAATTTTGCCTACATAACCGATGCCAAGACAATTCCCGATACCGAAATGGCCAAATTACAGGGGCTTGACACTTTGGTTATCAATGCTTTGCGGACGGAAACGCACCCAGCGCATATGAGTCTTGGTGAGGCGCTTGGCATCATCGGTCAACTGAAACCGCGTCGTGCCTACCTGACTCACTTGAGTCATAAAATACCTGTGTATGACGAACTTATAAAGATGCTGCCGGACAATGTGAAACCTGCATACGACGGACTGAAAATATTCATTGATTGACTGAATAATTGAAGGATTGAAGGATTGAAGGATTGATTTATTATGAATAAGTTATTTTCAAAAATAGTGTTATTTATCGTTCTTTCG
>JAFZWI010000011.1 GCA_017617355.1 Salinivirgaceae bacterium | reverse complement strand
GAAAGATGAAAGCACCCGAATGTGCCGCAAAGAACGGCAAGAAAGTCTGCACCGTTGGTTCAGGCCCGTCGGCTCTGGCGTTTGCAGCCGATATGATTAAATTGGGTTACGATGTAACTGTGTTTGAGGCACTTCACGAGATTGGCGGCGTGCTCAAATATGGTATTCCTGAATTCCGTCTGCCAAACAGCGTAGTTGATGCCGAAATCGACACTCTGCGCAAGATGGGTGTTAACTTCCAGCCGAACACAATTATCGGCAAGACAATCAGTTACGAGCAACTGCACGAGATGGGCTTCGACGGCATTTTCGTCGGTTCGGGAGCTGGTCTGCCGCGTTTTATGAATATTCCAGGCGAAAACCTTATTGGTGTGATGTCGTCGAACGAGTATCTGACACGTATCAACCTGATGGGCGCTGGCCGCGGACAAGGTGCCGACACCCCTGTGCTGAAAGGCAAGAACGTGGTTGTTTGCGGTGGTGGTAACACTGCAATGGACTCTGCCCGCACAGCAAAACGTATGGGTGCCGAGACCGTTACTTTGGTTTACCGTCGTGGTTTGGACGAACTTCCGGCACGTGCCGAGGAAGTTCACCACGCAATGGAAGAAGGCATCGACTTCCACGTACTTCACAACCCAATTGAGTACCACGCCGACGAGAACGGCCGCGTGAAAGAGGCTGTGCTTCAAGTGATGGAGTTGGGTGAGCCCGACGCTTCGGGACGTCGTTCGCCAGTTGCCATTGAGGGTAAGACCGAAACCATTCCGGCTGACCTTGTAATTGTTGCCATTGGTGTATCACCAAACCCAATTATCCCGACCAACTTTAAAGGCCTCGAGATTTCGAAGAAAGGCACAATCGTTGTTGGCGAGGAGACAATGCAATCGGCTGTTAGCGATGTGTTTGCAGGTGGCGACATTGTTCGTGGTGGTGCAACAGTTATCCTTGCAATGGGTGATGGCCGCAAAGCCGCCGGCGCAATGGACGAGTATTTGAAAAAATAAGACAATAAGTTGATTAATACCCGTTTACGGGTAATCTCAGTCAGAAAAAGGAAACTTACAGGTTTCCTTTTTCTATTTTTTAGTCACATTACTAACAATAAGATTTTCAATCTTTTGCATACTCATATATCTGTCTGAAGCGCTTTTTAGTACAACATTATTCCACCATTTCCCAATTTTCCACTATCTTGCCGCATTATGGACGAAAGTTTTGACATACGGCAGAATGCCAACATTATATCCGACAAGGAGTATGAGAACAAACTCCGCCCCTTGTCGTTCAGCGACTTCAACGGACAGCCGCGAATACTCGACAACCTGAAGGTTTTTGTTGAAGCCGCAAAAATGCGCGGCGAGCCTCTCGACCACCTTCTGCTCAACGGTCCTCCGGGATTGGGCAAAACCACCTTGGCCAATATCGTGGCCAACGAATTGGGCGTGGGATTCAAAGTTACATCGGGACCGGTGCTCGACAAACCGGGCGACCTTGCGGGAATTCTCACCAGCCTTGAGCCTAACGATGTACTTTTTATCGATGAGATTCACCGACTTAACCCCGTTGTTGAAGAGTATCTCTACTCGGCAATGGAAGATTTTCGAATTGATATTCTGATAGATAAAGGCCCTGCCGCACGTTCGGTGCAGTTGTCGCTATGCCCGTTCACATTGGTAGGCGCCACCACACGCGCCGGATTGCTCACAAGCCCATTGCGTGCACGCTTCGGCATCAATCTGCATTTTGAGTATTACGATGCCGAGACGCTTAAAAAAATCGTTAAACGCTCAGCATCAATTCTTCAGGTGCCCATCGACGATGATGCAGCCTTCGAGATATCGTCACGCAGTCGTGGAACGCCGCGTATCGCCAACGCTCTGTTGCGACGTGTGCGCGATTTTGCACAGGTGAAAGGCAACGGCCATATCGACCTTGAGATTGCGCAGTTCTCGTTGCGCGCCCTCAACATCGACCAGTACGGCCTTGACGAGATGGACAACCGTATTCTGACAACCATCATCGACAAGTTCAAAGGCGGTCCGGTGGGCATCACCACCATTGCTACCGCCGTGGGCGAAGATGGCGGCACAGTGGAAGAAGTTTACGAGCCGTTCCTCATTCAGGAAGGCTTCATCAAGCGCACACCCCGCGGCCGCGAAGCCACCGAAAAGGCTTACAGCCATCTTGGGCGCACACGCTTCAATATCGATGCGCAGCAGGGAACGCTGTTCTAAAAGACTTCTGACTATAGACTACGGACAACGGAAGATAAATGCACAAATTCAACTTGTTAAACCCGTTAAACTTTAAACCAAGAACTTAAAACTCAAATGCGCCGATTCCTTCACATATTGCTGATTGCCATAATGTTGCCAGTCATCACCACTGCGCAATACTTTGCAGCAGAGAGCGATGTTGAGCGCTTGCTGATGGCCGATTCGGCGGCATTGCATCTGACGATTGACAACTACAACTTTTTGTGGAACAATGAGTTCTTTGGTCCAATCGACAAGGGCTACACTCTCATCGGTTTTAATTTGCAACCAGCACTTGAGTACCACTTCACACCGAACATCAAAGCAAAGGCGGGTGTGCAGCTCACAAAATATTCCGGTCTCGACAAATTCACCGACTGTCTGCCCGTCTATTCCGTCACTTGGCATACCGACAAACTTGCCGTCACAATGGGCACCATCAACGGTGCGTCGTTTCACCGCTTGCCCGAACCGGTGATGCACCGCGAGCGGCAACTCGTCAACAACTACGAGAACGGAATGCAGATTGTCTATAACACAAACCGTCTGTTTGCTGATGTATGGGTCGATTGGCAGGATTTTATCTTCCGCGGGGACAACAAGAAAGAGCAGATTTACGGCGGCCTGTCGGTTGGTTGGAAGGCTTTGCAGACCGATGCTCTCGAAGTTGAGTTGCCCGCTTCGTTCACCATTTTCCACCGTGGCGGGCAGATAGATACCGACACAACACCGATGCGGCTGTTCTACTACGTCTCGGGCGGCGCGCGGCTCACTCACCAAGCCAGCGGTTTTGTGAGCGGCATTGGCGCATCCTCGCAAGTGATTGGTTACAAAGACAATTCGCCCACACCCGAAAGCCTTTACCACAGCGGTTGGGGTTGGCTGTCCGATGTCAGTCTGATGCACGGAAAAAGCAGACTGACAGTTGGTTATTGGCTTGCCGATGGTTTCATTGCCCAGCAGGGCAACCCAATGTATATGTGCCAGTCGTACGACGGCGCCACCGACCAGAAGCACCGCAGTATGCTCACAGGCGAACTGAATCTTGCCAAAGACATAACCGATTATTTCACAGCCGCTTTGACTGCCGTCGGCTACTACGACATTAAAAATTCGGCGTTCGACTACACCTACGCCTTCACCTTCATCCTTCGCCCTGATTTTGTGCTTTGGCGGAGGTAAGCACGAAAAAAAATCCGTAGGCAAGCGCCCCCCTCAATTTGAGCACTTTTGAATAGTTGCTGAAGTGACTATTTTTTGAAAGCAAGCAACCTTATCGCGTTTTTGAGCGTCATAGTTTGCAGATACATTTTTTTATTACTTTTAACTTTTGAAAACTAAAACCATACTACTATGAATCGGAAATATTTTCCATTGGTTGCGGCATTTTTGTTTGCCGCAGGAATAGGGCAGAGCGTTAAGGCCCAGAGCTTTGAAGAGTTTGTAAGGCAGCAAAATCAAGAATTTGAGGATTTTGCAAAAGAGCGTCAGCAGGGCATAGAAGCGCTGCGGGCAGAGTATGAACAAACCGTTGAGGACTACAAACGGGCAATGAACCGGATGTACGATTCTGAGATTTCATCTATCGACCTTATGTCGTCCGATGACAACATTGAAATCACAAGCAAGGCAAAAGCCCCTAAATCGACTATCAATTCGAAAGAACTTTCGGACAACGCTATAAAAGAAAAAAATATTATTGCTAATACTTCGTCAAGTGAACTGATGAAGCAACTGACCGGCACTGACACCGAAAATGCCACATCGCAGCAGGTGAAGGAAGCTACCAACAAACTGGCAAGCATAATAAGCGATGTCATAAACCAGACTGAAAGCGCTAATGCTCAGCCAAAAGAGGAGCCGAAGAAAGAACAGCCAAAAGTAGAACCAAAACAAGAGGAAAAACAGAAAGCTGAGCCTAAGAAAGAGGAGAAAAAGGCTGAACCAAAGCAGGAAACCAAAAAGGAAGAGCCAAAAAAAGCTGAACCTAAAAAAGAGGAGAAAAAAGCCGAACCTAAACAAGAAACAAAGAAATCTACCGATACTGGCGTCGGTCCAAATGGCAAACCTTGCACCTACACCCGTATATCATCACCATTTGGCGAGCGAATCCACCCTGTTTATGGGAAAAAGAGTTTCCACAAAGGTGTTGACCTTGCATCACCAAACGGCACACCAATCTACGCTACAGCCGACGGCATTGTAGCTTTTGCCGGTGTGTGCAACGGATACGGCAACTTCATCAAACTGAATCACCAGAACGGTTACAAGACCGGTTATGCACACATGTCGAAAATGGTTGTCAAAACCAACGACAAAGTGAAGAAAGGCGACCTGATTGGCTATGTAGGCTCAACAGGAACATCAACCGGCAACCACCTTCACTATGAGGTTTACTACAAAGACCAACTGACCGACCCTGCTAAAACTTTGTAATTGAAACAGAAATCTAATATGAAAAGAGCCGCAGAGATGCGGCTTTTTTTAATTTATGTGATAGAAAAAACAAAATGGTAAAAATAAGCCTGCCAGGATTACTCCTCGCTGGTATCAATATCATCGAATATGGAGTCAAAACCTTCGCTACCACTGCCGCTGCTTTCGTGCTGACGGTTCTTCACAATCTCCTCCATATCATCGAACGATAACATGCGGACATTGGTCACTAAAAAATCCTCCTCAAGGAAGTTTCCATATTGGTTGCACTCCTCAACAGCTCGCAAAAGCACATCGTGAAAAGGCACATCAAGCGGAATTAGCATTGTCAATGCGGCATAACGGCCTTGAAATTCAACTTTTTCGAGCTCAGAGCGATTTGTGCGCAGTGCCGTTTCGAATTCCGATTGTATAATATGCTGCTGATAGGGTTCAAACTCCTCAATGCCGTGGCCGACAAGCCCGACAAAATAGCGCAGAAGATTGCCGCGCCCGCCCAATCCGGTAGAAACAAAAATCTGTCGCTCGTTCAACAAACTGCCTTCAATCAGCATTTTGCTCTCCTGTTGCGCCATAACCGCCCATTTGTGCAGTCGGTTCTCCGATTTCTGGGCAAACTCCTCAAGAATGCGATAGGCACGCGGGTCATCGATGTCGCTAAGCAGAATCAGACGCTCCTCAATCTGCTCATTGGTAAGCGAGGGGTCGTACAAGTCGGCAATCTGCTCAAGCTCAGGCTTATTGTCCTTATGAACCTCCTTTACCTTCTTCGAGCGCAGAAAATAAGCCGTCTGCAACTTCATGTCGATAGGCTCATCGATAGTACTGAAGTTGTTGGAAATCAGCTTGGCAACGCTTTGTAATTTATCGTAAAGACTCTCGTTCATCGCCTGTTTTTTTCATCTGCAAATTTGGCAAAAGAATATTTTCGCCAACATCATTATATATTTTTTTCGCCTTGCCGCCCTATTTTTCTTTAACTAACAGAATATAAACCGGATAGTGGTCGCTGTAACCACCGATAAAACTGCCGTAAGAGAAGGTGCGGAACGGATAGCCGCGATATTGTCCCTTGGTGTTGGTCAGAAAATTGGCATTATAGATTTTAGCGGATTTTATTGTAAAAGAGCTACTTCCGTCTTTTACAAGTGCCGGTGAAACCATTATCTGGTCGAAATTGTTCCATGCATCGCGATAGGCAAGCGAGCCGTCGCCCTTCTTATACATATTATAATATGGGTTGTACATCGATTTTAAATCGACATCAGTGCGCTCGCTCTTGGCGTTTACACGCTCCAGAAGGCTCACATCATTTGGGTCGTCGTTCAAGTCGCCCATCATAATTATTTTTGCGTTGGCATCCAAGGTCAGCAGCGAGTCGATAATGTGGCGGCTGAGGTCGGCAGCGGCGTTGCGCAACGGACGACTGCGGGCCTCTCCTCCACGCCTCGACGGCCAGTGGCAGACAATTATGTGCAGAGTTTCGCCATAAATAGTGCCTGTAACCACAAGCTGGTCGCGGGTGCGGAACGATGTATCACTGCTGTAATCGAGCCTGTGGACAGCCGAACTGGTGACTGTGAAATACGACGGATTATAGATGAGTCCGACATCAACTCCGCGACGGTCGGGCGAGTCGTAATGCACAATCTGATAATTATATTTTTTCAGATTATCGTTTTTGACAACATCCTCAACAACAATGCGGTTCTCAATCTCCGAAATACCAAGAATCATAGGCGGCAGAGGCATCAGGTTGTCGCCAATGCGGCTTATGGCATACGCCATGTTGTCAACCTTTTTAAAGTATCGTTCCGAGGTCCAATGGTTCTTTCCTCCTGGCAAAAACTCCTCATCGTTGGTGTTGGGGTCGTTAATGGTATCAAACAGATTCTCAAGATTATAAAAACCGACACTGACCGTCAGCAGTTTCTTGTCGGACTGAGCAACCGACATCTGCGACATCAGAAAAACGGAAACCAAAGTTAATAGTATGCGCCTCATCAGTTCAAACATTATTATTTCCAAAAATAAATAAAATGCTGAATTTATACATCAAGGCTTGCGCATCGGGCAAAAATGGTACATTTGGTGAAAATTATATTGATATGGCATCGTCAGTAGAATCGGTTGCGCGGCACAACAAGTGGATTGCCGCAATCATCTTTGTTGTGGCAGTGGCCATAATAGTGCTGTTTTTGCCCAAACAGCGCCAATTCAGATACGAGTTACAGAAAGGCAAAGCATGGCAGCATGAGGATTTGTACGCTCCGTTCGACTTTGTGGTTCTGAAAACCGACGCCGAGATTAAGGAGGAGCGCGAAAACAACTACAAAAACGCCAAACCATATTTCAATGTTCTGTCGGAAGTCTATCCCGAGCAGAAAATACGCTTTGAACAAGAGTTCGACCACAGGTTTGCCGTCGCGTTAGAGGCAATGCTGGTCAAATATCCGCAGGCCGACATCAACCCAGACACTCTGAAAACACACATCTACAATTTTGCGGCTAACTGCCTGAGTTTCATGTATAGCAAAGGCATAACTAGTTACAGCGACATTATCGAAAAAAGCGACAACCAAGCATTGGTGGTGCTGGTCGAAGACAAGGTCTCAAGGGTGGTGCCGGCAACTGAGATTTTTACCGTTCGCTCGGCGCAAGAGTTTGTTAGCCGGCAGATTAACATGACCTTCCAAAGCAGTCTGACATCGCTTGCAACAGCCGACGGCTTCAACATGTACGATTTCATAAAACCGAATATTGAATACGACAAGACAACCACCGCCAAAGCCCGCGAGCAGCTGGGACAACAGCTTTCAACATCGCACGGAATGGTGCGTGCAGGGCAGCTGATTATAGCCCGCAACGAGCTTATGAACGACAGCAACCTGCGCATTCTGGAGTCGCTGCGACGCGAGTACCAGAACTACGGCGTGGCAACATCCACCATATCGTGGATTACTGTGGGGCAGTCTCTCATTATAATTATCTTGCTGACGCTGTTGTATTTATACATCTATTTCTACAATATCGAAATATTCGGGCAAGTGCGCCGGCTCATTCTGCTCATCGGGATGATTGTCACCATTATTATAATGATGTGCGTTCTGGTGCGCCTGCAAATTGGCAACACACTTGTTCTGCCGATTGTCATCCTGCCAATCATCATAAAAACCTTCTACAACGGACGACTCGCCTTTTTTGCTCACATTATCACCATTCTGATTTGCGGACAGATGTCTGCTAATGGATTCCAATTCATTTTCCTTCAGGCAATTGCTGGAACGGTGGCCGTATTCACACTGATGCGTATAACCAAGTTGCGCCAGCTAATGGGGGCTGTGCTTCTTGTGGCGTTGGCGTACATTCTTGCCTACACAGCATTGTCGCTGCTGCAGGAAGGACAACTGTCGACAATAAGCCTGCGTCCGTATATGTGGCTGATTATAAATGGGTTGTTCCTATTCCTGTGCTATCCGTTCATCTTCTTGATTGAGAAGATTTTCGGATTTGTATCAGATGTGACGCTGCTCGAACTGGCCGACACCAACAATCCGCTTCTGCGCGAGCTGGCCGAGAAAGCCCCATGCACGTTCCAGCATGTTATGCAGGTTGCCAATCTGGCCGAGGACGCAAGCCGCAACATTGGCGGCAATCCGCTGCTGACACGTGTAGGCGCGCTCTACCATGACATCGGCAAAACTATCGCTCCACAGTATTTTACTGAAAATCAGGTTGGCATTAATCCGCATGACCAGCTTCAGCCCGAACAAAGCGCCGAGATTATTATCAGTCACGTAACCAACGGTGTGACGCTTGCCAAAGAGCACAAACTGCCGCCAAGAGTTGTCGATTTCATTGAAACGCACCACGGCACCGATTTGGTAAGATATTTCTACAACAAAGCCGTCGAGCAAAATGGACAGGAAAACACCGACATCGCCAAATTCCGCTATCCTGGCCCACTGCCGTCGACAAAAGAGACGGCGATACTGATGCTGGCCGACTCAATTGAAGCGGCGTCAAGGACACTGAAGGATTACTCTTCGAAAACAATCGATGAGCTTGTGGAGCGTATATTCAACGATAAAATTGAAAACGGGCAGATGAACCACGCGAAAATCACCTTCAACGACATCAACACCATAAAAGAGACGTTCAAGCAGAAACTGCAAAACATATACCACACACGCGTCGCTTATCCCGACCAAAAAAAGAAAACGAAAAAAGGCGGACTTTAAAATCCGCCTTTTTCGATTATAACAAAATCGTCAGAATGCCTCGTCGCAGATGAACTTTATGCGCACCAGACGTATTTCCTCCTCGGTGTAATCGTCCTCGCCAAGCTGCTTTACCGCCTCTTCAAGCGAATCGGTCTCTGCCTCACGGAAGTATTCGTAAATATCGTCACGGGCATCCTCGTCAATATTCTCATCAATGTAATAATCGATATTGAGCTTGGTGCCGGAATTCACAATCTTCTCCATTTCGGTCAGTAACTCATCCATTTCCAAGCCTTTGCCGTCGGCAATGACATCAAGTCCAAGCTTGCGGTCGATGCTTTGGACAATGTAAAGTTTCATTCCCGAATTGTTGCCCATGGTTTTGACAACGAGGTCGACCGGACGCTCTATCTCGTTCTCTTTCACATATTTTGTTATGAGTTCGCAGAACGGTTTGCCGAATTTCATAGCCTTAGCCTGCCCTACACCCGGAATGTTGCCCAACTCCTGCAAGTTCATCGGATAATGAATGGTCATATCCTGCAGTGCCGGGTCCTGGAAAATGATGTACGGCGGCAGTCCGCGTTTTTTGGCAATGTCTTTCCGCAAATCACACAACATCGAATAGAGTGTCTCGTCAGCAGCCACCATTGCGCCGCCGCCCTCCGACGGTTCGTTGTCGGCCTCCTCAAAATCACGTTCTTTGGCAATCATGAACGAGTGCGGATTCTTTATGAACTCATAGCCAGCCTCAGTTACCGTAAGCGAGCCATAGTTCTCAATATTCTTGCCAAGCAAATTGGCCACAACAGCCTGACGGATAATGGTCTGCCAATATTTATCGTCATGGTCCTTGCCACTTCCGAATTCAGGTATCTCGTTGTATTTGTATGCTTTAATAGTACTGTCAGCAACACCGCAGAGCACACTGGCCACAAGGTCAGGTTTGAAGAACTCCTTAACGGCGATGACAGTTTTCAGTACTTTCACAATGCTGTCCTTACCCTCAAATGTCTCGCGCGGATGCAGGCAGTTGTCGCACGCGCCGCAGTTTGTCTCGGTATATTCCTCACCGAAATAATGCAGCAACTGACGACGACGGCAAACAGCCGACTCGGCATAGGCGACAGTCTCGAGCAACAGATGCCGGCCAATCTCCTGTTCTGCCACTGGCTTGCCCTGCATAAATTTCTCAAGCATCTGTATATCCTTATATGAATAGAATGCGATGCAGTGACCTTCGCCTCCGTCGCGGCCTGCGCGACCCGTCTCCTGATAGTAACCCTCAAGGCTCTTTGGCATATCATGGTGAATGACAAACCTGACATCGGGCTTGTCGATACCCATACCGAAAGCAATGGTAGCTACAATCACGTCAACCTCCTCCATAAGGAACTTGTCCTGATTGGCCGAACGCACCGACGATTCAAGGCCTGCATGATATGGTGCGGCTTTAATGCCATTAACAACAAGAGTCTCAGCAAGTTCCTCAACTTTCTTGCGGCTCAGGCAATAAATGATTCCCGATTTTCCGGGATTATTCTTTATATACTTGATTATCTCGCGAGTAACATCGCGCTTCGGCCTTACCTCATAAATAAGGTTGGGGCGGTTGAACGATGACTTGAACACATCGGCGTTCACCATGCCCAGCGTTTTTTGTATATCGCTCTACACCTTGGGCGTGGCAGTAGCTGTAAGAGCAATTATAGGTGCTCGGCCAATCTCATCAACACGGCTGCGGATGCTGCGGTACTCAGGGCGGAAATCGTGTCCCCACTCCGAAATACAGTGCGCCTCGTCAATGGCATAAAACGAAATCTTGATTTGTTTTAAGAATTGTATGTTTTCGTCTTTGGCAAGCGACTCCGGCGCCACATACAACAGTTTGGTCTTATGCGCCAGCACATCTTCCTTCACATTCTGTATCTCAGTTTTCGACAACGACGAGTTCAGAAAATGCGCCACACCCTCCTCCTCACTAAACCCGCGGATAGCGTCCACCTGGTTTTTCATAAGCGCAATGAGCGGCGATATCACAATGGCTGTGCCGTCTTGCAACATGGCCGGAAGCTGGTAGCAGAGCGATTTTCCACCGCCTGTAGGCATGAGCACAAACGTATCGCGGCCCTCAAGAATATTCTTGATTATAGCTTCCTGATTGCCCTTGAATGTGTCAAAACCGAAATACTGTTTTAAATAATCTTTCAGCTCCATTTGAAATCAATTATAACAGGATAATAAATTTATAAAAAAATTTATCACACGTTTGTATTTTTGTCCATATTTATTTCATGATTTTTTCCGATGTGGATAGCATTATCCACCTCATATTCGAATAAGATGAAAAGTAAAGAAGAAATAATCAGAATTGCATCTGACGTTATTGAGCAGGAAACCAATACGATAAGCTATCTAAAAAATCTTATCGACAACGAGTTTGCAAAGGCTGTAGAGCTGATTTTCAACAGCAAAGGCCGGCTTGTAGTAACCGGCATAGGCAAAAGCGCCATTATTGCGCAGAAGATTGTGGCCACCATGAACTCGACCGGCACCCCCGCCCTGTTCATGCACGCCGCCGACGCCATTCACGGTGATTTGGGTATGATTCAGGACAACGATGTCGTGATGCTTCTGTCGCGGAGCGGCAGCACTCCCGAAATTAAAGTGCTGGTGCCTATTCTCAAGATTCGCCGCAACAAGATGATAGCCATGGTGAGCGACACACAGTCGTATCTGGCGCAACAAGCCGATATTGTGATAAACGCCTTCGCCGCTCATGAGGCCTGCCCCAACAACCTTGCACCTACATCAAGCACCACAGCGCAGCTTGTCATGGGCGACGCACTGGCAGTGGCCCTGCTTGAATGCCGTGGCTTCACTCCCGCCGATTTTGCAAAATATCATCCGGGCGGCGCTCTTGGCAAGAAACTGTATATGCGCGTCAGCGATTTGTATGTCAACAACGAAAAGCCTCAGGTTCAGGCAACCGACAATATCAAACGAGTGATTATGGAGATGACCTCGAAACGTTTGGGAGCCACCGTCGTGCTCGACAGCAACAGCAATCTGCTCGGTATCATCACCGACGGCGACCTGCGACGCATGCTTGTCTCGGAGCGAAACATAAACAATCTGACAGCCCAAGACATCATGTCAAAGAAACCGAAAACCATTGACGAAAACGAAATGGCAGTGAACGCTTTTCATCTAATGGAGCAGAATCATATTACGCAACTTGTTGTCTTGCAGGACGGAAAGTATGCCGGAATAATTCACATTCATGACATTCTGCAAGAGGGAATTGTTTAATAGGCATAAGGTTTAAGACAAACGTAAGTGAATTGCGAAAGCATTTCAACTTTAAAAATTAAGCCAAAATACCACTATAATAATCCATTGTAAAGAATACTTTTGCGTCAATTTAGAAACATCTAAAACTTTATATAAATGGATATTTTTGAGAGAATAGAGGAATCGTCGGGCGGTCCGTTGGGACAGTACCGCGAGCAAGTTGAAGGCTACTACTCGTTCCCGAAACTTGAGGGCGAGATTGGCCCGCATATGCGTTTCCAGGGCAAAGACGTTTTGTGCTGGAGTTTGAACAACTATCTTGGCCTGGCCAACCACCCCGAAATCCGCAAGGTTGACGGCGAGGCTGCCGTACGCTGGGGTCTGGCTTACCCGATGGGCAGCCGTATGCTCACCGGCAATTCTGACCTTCACGAGAAGTTCGAGCACATGCTTGCAAAATTCGAGAAGAAAGAGGCTGCTTTCTTGTTCAACTTTGGTTATCAAGGAATTGTATCTGCAATCGACTCACTGCTGTCACGCCACGACGTGATTGTGTTCGACGCTGAGTGCCACGCCTGCCTGATGGATGGTAAGCGTCTGCACCAAGGCAAAGCCTTCTCGTACAAGCACAACGATATTGTAAGCTGCGAGCAGAAACTGAAAGTGGCTTGCAAAGTGGCTGAAGAGCAAGGCGGTGGCGTGCTGCTCATCACCGAGGGCGTTTACGGCATGACCGGCGCACTTGGCATTCTTGACCAGATTGCGGCTCTCAAAAAGAAATACAAATTCCGCATTATGATTGACGACGCCCACGGCTTTGGCGTGATGGGTCCTCACGGACGCGGCACATCGGAGCACTTCGGCGTAATGGACGACATCGACATCTATATTGGCGCTTACGCTAAATCGATGGCAATCATCGGCGGTTTCATTGCTTCGAAAAAATCAGTTATCGACTATCTGCGCTACAACATGCGCTCGCAGATTTATGCAAAGGCTCTGCCAATGCCGATTGTTGAGGGCTGCATCAAGCGTCTTGAGATTATCGACAGCCCCGAGGGCGACGAGCTCCGCAACAAACTGTGGACAATCACCCGACGCTTACAGGATGGTTTCCGCAATCTTGGTTTCGACATCGGTCCGGCCGAGGCTTGCGTATCGCCGGTACACATTCAGGGCGGCCCTGAGCAAGCAACAGCAATGGCTTACGACCTGCGCGAGAACTACAAGATTTTCTGCTCAATTGTGGTTTACCCCGTAATCCCGCCGGGAATGGTAATCTTCCGTATCATCTCAACCGCCGCTCACTCAATTGAGGACGTTGACTACACGCTGAACGCATTCAAGGAAATCAAAGAGAAACTTGACAAAGGATACTACGACAACAGCGGTATCCAGGCGAATGCAAGTCTGATGGACTAATCGGATAACGCATTATTTTTCAAAGCCGTGCCCGCAAGGGTGCGGCTTTTTTATTTAGGATTTAGAAATTATGATTTTTGATTACCGATTATCCGCAACGCTTCCGCGATAATTTCAGCGTGGTCGAAGGCCAAAGGTGGCAGATTGTTGATTGGAAACCAACGCAAGGTTTTGGCATCGTCGGCGGCAGATGCCTTCTGAGGATTGTCGGTGTAGCCCCAGTAGGCAACGGTGATGGTGTGTCCGCGCGGGTCACGGCCAGGCTTACCGAATGCTCCAAACTGGCGCAACTCAACGCCCATAAGGTTTGTTTCTTCGCGCAACTCGCGTGCGGCGGCATCGGCAAGATCTTCGTTCTCATCAACAAAACCGCCGGGCAGTGCCCAACAGCCGGCATAAGGATTGTTCAATCGCTCGATTAACAGAATTTCAAGCCCCGATGTGGTGCGATGCAGAACGGCCATATCAACTGTTACAGCAGGACGTGGATATTGGTATGTAAAACGGCCCATAAGTCAGCTATTTATCTTCCATTTTATGCTTAGAATAGAAGAAGAGTGCCACAACTATAATTATGAGCACCAAAGCCACTTTAACTGTCAACGAGTAGGTCATGACGAGACCGTTAAGAATCAATCGTTTATGATTCTGTTCACAAGTCTGAGCTTATGTGTATATTTGTTTATCTCTCTGTTGAATATGCCCTGGTGGTCGACAAGGTCGACACGAACACGGCCGTATGAGGCATGCACAATCTGCCCGCCCTCGACAATCATTCCCACATGAATAATGTTGCCGTCCTCGTTGTCGAAAAAGGCGAGGTCGCAAGGCTGGGCTTCACCGATAAACGGCACAGGCATGCCGACAATGGCTTGCTGCGATGCGTTACGCGGAAGATTGACACCAACAGTGCTGAACAGCACTTGGGTGAGGCCCGAACAATCGATGCCGAGCATGGTTTTTCCACCCCAAAGATAAGGCGAACCTACAAAGGCGTCGGCAAGCGATGTAACGGCAAGGCGTTTATTGCTTATAGTTTGATAATCAGAATAATGCGAATATAGATGCTGACCAATCTCGATGTTGAAGTTTGGTCCGCGACCATAAAGGATTGAGCCGGCAGGCATTGGCAGCTGCCATTGTCCGTCGACAATGACGAAATCGAGCGGGCGGTTTGATGCTCGGCGCTCCATTGACAGCAGTCGTCCAAGCTGCTCATCGGCTATTGGTTCAAGAAGTTTGCTGTTTATCCAGCCCTCGGTGTTGTCGCTTTCAATTTTTATGTGACACCATTTTTCTGTCGATTCCACTACCCGATATAACTCGCCAAAGAGAATTTGTGTCTCTAATTCAGCTGTTTCGCTTGGCTGGGTGCGAACTGGAATAAAACTTTGATTGCAAAAATATGTCTCGCTCATTTGCGGTTATTATTTTTTTTTGAAGCCCCAAATATAAGGCATTCAAGCTATACTTGTCAGATAACGAACCCAATATGCGACAAAAATGCAATGTATTTTTGCCTAAAAATAAATGCCTTACGGCGGTTCTTTTTGTTCCGCAAGAAACAAAAAAGACTATCCGTTTTTAGAAGATAAAATTCGAACTGATTGACCTCTCTTGATAAACACTCTTAATGGTGTTTGCGAACAAATCAGCAACCGAAAGAACCGTTATCTTACTGCATTCCTGCTTCAAAGGAATGGTGTCGGTGGTGATGATTTCAGTTATCGGCGAATCCATAAGACGCTCGTAGGCCGGACCCGACAGAATGGGGTGCGTGGCCATTACACGAACGCTACTTGCGCCTTGGTCCATAATCACTTGTGCGGCTTTGGTGATAGTTCCGGCGGTGTCAATCATATCGTCGATGATGACAACGTTGCGGTCCTTCACATCACCGATGATGCGCAACTCGTCAACTACATTGGCTTTTGCGCGGTGCTTGTGACCGATGGCCATTGGTGCGTTCAGGTATTGAGCATAGGCGTTGGCGCGCTTTGAACCACCCATATCAGGCGCCGCAATTGTCAGGTCTTTAATGTTTTGGCTGCGCAGATACGGTACAAAAATCGACGATGCGTACAAGTGGTCAACCGGCAGATTGAAGAAGCCTTGAATCTGGTCGGCGTGCAGGTCCATTGTGATGACACGCGACACACCGGCAGCTGTGAGCAGGTCTGCAACCAATTTT
>JAFZWI010000157.1 GCA_017617355.1 Salinivirgaceae bacterium | reverse complement strand
GGGTGCGGTGGCAAAATTCGCCGCATCGGGCAAGAAGAGCCGCAAGAAGGACCTTGGCGCCATAATGATGACCTACGGCAACGTGTATGTGGCACAAGTGGCAATGGGCGCCGACCCCGCACAGTTGATTAAGGCTGTGAAGGAGGCCGAAGAATACGACGGTCCGTCGGTAGTGATTGCCTACACACCTTGCGCATCTCACGGAATCTGCATTGGTATGCACCGCGTTCAGGAGGAGATGAAACGTGCCGTTGAAAGCGGCTACTGGTTGCTCTACCGCTACGACCCGCGTCTTGAGCATCCGTTCCAGCTCGACTCGAAGGCCCCGACAATGCCTTACAAGGAGTTCCTGGCCGGTGAGGTGCGCTACAACTCACTCACTCGCAGCTTCCCCGACAACGCCGAGCAACTCTTCGAGCAAGGCAGCAAAGACGCCGAGGAGAGGTATAAGAGGTATTCGGAGATGTGATGGAAAAAGAATAGAATTTGATTAGTTCTAATCTATTCTTGACTTAACTGCTGAGGTTCCTCTTTCCGTCCTTCTTTGACGCGGCGGCGGAACCAGCGGTTGAGTAAATCATTGAAGTCGTTGAAGTCTTCGGTATAGAACAAGCCAAGGCCGCGGGTGTATGGAGCGTCATCGTAGATGAGGTCATCGTTCACTTTTTGGAATGCTCTTAGCCGCACGTTGCCTTTCTTATTTAGTTTCAGCTCAAACGATATGTCGGTGGTGTATTGGTTTGTGTTATTTTCTGATGTTTCGTTCGAACCGCTGACATCGAAGTTGCTGCTGACAATTAAGCGGTCGTCCCAAAGAGTGGTGGAAAGCGCCAGCTCGTACTCCTCCGAACTGATTTCAGTCTCAGGACGGTAAGCCACACCAAGGTCAAAAGCGGTACTTACCTGGCTTATCCATTTGCTTAGTTGGTTTGACAGCAACTCACTGGCGGTGCTGGCTGATGCCGATGTGCCCGATGTTGTCTGTGTAGAAACAGTAGTTAGCGGAGCAAACTTGTTGAGCATCAGCAGATAGATAACCTGTTGGTTTAGCTTGTCTTCGGGTAAGTTGTTCAGTTGTTCAACCACTTCCACGTTGCTGGTTGTCGACGGCACCTCGACTGAGAAATTAATTGTAGGTGATGTCAGTTTGTTGGTCATCAGTAGGTGGCAGTTTACCGGCACACGTTTCTCGCGGTCTTCCTCGTCAAGAGTTAGCGAATAGACAGGCACCTTGCGCAGTTTGTATGCGGCGTCGATGTCGATTGTGGCGCCAAGCGGCTCGCCCGTCCATGTTACCGAGCTGCCGTACTGAAGGTCGAGTTTTTTGCTAATGATGTTCTGTAATGTGAATGTAAAATCTCCTTTGTCAATAAGGTATGTTCCGTAGATGGAGAATTTGTCATCATAGAGGCGGATGTTGATGTCGCCCGAGCCGTTGGCGCGCAAGGCATCACCAATTGTCGGGTCGAAGACAATCTGAACTTCGGCCTCGCGTGTGACATTGAGGTCGAGGTTGAGGTTGAGAACCGACGACGGAGCCTGTACAGCTTCAGGTTTGCGCTGTTTTTTCACTTCGCGAATGTTGGTCACCTTGTTGCTCGACACAAATGTTATAAAATCGTTTTCGGTAAGGTCGCTGCGCCCCTCCATTGTCAGGTAGAACATTGATTTTGGCAGTGTTCGCGCGCTTATGTTCACGTTTATCTCCTTGCGTGTGGAGCCTGTAATGTCGATGATGCCGCTGCAATAGGTCTTGCCGTACCACAATGGTGAGTCGGAATATTTTGTGTTGAGCCCGACAATTTGGTCGCAGTTGATTTTCAGGTTGAGGAAGAACTCTTTGAAGTCGTGATGATGAATCTCGCCGTCAATCTGAAGGCGGCCGTTTTCAAAATCACCGCCCGCAACGCTGTTGAACAGAATCTTGTTGTCGGCAAACTCAAGCGTGTCGTTGAGCGAATAGACGGCTTTTGTAGGTTTAAGCGTCAGCCGCGTGTTTTCGAGGCCGAGTTTTCCGTACCAGTTTGGCGCGTTGAGCTTTCCTTCGGCATGCATCGAGCCGCTGAACGAGCCGTCCATTTCGCTGAAGACGCCCGATAGGAACAACTTCAGAAACTGCACATCCTGATGTTCGGCTTTGCCGTCAAGATTCATATAAAAACGCTTTGGGTCGATATAGCCGACAATATCGGTGTGTGAGCTACGAACGCTGTCATGCAGTGCGCCGTCGACCAGCAGATGCTTGCGCTCCATATCCCAGGCGGCGTTAGCGCGCACGTTGCCGAAACGCTGGCGGTTGACGCCAAAATCAAAAATGTCGATGTCACCGTCGATGCGTTTTTCGCCCTTCAAATCCTTAAGCACCGAGTTGCCCGACACAATGCCAGAAAGGTGTGTTTTCATGCCGAAGATGTCGGAGATGAAATCGAGATTGAGGCGGCGGATATCGACATAAAGACTGTCATTTGGGTTGTCGGACAGCACTCCGTCGGCATACACGCGGCTTGCCCCGTTGTCGATGTCGATATCAAGTCCTCCGAATTTGATTGCATTGTTCGAAGCAATCACCGTTGCGGGTTTGATAACTGTAAGCGAGTCGAGGATGATGATTTGTGAAGGCTGTAGGTTGATGCGCGTCTGACGTTCCTCTTTGTCATAGTCGATAAGTTCGATTCGGGCTGCGATGTCGCCGCTGTTATGGCCTTTGGTGAGCAAGTTGTCCCACTTAACCGACAGGTCGGCCTCGTCGTTCACAAGCGACGATTCGATGTTGAGCCATCGCATCGACTCGTAGTTGGCAAAGTACAGATAATCAGCCTTCAGACTTGTTAACAGGCTGTCGCTATTGTTGCGAATGCTGACGTCAATCTTTTCCACATCGAACGATTTGGCTATTATTTCGTCAGAAGTGAGGTTGAGGCGGAAAAAATCATCGCTCTCGCTGTAGTAGCCGGTGATTGTGGTACCCGACGATATGTTGAGCCATGGAATGAAAATGTCGGTAACTGGGAATGGATAGTCGGCCACAATGCGCAGATTGACAGTATTTTTGTTGTCGGAATGGCTGTATGTTTTTCCCGACATGAATTTGTAGGCGAAATTGCGGATGCTTTTCGGGAGTTGTGTCAGGCGGAAATCGCCGTAGACATCGACGCTCACAAACTCCGACTGCAGGTTTACTACGCGGCCGCTGTCGGCGTTTTCGGCAATAATTCGTACTGTGTCAGTGGCAAAGAACATTGAGTCGCAGAAGTAATAGATGTCGGTCAGGTCGATGAGTCCCTCGGCCACATCAAGATTGGTGTCGTGGAAATCGGCCTTGACGTTGAACGACGCGTTGGCCGTGGAGTCTTTTGTGATGCCAAGCGCGTGCAGGTCGGCGTAATAGACAAAGGTTTGGAAATTGAAGGCCGAGCTGTCGCCGAGATTCACGGAGCCTTCAAAATCGAACCGCAGGTTGGGGTCAAACGAACAGAGCTTGCCACTGAACATGCGATTTTTGACCAGACCTTTTACTGTCACCGAGTCGATTTTGTGCTCGGCATAGCTTATGTTGTTGATGTTTCCGTCGATGTTCAGCTTTGTCTTGTTCTTTGCGCCGTGCCGCCCAATCTGACCTTCGGCCCGTAAATTAACGCGTGCCTGGGCATTTGTTCCGGCGTATGAGTCAAGCTCAACATCTGTCGAATTCACTCTTCCTTTCACGAGGAAGAAGTTATTGTCGGCCATGCTCATCGATGCGTGCATGTTCAACCCGCCAATGCCGGTGTTAAGCTGACCTTCGGCGTCAATGTCGGTGGCGGTGCCGCTTACATTGCCGCTGAACCACATTCTTCTGAGCGGTGTCAGGCTCGGGCTTAACTGCGCGGTGTCTATCTTTGTGTATTCGCCGAGTGTGGTTAGCAATCCTGCACACGACGTGTTCAGTTCCCTGATTGTCAGATTGTAATTCAGATTCTTGGGTTCGTCCAAGCTGGTTACGCTGAAGTCGGCGTTGAGGCGCGTGCTTCCGTTCATCTGCGCCGTAATGTTCTGCCCGTTCACGGCTTTTTTGTTGCCCGACAGCTTGCCGGTGAGCGTCAGACTCTCGTTTTTATCTTTCAAGAACGGCACAATTTCGGCAAAATCGGCCGGGCATATTCGTATGCTGTCAACATCGGCGTTGAAAGCCAGCGCGGCAGCTGGGTCGATGTCCAAATCGATATGCGGTAGAAGCACCTTGGAGTTGCGGGCCTCAAAAATGAAATTGTCGATGTTGATGAGCTTGTCCATCATCACAAAATCGAAGTGGAAACGGTCAATCATCGGCTGGCCGTTGTATAGTGTTGAGAGTGAGCCAAGCTGTACGCGCGTGTTCGAGCCGCATATAATCAAGCCGTTGATTGTGGTGTTGAAATCGTCGAGGCGGTGCATGGCGCCACGGTCATCGTAACTGATGCTGGCCCGCTTAAGCGTGGTTTGCTGGATGTTGATGTTCCACTGGCTTTTTGAGCTGTCGTTGCGCGCAAAGGCTTCGGTAATGAAGCTGAAGTTGAAATTGCTGTCGTTGCGTGCAATGTTGGCTATAGGGTTGATTATCATAACATCCTGAATGTCAATAATTTTGTCATTGACCCGTAACGATTTCAGGTGACCAGACAACTGCGGCACGTAGAGCAACGTATCGCCGTTGGGACAGCGGATAAGCAGGCTTTGCAGTGTAAGTCCCTGTCCGATGTTGTAGCGTGCCTTGGTGACTCTGACATCGGTTTTGAGCAGATTGCTCAATGCAACAGTGATGCGGTTGGCAATCTGCGTCTGCACCAGCGGCGACCTCATCTCGGCCCACACAAAAGCCACTATCCCAACCAATATCAGGATAAAAACAGATAATATTTTAACGGCTTTTTTAATATTTTTGCGCGTTTAAAAATTCATAACGTTTCGGTGCCCAAAAATATTCTTTTTGAGGACACTTACAGCCATATTTTTATGAGCGTTACAATATTAGGTATCGAATCATCGTGCGACGACACATCAGCGGCAATTATCCGCGACGGCGTGATACTGTCGAATGTCATTTCGAGCCAGAAGGTGCACGAGCAATACGGCGGCGTGGTGCCTGAGCTGGCGTCGCGTGCGCATCAGCAGAATATTATCCCCACAATCGACGCGGCAATCAAAAACGCGGGCATCGGTCTCGACGAGATTTCAGCCGTGGCCTTCACCCGCGGACCGGGTTTGCTGGGGTCGCTGCTTGTGGGCACGTCGTTTGCAAAGGGGTTTGCGCTTGCGCGAAAACTGCCACTCATCGAGGTGAACCACCTTCAGGGCCACGTGCTGGCGCTGTTTGTGAAGCAGTCGCCCGACGACAACAACCAACCCGAGTTTCCGTTCATCTGCCTGCTGGTGTCGGGCGGCAACTCGCAGCTTGTGGTTGTGCGCAGCCCGCTTGATATGGAAGTGGTGGGCACAACCATCGACGACGCTGCCGGCGAGGCTTTCGACAAGTGCGGCAAGGTGATGGAACTGCCCTATCCGAGCGGCCCCATCATCGACAAACTGGCCAAAGAGGGCAACCCCAAGGCCATCAGTTTTGCAAAACCAAGCATCGAGGGTTACAACTACAGCTTCAGCGGACTGAAAACCAGCTTCTTGTATCACATCCGCGATGAGATAAAAACCAATCCGAACTACGTGAAGGAAAATCTACCCGACCTGTGCGCGTCGTTGCAGAACACCATCATCGAGATTCTGCTGAACAAACTGAAGAAGTTGGTTAAGGCGACGGGTATCAAGCAGGTGGGCGTGGCTGGCGGTGTTTCGGCCAATTCGGGTCTGCGTCAGGCGCTGCTCGACTACGGCGAACGCGAGGGTCTGAAAATTTTCATTCCGAAAATATCGTTCACCACCGACAACGCCGCAATGATTGCCATCACGGGCTACTACAAGTATAAGGCGGGGCTGTTCACCACGCAGGATGTGGCACCGCTGGCAAGAATGGACATTAAATGAAACACTAACGCTGACACTGACGCACATTCAATTAGTCTATTAATCAATAAATCAATAAAATGAGCATTTTCGAATCAATCATCATCGCCATTGTCGAAGGGCTGACAGAGTTTCTGCCAGTGTCGTCGACGGGCCATATGATAATAACGCAAGGCCTGCTGGGCGTTGAGAGCGACGACTTTGTGAAGGCCTTCACCGTGATAATTCAATTTGGCGCCATTCTGTCGGTGGTGGTTCTCTACTGGAAGCGTTTCTTCCGACTGAACAACGAGCCCGCACCCGAGGGCGCATCTGCTGTGCAGCGTTTTCTGCACAAGTTCGATTTCTATTGGAAACTGCTGGTGGCCTTTATTCCGGCAGCGGTTATCGGTCTGCTTTTCAGCGATAAAATCGACGAACTGCTCGAGAGCGTGACAGTTGTGGCCGTAATGCTGGTGCTGGGCGGCATTTTTATGCTTTTCTGCGACAAGATTTTCAACCACGGCAGCGACGATACCAAACTGACCGAGCGCAAGGCATTGTATATCGGTCTGTTTCAGTGCATTGCAATGATTCCTGGCGTATCACGCTCAATGGCGACAATCGTTGGCGGTATGGCGCAGAAACTCACTC
>JAFZWI010000156.1 GCA_017617355.1 Salinivirgaceae bacterium | reverse complement strand
CCGTGAACGCCTTTGTTGATGTGATACGCGAGTTTGGCGGTCCGTCGTACGATTTCACCCTTCGCGAGACGCAGACTCACGAGATTATCGACGATGTGGCAAAACTGAAAAGCGAAGTTGGGGTGCTGTTCAAAAGCCGCAAGAACAGCGATATAATCGATAAATTGCTACGTAAGAACCATTTGCAGTTTGTGCCTATTCTAACAACGCCGCTGCACATATTCATATCGACGCAGAATCCGCTTGCCGCCAACGAGAAAATATCGCTCGACGACCTGAAGCCGTACCCGTATCTGACATACGAGCAAGGCGATTTCAATTCGTTCTATTTTTCGGAAGAGCCGCTCGCACCAATCGATTTCGACTGCACAAAAAACATCAAAGTCCGCGACCGCGCAACGCTTTTCAACCTGATAATCGGCCTCAACGGCTACACCATTTGCTCTGGCGTGATAAGCCACAAACTGAACGGTGAGAACATTATTGCCCGTCCGTTGCTGATTGACGACAAAATGACCGTGGGCATCATCACCCGCAAGGGAATGGCCCTGTCGCGCTACGCCGAAGTCTATATCGACTCAATCAAGCGGCATTGCTCGGGGAAATAGGCTTTGGAAGAGTAACAAAACTCAAGTTCGAATGGCATAAGGCAAAAGTGAAAAATCCTCTTTCTCCATTCAACTCTTAACTTGCTCCTCCTCAATTATTTTAAGTAGTTCTGCCGGTGCAACGGCTTCATCCACACCGCGTTTCACAAGTGTTTTGCCTTTGTAAAGATTCACCTTGCCGGGACCTGCTCCCATATATCCGTAGTCAGCATCAGCCATTTCGCCAGGGCCGTTCACAATGCAGCCCATAACGGCAATTTTCAGACCGGTCAGGTGCTGTGTAACCTTTTTCACTTCGGCAAGACCCTTCTCGATGTCGTACAACGTGCGGCCGCACGACGGGCAGGCAATGTATTCGGTTTTGGTGTAGCGTGCGCGTGCCGATTGCAGAATGGTGAAGGCTGTTTCGCTCACAATGCTCACTTGTGTTGGTGCAAAATTACTCAACCACAATCCGTTGGCTAGTCCGTCGATAAAGAATAGACCATTGTCGGCGGCGGCTGTCAGTTGGAATTTGGCAACATCGGGCTCTTTGTAGATGCTACTGACTACCACTGGCAGTTTTACACCGTTGGCAATCAGCGTGTTGAATATGGCACGCTGTTCTGCCGCCTGGTTCACGCACATTGAGCACGCAATGAGCACCACCGTGGGGTCGGTTTTTAGCACGGCCATTGCTTCGGGTGTGAGAGTGTTCAGGCTCACCATCACCCAGTTGCGTTTTTCAGACCTATATTTTGCTGATAAATATGTGTTTAGACCATATAGCGGTTCAAAATTGCTGTCCTTAATCCAGACTTTGTAATCAATCAAAAGCGAGATGTTTTTAGTCTTGAAGTCGGGTAAATCCATTTCGGGTGCGCCAAAATACAGAACGTCAGGCGATTGATTGTTGCCGCTGATGGTCATTGTGTTCAAGTCGAAACTAATGCCAAGCGACTTGAGCGTCTCCATTGAAAGGTCAGGCAAGTCGCAGATTACCAGCGGTTTCTTGTTGTCGAACGATGGATTGAGACTAGTGTCGCGTTTGCTGAATTTGAACGGGTCGAGTGCAAGAGGCTCGTTGTAGTTGATTTTCACGTTCTTGTTGCTGCTGGCAAAATGTTCGGCAAGCATTTTTGCTGGTGCAATTTCGGCTGCGGGGCTTCCCGTAAGCGATACGCGAATGGTGTCGCCAATGCCGTCGGTGAGTAGAGTGCCAATGCCCACCGCCGATTTGATGATGCCGTCGGAGCCAGTGCCTGCTTCGGTAACGCCCAAATGGATGGGAAAATTCATCGCCTCGGCGTTCATCTGTTTCACAAGCAAGCGGTAAGCCTGCACCATAACCACAGTATTGCTCGATTTGAGCGAAACGGCAACATCTTGAAAATCATATTTCTTGCACACGCGCAGAAATTCCATTGTTGCCTCAACCATACCTTCGGGTGTGTCACCGTAGCGCGACATTATACGGTCGGAAAGCGAGCCGTGGTTGGTGCCGATGCGCAATGCGGTATGGTGCTCACGGCAAATTTTGATGAGTTCCAGCAAACGGCTGTCAAGTTTGTCGAGTTCGGCGCGGTACTCATCGTCAGTGAATTCGAGTGTGGCGAAGGTGGCGCGTTTCTCGAGATAGTTTCCAGGGTTAATGCGCACTTTGTCAACAAATTGTGCGGCAATGTCGGCCAGTTTGGCATTGAAATGCACGTCGGCCACAATAGGTTTTGTGTAACCTTTGGCCACAAGTCCGTTTTTGATGTCACGCAGGGCATAGGCGTCTTTCTCATCCACCGCCGTGAACCTTACAAGTTCGGCGCCTGCATCGAAAATCTCTATTGCCTGGCGGATAGACGCTTCCACATCGTGTGTTGGCGTGTTGGCCATTGATTGCACACGAATGGGATTGGTGCCGCCCATTTGCAGATTTCCTATCGTAATAGAATGAGTATCAAAACGTTTATCGGTGAACGACAAGTTGACAATGTCCATTTAATTAATTTTTTGGTGTTAGGTATTAGGTGTTGGGTGTTCGTAGGACGCACGTGTTGTGTAGAAACGTTGCGCGCAACAACTCAACACTATTCCTGCGACAGTTTTGTGATTTGCGCAATGTATTTTCCGATGATGTCGAACTCTAGATTGACAACCGTTCCAACCTTGATAGTGTGGAAGTTGGTGTTGTCGAAAGTGTAAGGAATGATGCAGACTTGGAATGAGTTGCGAGTCGGGCGGCAAACCGTCAGGCTCACACCATTGACTGTCACAGAACCCTTATCCACAGTCAGATAACCGCGCGATGCCATTTCCTTGTCAAAGTCATACTCGAAGGTGAAAACGTGGCTTCCCTCGGCGTCTTCAACCTTTGTGCAGCGAGCCGTCTTATCCACGTGGCCTTGCACAATGTGACCGTCCAATCGGCCGTTCATCAGCATTGAGCGTTCAACGTTCACCTTGTCGCCAACCTTCAGCAAGCCTAGGTTCGAACAATCAAGAGTCTCTTTCATAGCCGTCACGGTGTAGGTTCCGTCCTTAATGCGCACCACCGTCAGGCAGACGCCGTTATGAGCCACGCTTTGGTCGATTTTCAGCTCATCGACAAACGAGCACTTCAGTGTGAAATGCAGATTTTCCTGGTCTTTCTCAATGCCGACAACTTCGGCAAACTCTTCAACAATTCCTGAAAACATAGTCCGATGTTTTTAATTATTTATATCGGCAACATATTGGATAACAATCATTTATCACAAACACAAAAGATTG
>JAFZWI010000155.1 GCA_017617355.1 Salinivirgaceae bacterium | reverse complement strand
CAGCATCGAGTTGGCGGCGTATTTTATCATTTCGGCCGACGGAATGTCAGTGAAAATCATTCGCTCGCTGTTGAGCATAAATGGCTTATAGAGACGTGCCATAATCTTCTGCGCACGCGGGCTGTCGGTGCCCACAACCACACGGTCGGGACCCATAAAGTCTTTGATAGCCGCGCCCTCTTTCAGAAATTCAGGGTTCGAAGCCACATCGAATTCGACTTGCACACCGCGTTTGTCCAATTCCTGCTGAATGGCGGCTTTCACCTTCTGCGCCGTACCCACAGGCACTGTTGATTTTGTTACCAGAATGGTGTATTTGTTGATATTCTGCCCGAAGGTGCGTGCCACAGCCAAAACATATTGCAAATCAGCGCTTCCGTCCTCGTCGGGCGGTGTGCCAACGGCCGAAAATACCACTTCAACATTGTCGAGACAAGTACGAAGGTCGGTTGTGAAGTGCAGACGACCAGCGGCCACATTACGTAACAGCATCTCGTCGAGCCCAGGCTCGTAGATTGGTATCTCGCCTTGTTTCAAACGCTCGATTTTTGCGCTGTCTATATCGACACAGGTTACATCAATGCCCATCTCGGCAAAGCAAACGCCCGACACAAGTCCGACATATCCTGTTCCAACAATTGCAATATTCATGATAAATTACTTAAAGTCAAGAGAAAACAAACATCATTCTTGCACATGGTGTTTGACTTCACGGTCAGTAATGTCGCGCATTGTTTGCCAGAAATTTTTGCGCTCAATATGTGTTTTATCCCCGATTCTCTTAAAAATCTGATAAATACGGCTGTCTTTTTTGCGTTGTGAATTCATGTAATGGTAAAAGACGAATGTCATACCGAATCCCAAAGCCAAGACAATATACAACTGCATATTGATTGATGCGCCCAAAAGATAGGCGGCAAACCATATCAGCCAAACAAACAAATTGATAATCAGAATGGATATGGTTGTTCCGATATGTGAAAAACCGGCTTCGATAAACAAGTGGTGAAGATGTATTTTGTCGGGGTGAAAGGGCGAACGAAGTTTAATCATACGTGTAACCATAACCCTGATAGTATCGAAAACGGGTATTGCCAAAGTTGCCAATGTGCATGGAATCAGTCCCATGTTATCAAGCGCAAGCGTCTCGCATGGCGAATTGTCTTTCAGAATGTTCAAAACAAATACTACCATAATAACTCCCAGCATCAGAGCGCCGCCGTCGCCGATGAACATTTTTGACAATTTGCCGAAAACGTTATGCAAAAAGAAGGAAATGGCTGCGCCGGCGGTGACAAGCGCCAATACCGCCATTGAATAATAGTCCGACATTATGAATATCACACTGAACAGAATGCTGGACATGGCGCAATAGCCCGATGAATAGCCGTCGACACCGTCGATGAGGTTTATGGCGTTGATTATGCCGACTATAGACACTATTGTCAATGGAATGGCGGCCCATTCGGGGATGATGTGCCAACCCCATAATGCGTGAAAATCGTTTGCCGTAAGCCCGCATACGTATATAAAATACAGACTAACAGCTATTTCTATTATAAACCGAAACATAGGAGACAAATCGTAAATGTCATCTCCGACACCGACAACCAGCATTATGACCATTGCCGCAAAAAAAGGCAGCAGGTCGGAATATCCCATTATCAGTATTGCTCCACAAATGCCTACCGCTATGCCGAAAAAGACGGTTAGGCCACCCAATACAGGAATGGGGCGGCGTTGTAGCTTTCGTTCATTCGGCTGGTCTACAATATTATAACGAAGCGCAATGTTGAGAATTATGGCATATATTACCCATGTGGCGATGAACGCAGCTAATGCAAAACAGCATGAATACAATATGGGTAAAAAGCTATCCATTAAGCCAATCTCCGTGTCTCAAAAAATTTTGCAATTATACTACGAAATGAAAAAAAAGATGCAATTATTTGACGAGATGTTTTTACCTCTCAGCACGCATTGGGTTTGTCAGAAAATCGTTGTACGACAAACGAATGCCATCCTCAAGTTCAGTTTTGTAACGCCAGCCCAAACGTTCGGCTTTCGACACATCGAGCAACTTACGCGGTGTGCCGTTGGGGCGTGTGGTGTCCCATTTTATCTCGCCTTGGTAGCCTACAACTTTCGCTACAAGTTCGGTCAATTGCTTTATTGTCAATTCCTTGCCCGTTCCCGCATTGACAGTTTCATTGCCACTGTAGTTGTTCATCAGGAAGACGCACAAGTTGGCAAGGTCGTCAACATAAAGGAACTCGCGTAACGGACTGCCGTCGCCCCAACAGGTTACCGATTCCGCTCCTGACACCTTCGCCTCGTGGAATCGACGAATCAAAGCGGGTAGCACGTGGCTGTGCTCGGGGTGATAGTTGTCGTTTGGTCCGTAAAGGTTGGTCGGCATAACGCTGATATAGTCGGTGCCGTATTGACGGTTAAGGAACTCGCAGTATTTCAAGCCCGAAATCTTCGCCAAAGCGTATGCCTCATTGGTCTTCTCAAGTTCCGACGTCAGCAGGCACGACTCCTTCATTGGCTGCGGTGCCATTCGCGGATAAATGCACGACGACCCCAAAAACTCCAGTTTTTTGCAACCGTTTTGCCAAGCGGCGTGTATCACATTCATTTCAAGTATCATATTCTGATACATAAAATCGGCCAATGCGTTTTGATTGGCTACAATGCCGCCCACTTTTGCCGCTGCCAGAAAAACATATTCGGGCTTCTCGGCAGCAAAAAATGCCTCAACATCGGCTTGACGACAAAGGTCAAGTTCGCTATGGGTGCGGGTAATGATATTGGTGTAGCCTTGCCGCTGCAATTCGCGCACAATAGCAGAACCCACCATTCCTCTGTGGCCCGCTACATATATCTTGCTTGTCTTTTCCATTGTTCTATTGTGAGTAAAGTGTAATGTGTAAAGAGTAAAGATTGTTGAGAGAGTTGAAGTAGTTGAGAATGTTTAGAAACTAAACCTTCTACACTCTGACCTCTCACCTTTTACCTATTCCATCTGTGCTTTCAAATGAATCTTTTTCACGAATTTCATATCGTGTTCAACCATAATCTTCACCAACTCTTCAAAACTTGTCTTACGCGGATTCCAGCCAAGTTGTGTTTTGGCTTTTGTGGGGTCGCCGAGCAATTGGTCAACTTCAGCAGGACGGAAATATTTCGGGTCAACCTCAACCAAAACCTTGCCAGTGGCAGTGTCGATACCTTTTTCGTTCACACCCTCGCCTTCCCAGCGCAGATTGACACCCAAAGTTTTGAACGCCAACGAGCAGAAGTCGCGAACGGTATGGTACTCGCCAGTTGCAATCACAAAATCGTCAGGCTTCTCTTGCTGCAGAATCAGCCACATACACTCAACGTAATCTTTAGCGTAACCCCAGTCACGCAATGAGTTCAGGTTGCCCAGATAGAGTTTGTCCTGATAGCCCTGCACAATTCGGGCGGCTGCCAGCGTTATCTTGCGTGTGACGAAAGTCTCGCCGCGGCGCTCGCTCTCGTGATTGAACAAAATGCCGTTGCAAGCGAACATCCCGTATGACTCACGGTAGTTCTTAGTAATCCAGAAGCCGTATTGCTTTGCCACACCATACGGACTACGCGGGTAGAATGGTGTGGTCTCTTTTTGCGGGACCTCCTGCACCAAACCGAACAACTCAGATGTTGACGCTTGATAAAGTTTGCATTTCTTCTCCAAACCCAATATTCTGACAGCCTCAAGCAGACGAAGAGTGCCAATGGCATCGGCTTCGGCAGTATATTCAGGCACGTCGAACGACACTTTCACGTGGCTCTGTGCGGCCAGATTGTATATTTCATCAGGTTGCACAAGCTGAATTATGCGGATGAGCGAACTCGAGTCGGTCATATCGCCATAATGCAGATTGATAAGGCGTTTCTGCTTCATATCGCGCACCCACTCATCGAGATAAAGGTGCTCGATGCGCCCGGTGTTGAACGATGACGAACGGCGCATAATCCCGTGAACCTCATAGTTTTTCTCTAAAAGAAACTCTGCCAGAAACGAGCCATCCTGACCGGTTATGCCTGTGATTAATGCTACTTTTTTGCTCATATTATTACTGTTTTAATTGTTGTCAGAATATCCCGATTCCCTCTAAATGAAACACTCAGTAATGAGTTCTAAAGAAACAAAAAAGGTTGGACAATGCCCAACCTTTTATCGTGTTTTAATTATCTACTAATAGAAGTTCGAGCGGTTGTCTTCGATGTCGGCGGCTTCGCGGATAGCCGAGAACACCTGATATCCGGCACGCGACATGTTGGTGCGTTGCAGCACAATGCGCTCGCGGGCCAAATCAACATCAGCAGGTTTGTCAACCGACATAAGCTGAATAACATATACGCCTGAAAGACCTTCGATAGGCTCGCTTATCTGCTGGTTGTCCAAGCAAACCATAGCGGCCTGAAGATTAGGCTCAACACCAATTGTCGGAACAGAGTAAGAAGAGTAAGTTACGCTCTTGGCCTCTTTCACTTCGGTGTAAAGTTTGTCGGCTATTGTCTGAAGAGTTGATGCGCCGGCTTTTACCTCGTTGACTTTAGCAATCAGATATTCAGCCTTCTTCTCATTCAGGACGTTACGCATTATCACGTTTTTAACTTCGTCGAAAGGAGCGATACCTTCTTTGTGAACGGCCGAAACCATAGCTATGATAAATTGTTCGTCAAGTTCAAAAATCTCAGATATCTCGCCGCGGCTGGCTCTATAAGCCCAGCGTACTATTTGGCGCGAGTTGTCGAGGTTTGCCATGCGGTGGTCGTTGCGACGAAGATTTGCAGTGCGGAGGCTCAAACCTTCTCTGTCGGCATTGCTGCGGAAAGCCTCAATGTTACGGCTGTTGCTGCCGAATTTGCTTGCGCGGGCGTAAATTTGGTCAACCGTCTTGTTGCTGGCGGCAACCTTGCGTGCCAGCACTGCGACTTTCACTTTCTCGGTAGCAGCCGACTGGTCGGTAATTTCGATTACATGATAGCCATATTGAGTTTTAACAACCGATTTGTCGCCTTTGTTGCCAAGGAAGCAGGCGTCATTGAACTCTTTAACCATAACACCTTCTGGGAACCAGCCAAGGTCGCCGCCGTCTTGTGCCGAACCGTCAGCTGAGTATTTTTTTGCCAGCTCAGCAAACGAAGCGCCTTTTTTCACAGCCTTCAGGATGCTGTCGGCGCGCTCTTTAGCTGCCTCATCAGTAAGTGAGCCCACAGGGCGGATAAGAATGTGGCGAGCCTTAACTGAGTCGGCTATTCTGGCCGAGTTGAGTTTGCGAGCAAGTTTGATGTAGCCGTCTTCTTCATAAGGGCCAACAACTGTGCCGTTGGCAGCGGTGAACAGTTCAACTATTGGCTCGGAAAGTTCGTCGGCAGACAGATATTTTCCGTTGAAAGATATTTCCGATTCAAGATTAACATATTGTTCGATAGCATCTTCCGATTTTGATGAGAACTCTTCTTTGGCGTCCTCAGCCCATTTTTGTGTTTCTTGCAGGTCTTCGTCTGAAGCCACAATCGGGAAAGCCACATAATAGATGTCGCGCGACTCCACTTGCTTGTATTCGTTTTTGTGGTTGTCGTAGTATTTCTTCAAATCGCTTTCCTTAACTTGAACCAACGAGTCGGCAACAGTGCTGTAACGCAGTTGCACATAGTCGAAATCGTATTTTGTGTTCTTTTCGCTGACTTCTTTTTCTGTCTGAAGAGTTGTCGGATACATTCCCATGCCGACAACCGAGAAGAACTTCTGGTCTTTTTTGTTTTCAATCAGAATTCTTTCAAAAGCAGCCCATTGTGCCGAAGCTTGACCGCTTGGGTCTTCGTCTTTGTTTTTAAGGAACTGCATTACCAGATTGCGGTCGAATTGGCCAGTGGTGCGGTCCTGGAAGATAGGAACCTGTTTAATCTGCGGGTCGATAGTGTTGCCAGCAACCATGTCAAAAACCTCGTCAGGGGTAACATTGATTCCTATGTTTTCATACTCAGCCTCGATGACGAAACGGCGGATAAGTTGCTCCCATGTCTGTTCCTGAATCTGGTCAGCGACAGCCGACTCGACAGAATTCTGCTGATAATTCTGCTTGTATAATTCGGTGTTTTCGTCAACAAGAGCCTGATAGCTCTGGATAGGAATGGTGTTGCCGTTAATCTCGCCCACAGCGGTGCGTGAGCTGCCGAAAGTTCCGTCGGCCTTGAAAAGGTCACCAACAATAAATGCTAATAATGCGATAGCGACAATAATGGCGGCCAAAAGTCCCATGTGGTCGCGTATTTTCTGTAAAGTTGCCATTTTTTATTTTTTAAAGGTTTTATTTCGAATTATTTAAATCTGCCTATCAAATCCACCACAATAAATGCCAACAGAACCAAGGCGATAATGATAGTCATTACTACTCCTGCGCCACCGCGCATCTTCTGTAAAACTGACATTTTTGTTTAAGACTTTATCTCAAAAATTTAGGCTACGAATATAGCAATTTTTACAAACGGCGTTGAAAAAAGGAAACTTTGTATTCTTGACAAATTCTTATTGAGTATCAATATATTACAAATATGTTTTTTTCCACAAACGGCTGTTGTTTGCGCTATGTGCGTTTTAGAAAGGCGAAAGTTTACAATTGTAGCGCAAAAGTTTTGTCGGCGCCGTAGCTTATGGCTCTATTACCAAATCGACAAGTTCGATTTTGGTTGATGATGCGCGCAGAATGGTGAATTTGAACTGGTCGAAGGCAACCACGTCTTTCACCTTCGGAATGGCGCCATAGTGCGCAAGTATCAGACCGGCAAGTGTTTCGTACTCCTCTGATGTCGGAATGTTAAGCTCGTATTTCTCGTTGATGTAGTCGATTTCGAGACGGGCCGAGAACAGAAAATGGTTGCTTGACAGCCGATGCTCGCGGTAGCGCTTCTTGTCGTGCTCATCTTGGATGTCGCCCACAATTTCCTCCAGAATATCCTCCATGGTAACAATTCCCGATGTTCCGCCAAACTCATCAACCACCAAGGCGATGCTGCGGCGATTCTGAATGAACAGCGCCAGAAGCTTGTTGGCAGGCATGGTCTCGGGCACAATGGGCAGGTCGCGGGTGATGTCGGCAATGTTGGTCGCCTTCCGGAACATCGAAATCGACGGTGCAAAACCGATGATATTATCGATAGAACCTTTATAGACAATGATTTTCGACAGGCCGCTGCTTATAAACAGTCGGTTAAGGTTTGGTATGGTGTCGGTTACCGATATGGCCACTATCTCCGGCCTTGGCACCATGCACTCGCGCAGCTTGACATTCGAGAAGTCGAGAGCGTTGCGGAATAGTTTGACATCGTTCGATTCCTCGTCGGGTTGCACCTGCGTGGCGGGTTTTTTAAACAGCGAGTCCCAGTCAACCGCTCCCCAGTACGCTGGGTCATCGACGGTGATGTGTTTGTTAGGGAACCGATTGACTATCAATTTCGAGAAACCGAAAACCATACGTGATACCAAGAAGAAAAGGTAGTAGAACAATGCTGCAGGTAAGGCTATTGTTTTCAATATGCCGGCCGACTCGCGGCGGAAGAACAGCTTGGGAAGAATCTCGCCTGCAGTTAGATAGAGCAGCATCGCCACAATTATCTGTGCGGAAAGCACCACCAGAATGTTGGGTGCTAGGTTTGCAAAATGGTGGACGGCCACAATGTGGGTTATGGTCGCCAACAGCGTCATTATTAATATGTTGCCTGTGATTATTGTGGCATAATACTGTGCTGGGCGGCTGGTATATAGCTCAATTATCTGCGAGAAATGGCGGTCTTGCTTGCGGTCGAGTTCGATGCGCAGCTTGTTGGCCGACACAAACGCCACCTCCATGGCTGTGAAGAAAAACGCGCCTATGAGCAATACCAATATTAATATATAGTGTATCATCGTCTGTTGTTTTTGGCAAATTTAAAAATCAAATTGTTACAAGCCGAAAAAAAGCAAAGCCGCAAGACCTTGGTTTTCCAAAATCTTGCGGCCTATTTAAGCTAAAGGGCTATAGGACAGAAGAATTCGGACTGCTCCCAGTTTCAATTCTTCCGCCCATTGTCAATTATTGGGTTATCATAACACGGCGGGCAATACTACCGGTTTTCACGATGTAAACACCTGTGTGGCTGACAGTTATTGTGTTAACGTTGCGTGCAACGTCTTTACATATAAGCCCGCCCATTACGTTGTAAACGAAGATTTCGTCGGTGGCGTTCTCAACAACAATGGTGTTGCCTGTGGCGTAGATGTTGACAGCCGAAGCGGCGGATTCGGCAACAGCGGTGGCTGGCTCGGTGTTTTCACCAACTTGCTCTCCCGTTGCCGGAATAACTTCCTGTGCAATAATTGTCTCGCCACATACTGAGCAATGCGAACCTTCAGTCAAACCATCAGTTGTAGCTGTGGCCGCAACAGACTCATCAATAACCACTGTGTGTCCGGTGGCTGGAATCATAACCTTTGTGCGGCTAACCTCTGCCTTGCAAACCGAGCAATAAACAACGGAGTCTTTTGAACCAGCAGTGGTGCAGGTTGCTTCCACTATGTTCTCGAATGCAACGCTGTCAGCTTTGTGACCTGTGGCCGGAATGCTGTCGCCATATTCGTAAATCTTGCCGCAGAGCTTGCAGCTCAAATTGCCGCTATAACCAGCTTCAGTGCATGTTGCCGCAACCACATATAGAATATCGGTGCCTGCGTTATGCTGGCACTCTATACGGGTAATGGCAATATCAATGCTTTCAAGAACATAGTTGCCGGCATCGGTGCCTGCATATTTTGCAGTAGCTGTGTTGGCACCAAGCTCTAGGTCCTTGAATTCAGTCCATTGCCAGTTCTCGGGCAGAGTCACAAGTTGAGTATTGATGAAACGTGTCTCGATAGTTGTTTCTGGTTTGTTCGGAGCCTCGGGTGCTTTGTTAATGGTAAGCGCGCCATCGACAATCACAAACTCAACATCGGCATAGTTTTCATTGGTGTTGCTGAAATCGTCAGCCGAAAGTTCCATCGGGTAGGTGCCGACGGTTTTGCCTGTAGCTGTGTCATTGCCGCTAAAAGTGAAATCCTCTTCAGAATAGATACCAAGTATATCATTGATGCCGAACGTGTAACCGATAACCATTTGTTCTTCAGTATTATAAACAACCTCGCTACTATTCTCGGTTATGGTTACAACAACGCCTGTTATTGGTGTGATGCTAAATGTTGTCGAACCGTTAACGGTGTAGTTGCCGCCTTCATTATCGCAGATGGTAATGGTTTTCACACCTGCATTGGTAACATCTTCTGTCATTATTACAGTGTATTCCGACGATGGAATGTTTGTTTCGCCGTCTTTAACGGTTACTATCGGCGTTTGTGCCGAGCCGTTGTAGGTGAACGAAGTTGCGCTCAACTCGATTGTCGGGTTCGAAACCGTCTTTGCGTTAATTGTGAAGTTAGCCGAGCCGCTGACGTTGTAGTTGCCGCCTTCATTATCGCAGATGGTAACGGTCTTCTGGCCAACGTTGGTAACGTCGTCACTCATTGTTACTGTATATTCTGAAGGGTCAATCGTGGTCTCGCCGTCTTTCACTGTCACGTTTGGTGTTTGAGCCTGACCGTTGTAGGTGAACGATGTTGCACTCAACACAATGACTGGGGTTGAAACAGCCTTCGACGAAATGCTGAACTCCGTAGTAGCATCCTCTGGCAGTTTGTAGTTGGTGTTGCTCAAGGCCGTTGCTGTAGCGGTGTACGGGCCACCAACGTTTGTCTGTGCGCCCTCAACAGTCACTCCACACACATCGCTGCCAAGCAGATTGCCAACCGTGGCCGACGGGGCTTGCGCCGCGCCAGTGTAGGTTAATGCGGTCTCACTCCAATTGAGTGTCACTTCCAATGGTTTGATTGTGAATGTTTTCTGCACACTATAATCGAAAACAACATATGCCGTGCCAGCATAGGTGTTGTTCTCATATCGAGTTGCCGTTGGTGCAGTGCCAGTAAATGTGAACGATTTCCCGCACATTATGCGTGGACTTACCGAAACGATAAGCCCGTTTCCAATCTCGTATGCCGAGCCTTTATAAGTATAGGTTGAAGGTGTGAACGCTATATCATCACCATTGAACTGATTGTATTTAAAAATACCATTGCCGTCAAGGTCGTTGCCATCCATTGTGCCGTCGCATACAATTGTGCCGTTGTTGGAAACCACGGCTGTGCCTATTGTTGTGAGCGACGCACCTTCTGGAACCGTAAGCGTTTTGCCCTCGGCAACCTCATAATTGGTAGCCAAATACATATTGCCAACCACTGTATAATTATCGCCGTCTGCTGTAATATAGCCCGTTGCGGGATTCTTGCAGGTATCGAGCGACGGCAACGCATCGGCTGTAAGATTCTGCCGCCATACAGTATTTGCTCCATTGTTGTTGAGCTTATAACCGACCTCGCCGCTTGCAAAATTTTCCGCATTAACAAAATTACCACCACCGCTTGTTGAGCAACTGCTTCTCAAATGGTAGCAGTTGATTTGGGTGCCGCCAGTGCCGCAAATCCCGCCATAATTATTATATTGACTACCCGTGACTTTTCCTGTGTTGTAGCAGTTGGTTTGGGTGCCGCCAGTGCCGCAAATGCCACCAATAGATAGATAACCCGAAACCTTTCCTGTGTTGTAGCAGTTGGTTTGGGTGCCATAATAGCCGCAAATGCCGCCAAGATAGTTGCCACTAGAACTATAAACTGTTCCAGTGTTGTAACAGTTGGTTATGATGCCACCAGAGCCAGAAATACCGCCACAATACCACCTCCCTTGTAAATAAGAATCAATAACTCCGACGTTTTTTATCGCCCCACTGCAATACCCGAACAACCCCACATAATTATTGTCTATGTTGGCATACAAACCGCTAATGGAATGTCCCTGACCGTCGAAAGTGCCAGAATAGATGTTGCTGCTGTTGCCAATAGGTGTCCAAGCCTTAAAGTTGTTTCCATTACCATTGAGTGTTCCATCGGCTTTCAAAACATCGGTGTTGACAACAATGTCGGCTGTCAATACGGCATTGGCGTCAGTGGTGCCGTTGTTAACCAATTGTGCAAACATATAGAGTTGCTTTTGGTGGCCAATCTGATAAACACCGTCAATTTCGGTAAGCGTTAGTACGTCACCGCAGACACACACACCGTCGGCGTTGTACAAATGGGTTGAAATCTCGCTGTTGGCGTAACGCGGGCAGACGGTTGTGGCATTCCACACCACGCCGTGCGTTGCGTCCAAAACAGGTAGCGGGTCGGCGTTGGCATCAATGTTCTGGTACCAAGCAATATCGCCCGTGCTTTTGCTGCCATTGAGTTTATAGGCCACCTCGCCGCTTGCAAACTGGGCTGTTGTGGCTGGAGCGGTCTTGGTTAAATTATCGGAGGCTGCATAGCCTTTTGTTTGGTAGCCCATACCGTTTTGCACCTTGCCTCCGCCATCGGTTGCGCAACCTGTCAGATACCAGTTGTTGGTTTGAGAACCGTATTTTTCCTCACCGCGCCAACATCCACAAATGCCACCCACGTAACTGCCTGTTCCAGTAACCGTTCCTGTATTGTAGCAGTTTTCTATAAAGCCATTGTGTCCGCAAATGCCGCCTACACCATAGTCAAGTGCAGAGCTTCCTGCGCCGCCAATGACTTTTCCCGTGTTATAGCAGTTTTGTATGTAAGTTTTTGCAGCCTGCTTGCTTCCACTTTGAAAACAATAGGCTTCGCCACAAATGCCGCCTACACAGCCGCCTGTTCCGATAACTGTTCCAGTGAAGTAGCAGTTCTTTATATACGATTTTTTGTAATCCCAACCACAAAGGCCAGCAATGCCGCCCACTTGTTCTTTGCCACGAAAATAAGAATCGACTACACCAACATTACTGATGTTTGCTGATATACCATAACCGAATAAACCTACATACGAGCGGGTATCGTTATTATAATACAAACCGCTGATAATATGGCCGTTGCCATCAAATTCAGTCCAAGAGTAAGTATCTTTACAATCAATTGGTGTCCAAGCACGGAAATTGCTGCCATCACCGTTGAGGTTGCCGTTGGCGTCAAGCACATTAGTGTTGACGGTAATGTCGTTTACCAGAACCGCTCTGACACCAATGGTGCCGTCTTTAACTAAAGCAGCATATTGGTAAAGTTCGTCGACCGTGCTGATAATGCTCCAGTCCACAAAACTGGCAGGAAGGCCCAACTCTGCGGCGTGAGCGGCATCTGTCACCATTTCCAAACCTTGCGTATAACCACACCTTGTGCAGATTTTATTGCTGAAGTTGTGGTCAAGCGAACTGCTATTGTTGTTATAAGAGTGGCAGGGCGAAGAGTAGTACACCGTGCCGTGAGTCTTGTCCATAACTGGGCGCGGGTCGGCATTGGCACCAGTAAGATTTTGATGCCAAAAAAGGTCACCTTCGCTTGTGCTGCCATTGAGCAAGTAGCAAAGACGGCCGCTGGCCAAGGCGTTGTCATCCTGCAATTTCTTGCAATTGTTTATGGCACCGTTGCCTCCGCTAATGGTTACTGTGCTCATAATATTAGAAGGATACAGGTAAACACAATCGGTCATTGTGCCATATCGTCCGCAGATGCCTCCCTTATAATTAGTATTATCGGCGTAATAAGCTGTTCCTTTGTAGTAGCAGTTGTTTATGATTACATTTCTCCCGCAGCCACATATACCACCTACATAACTGTATCCACTTACGCCCCCCTCAAAAAAACAATTGGTTATGGTTGTGGGTCCTATATAATAATCTTCCTCTAAAGTACTAAAGGTATAACCGCAGAAACCGCCAATACTGGAAGAACCAGCAGACCGTGAATTAATAATGCCCAAATTCTTGACGGTAGCACCATTCGCCAATCCGAGGAAACCCATATTCATATCTCCGCTATATGAATATACATGTGGCTCATAATCACTAACCACCGTTACTGATAATGTAAACGGCGTACCATCAGAAGAATATTGATATATGTTTAATCCGCTGATAGTATGCCCATTTCCGTCGAAAACACCCTCATAAGGGCAATACACTTTGGTTCCGTAATTATTTCTTATGCAGCCTAATGGAGTCCATTTATATCCTTGAGTAATGTCTCCTTCATTCACTACAATGTCGGAAAGCAAAACAGCTTTAGCTTCTAAATAGCCTCGCTTATTTACAATCTCGGCAAACCCATAAAGCTCTGCAGCAGAGGTAATGGCATAATAGCTAATGTAGTCCGCCGTCAAGTGATAAGTTGAGCTGTAGTTGCTCTCGTTAATCATTGTGGGTCTTACAGGCGTTCCGTTGTACGCCGCCAGCGATGTTAGTGCGCTACCGAGCAGCACCAACGTTGTCAAGAAAACTAGTCGAAACTTTTTCATAATTAAAAATTTAAGTTATTAATAATAATACATATATGTTTGATTTTGTTTTTGTTATCTATTGTTCCGCGTAGCGACGTCATAATATGGCGTCTCTACAATAATGTTGTTTCGTAATTTGTAATTCATCATTCATAATTCAACCTTGTCAAAGGTCGGACACTCATTATATTAATGCAATAGACCAAAAATGAACGGCGGGTTTGACTTAACGAATGGCGGCTTTCACTTAACGAACGGCGGGTTTGACTTAACGAACGGTTTTTGAAAAAGGGCAAAAAAGGGCCTTTTTTGTGCTGTTTTTGAGCGAATTTTTAGGCGAAAACGCGGATTTTTGTTTCTATCCGAACGAATCCGAATTTATCCAAATACAATTATGGTTTAGTTTGGGTTAATTTGGTTAGCTAAATTCCCGCCAAATCTCTAATAACCTTCGCCGCGCAAAAAATACCGAACAACGCTGGCATATACGATATGGTGCCGACAGTCGATTTTTTATTTTCCTCGTCGTCAACCTCAACTACGGCGTCTTTATCGGTCAGTTCTGACGAGAAAACAACAGCCACGCCCTTGTTTATCCCCTTGCGGTGCAAGCGTTTGCGTATCGATTTGGCTAACTTGCAGTTGTAGCTTTTGCTGATGTCGGCAATAGCGATTTTCGACGGGTCGGTTTTGCCCCCGGCGCCCATGCTGCTCACAATCTTCAAGTTGCGGTTCAGACAATGCAGAATCAGAAACACTTTCGGCGATATGGTGTCAATGGCGTCAACCACGTAATCGTACTCGTTGTCAAGCAATTGCACCATTCGCTCGTCTTTTATAAATTCGTTTATCACGGTCAGGTCAATATCGGGGTTGATGTCGCGCAGACGGGAGGCCATAATCTCGGCTTTGGGCTTTCCAATGTGGGAGTGCAGAGCGGGCAACTGACGATTGATGTTGCTGGCACTCACTGTATCGGCATCCACAATGGTCATGCGGCCAATACCGGCGCGGGCAATCATCTCGGCAGCGTAGGCGCCCACGCCGCCTAAGCCAACCACAAGCACATGTTTGTGCCGCAGCTGCTCAACTGTTTCTTTGCCCAGCAAAAGTTCGGTCCGTTCTAACCAATTGTCACCCATTTATTACCGAAAATCCGTGTTAAATTATTGAATATAACCCGTTTGAGTTCGTTGAGGCTGATGTGTTTCAACTCGGCTGCAAAATTATAAATACCGCTGATATTTATCTCTTTTGTATCGGTCTCAAGGAATATGCAATCGTTTGGAATGTTGGCGAATGTTTGTTGCAATTTGCTGTTATTCAGCAGCTGGTGGCCGAATGACAGCATTGCTCCATGTTGCAGAAGCTGGTTTGCAGTGGTGGCGTTGCCGTTGAATCCGTGGAAAATCATTTTCACCCTTGGCTCGCGCTGCATTATTTGCAAAAAGTCGGAATAGGCTTTTACACAATGGATTATCATTGGCAATTGGTGCCGTTTTGCTATATCAAGCAACGACTCGAAGACACTCATTTGCAGGCTGATACTAGTGCCGATAGCGCGGTCGATGCCGGCTTCGCCAATGGCCGCAATTTTTCCGTTTAGGCACAGGCGCTCAATCGCCTTAAGAGTCTGGCCTTGGTCGCATTTGCCTATTTGCCACGGGTGGAGTCCTGCCGACACAAAGCTGTTGCCTGGTGCGGCGTCAAAATTGTCAATGTTCACTAATTCAATGCCTTCGCCAGCGGCTGTGTGGGTGTGAATGTTGACAAACGGTATTTGCATCATTCAAAATATTTGTCAAGCTCGGGTGCGCGCGACAGTTTGCCGTCGACAGTAACAACAGTTGTTATTGTGGCATCGGCGCAGACTTGGCGTTCGGGCAATAGCAGTATCTTCTGGTGAAACAGCATTTTAAAGCCGTCACGCTCAGCCGTGGTGGCCACCACAAATTCGTCGCGACTGCGCAGCGGGCGTTTGTAGCGGATGTCGACGCGGGCAACAACAACATAAATGTTCTTTTCAACAAGCTCGGCAAAGCTGATGCCGCGCTCAATGCACATCTCGTGGCGCGCGTGCTCAAAATAATGCTGGTAGTTTGCGTTGTTCACAATGCCTTCCATGTCGCATTCGTAGTCGCGAACCTTCATTTGCAGTTCGTGTGTCTTGTTTTCCATCGTTTCAAAACAGTTTCTGAAAAAAATCGGCTCAAAAATATAATTTTTTGGGCTATCGTTTGCAGAGATGTAAATGTCAGTGCCATAAAGAAATGGGATGTAATATTATTGTTAAATAGAATAATGCAAACGTTGTACTAAAAACTGATTTTTAGGCAGTTGCGGTTTGTCGCCGTATATTTGCATCGCAATCGGAAAGAAACACTTCTCGGTTGCTTTCGGAAGAAAAAGTTTAGTGGTTATTAGTGGTATATAGTTGTGTGCGAGTTTGCTGTAAAGCGGCTCGCATTTCTATTTTATGTCGGCATTAAATAGGCGCCGTCCTTCGTCAAAGTGCAAAATAGGCTTATCTTTGCGTTATGAGTTTGCACCATTTGATACTTACGAATTTCAAAAACTATCAGTCGCTTGAGGCTGATTTCTCGACGCGAATAAACTGCATTACAGGCGACAACGGCGAGGGCAAGACCAACATCCTCGACGCCATATATTATATGTCGTTCTGCAAAAGCTTCTTCACAAGCCTCGACTCGCAGAACATCCGCCACGGCGAGCAGTTTTTTATTATCCAAGGACAGTACGATTTTGACGGGCAGACTGAAGAAATCTATTGCGGCTTTGAGCCGGGCAAGCGCAAGCGGTTCAAGCGCAACAAGAAGGAGTACGAGCGTTTTGCCGACCACATCGGGCTGATACCGCTTGTAATGGTGTCGCCCTACGACATCAATCTTATTATCGGCGGCAGCGACGAGCGACGCAAGTTCATCGACGGCATAATATCGCAGTTCGACAAGGAATATCTGCTGCATTATCAGCGATATACAAAGATTTTGGCGCAGCGCAACCATTTATTGAAAGAGACTCCGCAAACATGGCAGATTGACGATGATATGCTCCAGATTTATGACGACCAACTTGCCGAATCGGGACAAATAATTTATCAACGGCGAAAAAACTTCGTCACTGAAATCGAGCCTATTTTCCAACGTTATTTTGAGACCATATCGCGCGGCAAGGAGAAGGTGTCGCTCGAGTATCAGACCACGCTCGACGAGAAACCGCTCGGTCAACAACTGAAGGAGAACCGCGCCATTGACCTGGCTACGCGATACACCAATTTCGGCGTCCATAAAGACGACCTTGAACTGGGAATGTCGGGGCAGCCAATCAAGCGTCTGGGTTCGCAAGGACAACAGAAAACCTATCTTGTGGCAATGAAACTTGCTCAGTTTGAATACATTGGAAAACTCTGCGGACAAAAGCCCATTCTGCTTCTCGATGACATTTTCGACAAACTCGACCAGTCGCGTGTGGAGCAGATTGTCAATCTTGTGGCGCAGAACAATTTTGGACAGATATTCATCACTGACACCAGCGCCGACCGCATACAAGCGGTTTTGGATAAAGTGGGAGGTGAGCACCGGCACTATAATCTGAAGGATAACGCACTAACACCTATAATATAATGCGCAGACAGACAACATCGACAATCGGCGAAGCATTGTCGCTTTGGATAGAAGCTATGAAAATGCGGCCAAAAGTGGAGGAAACGCGGCTAATGGCGGCTTGGAATCCAACGGTTGGTCCTTTGATAGCCTCAAAAACGCGCGACCTGTATATAAATAAACGCACTCTGTATGTTAGCGTTGACTCGTCGGTGATTCGCCGAGAATTGCTGACAGCCAAAGAGAAACTGATATCGCAGCTAAATAATGCGAGCGGCGGTGATGTCATCAGCGACATAGTTTTTCGATAAAAACACAATTTATTTTGTTGTAAGGTTGCAAATAACCGATTTTTATTAATTTTGGCACTTGTTATGTGTTGAGTACAAATTATTTTTGCTCACACAGGCAACTAATTATAGCGAGATTACTTAATTTAATTATTTATTATGAAAAAGGTAAACGTTTGTATTTTAGCATCTTGCGTTTTGGCATTAACCGCTTGCGGCGGCATGCAGAAAATGGCGGATATGGCAAATCAGGTACGTTACGATGTAACTCCAAAAGTACTTGAAATGCATGGTGACAGTGTGGAAGTTGAAATCAGTGTGACTTTCCCTCCAAAGTATTTCGTAGCTGAGGCTAGCTTGGAAATCGTTCCAGTTTTGAAGTATGAAGGTGGAGAAAAAGCATTTGAGGCAAAAACTATCCAAGGTGAGAAAGTTCAGGCTAACAACGAGGTTTGCTCGTTTGCCAATGGTGGAACTTTCAAGTTGAAATCGAAAGTTGCTTTTGAAGAGGCAATGCGCAGCTCTGAGTTGTATGCTCGCGCAACTGCTTCAATGAAAGGCAAATCAGTTAATGTTCCGGAGCAGAAAATTGCTGACGGCGTTATGTCAACAGCTTTGTTGCTCGACAACAATGCAAAAACTATTGCTGCTGCCGACAAATTCCAACGCATTACTACTAACGAAAAGGGTGCAACTCTCTTCTTCGTTATCAACAAAGCCGACATCACCAACAAGGAGTTGAAGAAAGACGAAATTGCTGCTTTGAAACAATTCTTGAAAGACGCTGCTTCTGACGAGCGCACTGAGATTAAAGGTATCACTATCTCGGCTTACGCTTCACCTGACGGCGAGGAGTCTCTCAACGACAAGTTGGCAGCCAACCGTATGAACAACTCTAACAAATTCTTCCAGCAAGAACTTAAGAAGGCTAAAATCAAAGCTGACGAGTCTGTTTTCAACAAATCATCTTTGGCTGAGGACTGGGACGGTTTCAAAACTTTGATGCAACAGTCTGACATTCAGGATAAGGAACTCATCCTTCGCGTTCTTTCAATGTATTCTGACCCTGTTGTTCGTGAGAAAGAAATCAAGAACATCTCTGCAGCTTACGAAGAGATTGCTGAGAAGATTCTTCCACAACTCCGTCGTTCTAAACTGACTGTTAACATTGCAGTTATCGGTCACTCTGACGAGGAAATCAAAGACCTGGTTGCTTCTAATCCTGACACTTTGAGCGTTGAAGAGTTGCTTTATGCTGCTACTCTTACTAATGACAATGCAGAGAAACTTTCTATCTATCAGAAAGCTGCCAACAAATATCCTGAGGATTGGAGAACTATCAACAATGTTGGTCACATCAACTATCTTATGGGCAATGTTGCTGAGGCAAAAGCCGCTTTCGAGAAAGCAAAAGGCATCGACGCTTCTAACACAACAGTATTGAACAACCTTGGCGCTTGCGCATACGCTGACGGCGACGCAGTTGCAGCAAAAGAGTATTTTGACGCTGCTGCCGGTGCTGGCAACGAGGTTAGCTACAACCAAGCAGTTATCGCTACTAAGAAGGGTGACTATGAGACAGCTCTCAACCTCTTCTCAAGCAGCCGCTTCGATTCGTTCAACTGGGCTTTGGCTAAATTGCTCAACTATTCGAATACCAAAAATCAGGATGTATTTGACGCATCGCTTGGTATCCTGAACAAGATTGAGGACCAGAACGACCCGAAGATTGCTTATCTGAAGGCAGTCATCAGCGCTCGCAAACAAGACAAAGACGGCATCATCAACAACCTGAAGGTTGCTGTTGAGAAAGACGCTGCTCTTGGTGCATACGCTGCAAAGGATATTGAGTTCGCTCAATATGCTGATGACGCTGATTTCCAAAGTGTTGCTAAATAATTTTAGTTATTCAATTTATTGGGAGCCGTCCGAATGTGGGCGGCTCTTTTTTTGTCAACAGCTGCCAAAAACAGAGTTTTGTTATAGGGAATGTATATGCAAAACAGGATTTTTTAGCTTTGCAAAAAAATATGCGCGCATCAATATCCATATTGCTGGTTTTGCTTAGACTGCTTGCTACTGCGCAAGACGGCATCATCAAAGTCCATATTGACGGCAACTTCTATTCAACGCCCATTGTTACAACCGACGGGAATGTTGTTATCGCATCGCACAACAAAACGATGTATTTGTTCAACAGCCGCGGTGAGCAACAGAACTTATACACTACAAAAGGCTGGATTCATGCTACGCCGGCCCAGCTTTCCGGCAGCCAGATAGCCATTGGCAGCTACGATAAGCAGTTCTATTTCTTTGATAAAGACGGTAATTTTCAGAAGTCGATAAGTCCAAAGGCTGGTAAGTTTTTTACAGAGCCGGTCGAGATAGGAACACAAAAGATAGCGTTTGGAACCGGACGCGGAAAGGTTATGTTTTATGACATGAAGGCCGACTCTTTATATTACGCCAAGGTCGGGCACATAATGCATGGTTCGCCGCTTACATTGTCTAATGGGAAAGTGGTAATAGGAGGCAACGGACGCCGTGTTTTTATTATCGATTCGGCGGCTCATGTCTGTGCGAAATACAAGACAAAAGGCTGGATTATGCATTCGAAGCCAACCGAAACCACAGACGGACAAATAATTGTCGGCTCATACGATAAGCATCTGTACTCAATCGACTCGGCGGCACGGCTTAATTGGAAATATAAAACCGAGGGGCGTATCCACAGCTCGGTTCTTCAGACACCCGACGGAAATATTGTTTTTGGCTCGTTCGATAAAAACGTCTATTGCCTTAGTGCTGACGGCAAGCTGATAAACAAATATGCGACGGGGAATAGGGTAGTGTCTTCCCCGGCAATGGTTGGCGACTCGGTGTTTGTCATTTGTGGCATCGACGGTGGAGTATATTTTTTCAGTACTAAAGGCGAATTGCTTGGCAAGTTCCAAGCCGACGGCAAATTCTTTTCAACACCAGTTACCATGCACGACGGTACTGTTTTCTGCTGCACAATGAAGGGCTCGCTTTATTTCATCAGCAGCGAGGCAGTGGAACAAATCATCTCAAAAACAGCGGATTTGTAGCGGAAATGACTTCCGATTTGTTTTCGCATAAAAAAGGCTCCTTTGCGGAGCCCTTTTCAATTTTATAGGAATGTCAGAATAATCCGGTTTAACGGAAACTTCCGCCGTATTTCACAACCTCGCTGTTGCGGTTGATTACAAGGAACGGAATAGTTGCGTCGTAATTCGGGTCCTCTTTCACCATTTTCTTGAACTTGTTGATGATGAGCACAACCAAGTCAGAGTCAATGTTGACACTGAATTTCAGTATTTCATCCTCAAACACTTTTCCTTTTTTGGCGGTTTTTATACCATATATGATATTCTTTTTGTCGAGCAGTTTCTTTGTGAAGTATATGTTGTTCTCCATATCCTTCTTCATATACTCGTTTTCAATATATGGCTTGATAATGTTGATGTTGCAGTTATAGTATTTCGACAGATAGACAACCCACTGCAGCGTTTCCTTCATCTTTTTGTCGTTATCGAGCGGCACAACAATCTCCTTGTAGTAGGCGTGTGTTGGCGCTGTTGTGGCAATGATGAATGGAATGTCGATAACTGAAAGCATATCAGTTATTTCGCGGATGTCCAATGTCTGTTTATCCGTCAGTTTGTATGTGCGTCCGCAAACTACCAGATTGGCGTTGGCGTCTTTGACAAGTGCGTCCACAACTTTTGATTTAGTGCCAATCTCGACATCAATGAAGATGCGCACCGGGTCAAGATTGTATTTGCTCACAATTTCGGCCGCTACCTCTTTGATTTTCACCTTTTCAGCCTCATATTCGGCTTGTTTTGCCGATTTGCTGCCGAACAAACCTGCTTCCTTAATAAATCTAACCAACATGATTTGGTTATCAACCTCATTGGCAAGCAGTATTGCGTGCTGCAATGCTATTTCACTTGCTTCTGAATAGTCCCAAGGAACAATAATGACGTCTTTTCTTGTCTTAGCCATATCCTATAAAAATAAGAGTTACAAATTTATTTATTTTTCTCTTTAACTAATTGCCTAATTGCTTCTAACTGATTGTTTTTATTTACATCGCGCATTTGTTTTGCCGAATTTGTAAAATATTGATGTCCTTCGATAAACTTTATCTGCATCATATTCCACTTGTCGATGTCGTCTTCAATGGCACCGCGCTCGCGCAACTCGCGGTACAGATTACCCGAAACCGGAATGAAATCGGCGCGGCCGAGATAATCCAAATCGGCGTCGCAGATTATCTGCTCGAGCAGGGTGACAGGCTTCGGCGGCAGCTTGGTTTTCATTATCAAGTTGCAGATGAAGTCAATCTGCTCGGGTGTGTAGTCGAACTTGGGCAGATACTCGCGGGCTATTTCGCATCCTGATTCCTCATGGTCTTTGTAGGTGCGAGTGAAGCCTGTGTCGTGGAAGAGCGCTGCGGTTTTAAGCATCAGCATCTCCTCGTCGTTGATGCCCTCGTGGCGGCCGATAATCTCAACTTGCGTTGTCACGTCGATTGTATGTTTCAGGTTGTGGTAATACAAGTTTTTCGGCAGTTTCTCTTCAAGCATGTTGAGCACAACCTCCTCAATGTCATCGTAGCGGACAAGTCCGAGCCGTGTGCGGAATGCCTGATTCGGTTTCACTCCTAATCCGTTGACTGACAGATGTGGGCGGAAACCTTCAATCAGGTACATGTCAATCTCGCCTTTGTATTTGACAGGCATTTTGCCCCAGTATTGGCATACGAAATAATCTTTCACAAGCTCGTATGTCATGCCGGTGATGTTCACTTTGTTCACTTGCCCTGATGCCTCCATGCGGCTTGCAATGTTGACGGTGTCGCCCCAAATTTCAAGTTTCTTTTTGCTATTGACGGTGTTGCTGTTGCAGAACACGGGCCCCGTATGAACGCCGATGCGCAGGTTCCAGCTTTGCTTGTCTTCGTACTGGAGTTTTATGCTTTGCATGTATTGATACATCTCAAAAGCCGCCAGCACCACTTCAATCGGGTTTGTGCGGTTTTTCTGCGGTATGCCGCCGGCGCACATGTAGATGTCGCCAACTGATTTAATCTTCTCGATATGGAACCGTTTGACAACTTCGTCGAAGTGGTAGAAGAATCGGTCAAGGTCGTCGATAAGCTGCTCGGCGTTGTCGTTCTTCGATATGTTTGAGAATCCGTGAACGTCTGAGAATAAGACGGTTGCCATTTTGAAGCGTATGGTTTTCTCGCGGCTCTTTTCCGATGCTTTCAGCTTTTCGAACTCCTCCTTCGGCATATAGTTGGCCAGCATCTCGTCATATTTCATTTTTTGAGCCTGGATTTCCTTGTCGCGGCAGGCAAGTTCGTTCTCGAGCGACAATTTGGCTCGCTGCAGTCTGTAGCGGGTGAAGAAATAGGCGGCTAGTGCAAGTGCCAGAACAATGATGATGAGGGTTATCTCTGCGGCACCGAATGAACGAGAATGGCCAATGGTGACTTCGGTTTTGTAGAATAATCCGCTTTCGCCTTTGGCTTTTATTGTTACGGTTGTTTTTTCGGTGGGAGAGTCGATTGTTACTGAGCTTTTTTGTGACCATTGCGGCTCTTTGCCAGTTCCTTCGAAACAGAATTCGACAAGCGAAAGTTTGTTTATCGTGTTAGGAGACACCGACAATGTCACGGTTTTCTCGCTTGTTTGTTCGCCCAGATTGTATGAGTAGGCTCCTTCGCCGGTTTTGTAGCTGTCATCGAGCAGCTGTTTTTCTTCCGACGCGACGCTTATCTCCATTGGATAATTGGTTATTGTCTGGGCAAAAACCACGCTCCCGGCGCCCGCCAGAACAATAGCTGTCAAAATCGATATAAAACTCTTCAACATAGTTGTGATTCCTTGTTTCTGAAGCCTTCTGCAGCAGTAACAATTTGGGTTTTAAAATACATTTTTTATCGTTTCTCTCAACCGCCCTTTTAATATATATTTCATTTGTAGATTAATGTTGCCTATTCGTTGACGGAAGCAATGCAAACAATGACGAATTGAACGCTCTTGTGGTCGGGTTTGGCTGCGAATGAGTGTCAATTCTTAAATTTTTGGGTGCTATTGCACGGCAAAGCTGTCAAATTGCCGCATTAAAACTGATTTTCTTAATGTCGAAAAGTATATTTTTGCGGCAAAATTCACGCAGGTGGAAATCTTCAATTCGCTTGAAAATATCACTATCGATAGGCCGGTTGTTACAATCGGCTCGTTCGACGGTGTGCATATCGGGCACAGACAGGTGGTCGAGAATCTGAAAGCCGAAGCTCGGCTGCGTGGCGGTAAAAGTGTTGTTTTCACTTTTTGGCCTCATCCGGCGGTTGTGCTAGGAACCGACCATTTTCATCTGCTTTCAACCCTTGACGAGAAAATCGAACTTTTTAAACAGACGGGCATTGATTATTTGATTGTTGCACCGTTTTCCAAAGCGTTTTCGCAAATTGAGTACTGCGATTTTGTGCGTGATATCCTTGTTGGAAAGTTGCACATTGACACGCTTTTGCTCGGTTACGACAACAAGATTGGGCACAACGGCCGCGGGCGTTTTGACGAGGTAGGAAAACTTGCAGCCGACTATGGCTTCAACATAAAGAGAATGAGCGTAATAGCTGAGAATGACGCCCCTGTCAGTTCGACCAAAATCAGGGAGTTGCTGTCGCAGGGCGAAGTAAGTAGGGCTGCCGGTTTGTTAGGCAGACAATATTCGCTTGCCGGTAAAGTGGTGAATGGCAATCATATAGGCAGCACAATAGGATTTCCAACAGCCAACATTAAGCCCGACGAATGTAAGTTTGTGCCAGGCAATGGTGTTTATGCGGCATCGGTGCAAATTACTGATAAGCAATATTTTGGAATGTTGAACATAGGCAGCCGCCCGACAATAGACGCAGCAAACAAAGAACGTTCGATTGAGGTTCATTTATTCAATTTCGCCCGCAATTTGTATGGGCAGAATCTGACAGTGAATTTTATAGAGAAAATACGCAATGAACAGAAATTCAATAGTATAGAAGAACTTAAAAACCAACTTCAAGCTGACAGCCGGTTGATTATGGAAAAGGTTGGAATGAAAGCCTGAATAGGTGGTTCCCATTATTAAAAAAGCCGTTTCGATTCGAAATCAAAACGGCTTTTGTATTTAACAATAATTCACTTTTTACCAATCGTCGTCAGTGTCATTTGTGACTTTCGGAGTGGCTGCATCTTTTAATTGTTCAGCAACAATCTCGGTGAATATGCAAGCTGCCACATATCCGCTTGAGCTGACTTTTTTGCGAAGTGCTTCTTGGTCATCAACAAAGGGATAGCGTTTTTTTGCGTCCCATTCAGTGTCAGAGTTTATTATGTAATTGTTGATAGCGTTGCTCAGTCTGATTTTGCCGTCTTTAACATCGATGCGGACGGTCATGTTAACGCTTACAATCTGATGAGGAAATTTAACAATATTTCTCAAAACAGTATTTGCAACCAATTGTCCCTTTTCTTTGTCATTGGTTTTGATAGTCGAATTCTTGTCAGCAAAAGCCTTTGCGAACCAACCGTTTATGTTGTCGTAAATTTTGTCTTTATCCATACCGGACAGTTCAATTACTTGCGTTGAGACCACTTGGTTGTTTTTGTCAATCTCGAAGCGCGATTTCAAAGCCTCGGCGGCCGGCACGTATTGTTGTACTTTATCCGATTTGCCGTCGTACTTGTCAATGTTGGTTTTCTCGAAACTTTCCGCTGTCAGCAGTTGGGCTGATGCCTGCAGCGAACCAAAAAGCAGTAATCCTGCGACAATTAATGTGTTTTTCATTTTTTTCGTTTTGTGCACCTTGGTTTCTAAAGATGCCTTTTTGGTTGTTGGCGGCGCGAAACCTTGTAAATCCCGAAAGAAAAACAGCGTCGCCGTTTTAGTTTTTACAAAAATAGAAAAGATGTTTGAATGTTGAGCCGTTGCCGTGGCTCAGTTTTTAACATATTGTTCAAAATGCTTGATTTCGGCAGAAAAATCCAAGTTGGGATGCTCTTGTGCAATTTTCTTGATATTGTCTATTTGAGCTGAAGCAAACTTTTGGAATTCAACCGATTGCGGATTGATTGGTTTATGATTCGCAGCGGTTTCTATTTTGGTTATCTCGTCGATGAGCTGGTTGTCGGCCGGGCTTATGCAACTGTTACGTAGCTGCTGCCAGATATAATCTATGGCCAGCGACGAGGGGTGAACCATGTCGGTGTCGTAGAAGCGATAGTCGCGCAGGTCGTCGAGCAAAATTTCGTACGACGGAAAATAATGCGCTTGTTGAAAACGACTGACAATCTGCTCGATAGCCAACAGGAGTGTGGCTTTGCTAAGTTGGTTGCGATGCAGACCGTCGCGCAGATGCCTGATAGGGCTGACAGTAAAGACAATCTTTAAATTTGGATTAAGTTTTAGCATCTTGTCTATCAGTCGTGTATATCTGTCCGCAATTTCTTCCGGTTTTAGCATGAAGCATTGGAAACTTGTGCCGGGCAGTTTGTGGCAATTGGCTACAATCTTATTGGTTTGCGAATATTTATACACGTATGCCGTGCCGAATGTCAGAAACAGAATTGTCGCCTCCGAGAGTTTTTTGTTCAGAGTTTGCGAGGCCAGATTCATTTTTGCCAACGCCTCATTTTTGTCAGTTGACGAAAAACTACCGTGAAAATCGAGATTCACCCATAAATCGCCGTTAAGTAGCAAATCCGACTCTTCTATAATCTTGTTGTTCAGTCCGTTTTCAATGGTTGCAGCTATCGATTCAGGGTTGAAAAGCACACCATAGGGATTCACCGTCACAGGAAATTTCGCTTGCGCAAGCCGTTGCCCGATGTTGTCGGTAAAGCACGAGCCGAGCATCAGCACTCTGTCGCTGTAGCTTATTTTGAAGTCGGATTCGACATTTACAATTGTGCGGAATTCTGCCATTTGAATCGTTTTTGCAAAAATAGTGATTGAAAACTAAGCGCGAAATTTTTTGCCGATATGTAACATTCTGTTTTCTGTTTAGTCATTATGGTGTTGCAACAGTAAAACAAAAGTGTTTAACAATAAAAAAATTAAAGAGATGAAAAACGAAATTGTAACTATATCAGCTTTGGCTGCGATGATAATGGTCAGCTGCTGCTCGTTTGCTTCCAACACTGTTGAGACACAAACCCGTAATGTACAAAATTTCAATGCTATAGATGTGGCACAAGGAATTAATGTGAATATCGATTTTGGCGATGCCGAGAGCGCGATAGTTAAGGCAAATCCGGAATTTATTGACGAAGTTGTAACAGAAGTTAAGTCTGGAGTATTGTATATCTATCTGAAAAACAAGACAAAAATCAGAAAAGTAACTTATACAGTAGATGTCACGGCAATGCAGATAGATGCTATCAATGCCTCTTCGGGTGCGCAGGTGAATTCGAAATGCATCAAAAACAATAATGTTAAGTTGAACGCATCGTCGGGTGCGACAATAAATGCGGAAATGAAGGCTGAAAAAACAAGTCTGAAAACCACCAGCGGCAGTACCATACGTGTGAATGGAAGCGCCGATGTTGCTGACGTTGTGCTAAATAGCGGTTCGTCTATCGACGCAAGTAGCCTTTGTGCAAAGAACATGGACATAAATGTTTCATCGGGTGCATCGGCTTATATTAATGTTAAAGACTCATTGCAAGCCGAAGCATCATCGGGAGCGTCAATCAGATATTTTGGCAATCCGCATTACAGGGTTATAAACAAATCGTCAGGAGGTTCTGTCTCGCAACGATAGCATAAGGTCTATTTATCATAATATGGTTGAGAGTGTCCGATTTTTTCGGACACTTTTTTTGTTTGTTGTGGCATTTCAAATGAGTTCCGCATCTTCCAAAATGGAATTAAACAAGCGGAGCATGGGAAAAACCTCGTGGTGGACGGTGACAATGTGCTTGTACAAATCAGGCGAGGCTAGCTGGTTGTCACTCAAATTGTTTGTGACAATAAAATGTTTGTATTTGAGTAGCTCGGCATGCGGGGCGTCGCTGTTGTAGCCGTTAGGAACCTTTTTCAGTTTCATATAGTCCCACAATCCGTCTGAAAAAAACTTCTTAAACGACGGTTTTTCAAGTATTTCCACCAAATCTTCTGGCACAACCGCCAGCTCGTCGCGGACGGCTTTGAGAATGGCCTTATCCTCAATCCACAACCCGCCGCCGCACATTGAGCGTCCGGGTTCCAACTGAACGTAAAACCCGCAGCGCGGAGTGTTTTTGCCGCCCACCGCAATGTTGGCTGCGAAGTGCGTCTTGTATGGCGTCTTGTCGGGCGAGAAGCGCAAGTCGCGGTAGATGCGGTAGATTGACTGTTTGGCCGTAACGCCCAGCAACTCTTTGTCGGTGTCCGACAGCAATCCGATAATATCGGTTATCATTTGCTGAAAATCAGCTGCCGCAGCCTTATAGCGGTTGCGGTTTTTGTCGAACCATGGCTTGTTGTTGTTGCGCTCAAGGTCGGCCAAAAACGGCATTATGTTGACTGTCGGGTTTATCATTGCTTCGCAGGCTTATGTCTTTCTATTTTTGCAGTTCTTTCCGAATATCGCTCCAACCTTCGGCAGATATTTGTCCACCAATGTTTTCGATGACTTTTCCTGAAAGAAGTGCGCCTAAATATCCACAGCGGTCGAGCGGTTGGTCTGTTATCATTCCGAAAAGGAATCCGGCGGCATAAAGGTCACCAGCACCAGTTGTGTCGATGCAATTGGCGTCAATTATTCCTGCACGGAAAACCTTGTCGCCTTGACGAATGATAGAGCCACGCTTGCCAATCTTGACAACGGCAATCTCGCACATCGAAGCAATCTCCTCGGCGGCGGCTTCGGCTTCTTTGCCCGTAAACGACTTTGCCTCCTCCTCATTCGCAAACACAATATCGACATAATCGTTTATTATGCGGCGCAGAAAATCGCGGTTTTCGTCAACGACATTGTAGCTTGCAAGGTCAATAACAACCTTCATCGACAGATTGCGGGCGGTTTTTATGGCTGTCTCTATAAGATTATGGTCCTGAACCAGATAGCCTTCAATGTAGAAATAATCGTATTGTGAGAAAACTGATGCGTTGATGTCGGAGGCGGCAAGTTCAACGGCGGCGCCCAAGTATGTGGCGAAGGTGCGTTCGGAGTCAGGTGTGACAAAGGCAATGGCGCGTCCCGATGCGGTGTTGCTAGTGTAAAGATGCGCCTTGATGCCGGCCTTCTCCATATCCGATTTGAACATTTGCCCCATATTGTCGGTGCCTATTTTGCCCAGAAATCCGCACTCAGCGCCAAGTCCGGCCAACCCGTGAATGGTGTTGGCCGCCGAGCCGCCGGCTGTAATGCGCGGATTGAATTGCCCGATGTTGTCAACAATCTTATGCGACAAATCAGCGTCGATAAGCTGCATACTGCCTTTCGGAAGGTTAAATTGAGCCAGCGTATCATCGCCCGGCACGGTTGTCATTATATCAACAAGGGCATTGCCCATTCCGAGTATCTTTTTCATATTTAATAATTTATACGTTCGTAAAAGTGTATTTGTGTTTTGTTTATGTTTTTTCCAAAGATACATAAAACTTAAAAGTAAACGCTAACAATAACACTGACGCTGACACTGGCAAAACCTCTCGTTTTTTCGCCTAAAAACCAACACCAAACACCCGATACCCGACACCTAATTTAATTTTGCGTTTTCAGTTTGCGTTGATTACTTTTATCGCCTTAATTTTGAAAGAAACGATATTTGATATTCTAAACTTAAATAAAAGAAAATGAGTACAAACGCAACAAATCTGGCTGCCAACAACATTCGTATCTTGGCAGCGTCGATGGTCGAGAAGGCCAAATCGGGACACCCGGGCGGTGCTATGGGTGGTGCCGAT
>JAFZWI010000154.1 GCA_017617355.1 Salinivirgaceae bacterium | reverse complement strand
TGTGTTTACACAAATAGTTGAAACAGCCAAATCGTTGTTGGTCATTTTGTTAACAATCTGATATTTAAGTGACCCGCAAGCCGTCATACACTCTTTTATTATGGCGAAATATAGGAAAAATATTAGTCAGTGGGATGGTTTTCTTGCAAATTCACCATCGAGACACGGCTTTTTCATATAAAACTATCGCAGAATTAAACGTATTCAACAATTTTATTTACTAACTAAAAAAAACTAAAATACAACAAGTTGCATTTTAGTTTACGAATTTAACAAATGGAGTTTTTGCGGAAACAGAATATGAACTTAGCCAAGATTTTTCGCATTATCTTACTGAGCCAAAAACTCAGCCGCCTTTTCGGCGCAACGCTGTCCGTCGAGTGCCGAAGAGACAATGCCGCCCGCATAGCCCGCGCCTTCACCACACGGGAAAAGTCCTTGAATCTGAGCGTGTTGCAGCGTTTCAGGGTCGCGTGGAATGCGCAATGGCGAACTTGTGCGGCTCTCGACACCGATAAGTAGCGCCTCGCTTGTATAAAAACCATGCATGCGGCGGTCGAACTGACGCAGGCCGCCCTGCAGGCGCTGACGGATGAACTCGGGCAACCATTGGTGCATTGGCGAGGATATTACGCCTGGCGTAAACGATGTCCGCGGAAGTGATGACGACACTCGTCCTTCGACAAAATCTGTCAAGCGCTGGGCCGGGGCTATCTGGCCGCGACCACCATTTGAGAACGACAACCGCTCATATTGCATTTGGAACTCAAGTCCGGCCATTACCGGGTCGGACGATTGCGGAATATCCTCAGCACGCAACTCAACCACAATGGCCGAATTGGCCCACTGGCTGCCTCGTGCCGACGGCGACATTCCGTTTACAACCATTTCATTATCAGCGGTTGATGCTGGAACAATTATGCCGCCAGGACACATACAAAACGAGTAAACCCCTCGCCCACCCGACTGCTGCACAAGGCTGTATGCGGCCGCCGGAAGGTAAGGCCCGCGTTGACGGCACGAGTATTGGATGCTATCTATAAGGCTCTGCGGATGCTCAACACGCACACCCATTGCAAAAGCCTTTGGTTCAAGCATAACACCTTGACGATGAAGCGAATAATATACATCCCGCGCAGAATGACCTGTAGCCAAAATCACAGCGTCGGCGCAGATTTCGTCGCCTGCGGTGGTACGGATTCCGCGCACGCGGTCACCGTCAAGAATCAGACTACCGAACGACACGCCAAAATGCACCTCACCGCCATGCTCAATTATTGTTTTACGAATGTTCTCAATAATTCCCGGCAGTTTGTCGGAACCAATGTGCGGATGCGCGTCAACCATAATGTCGGGGTTACCACCATTGGCGTAAAGAATGCGCAAAACTTCAGAAATGTCGCCACGTTTTTTTGAGCGGGTAAAAAGCTTGCCGTCGGAATAGGTGCCGGCTCCACCCTCGCCGAAACCATAGTTCGAATCGGGATTGACACCCTGGTTGCGGTGAATGGCGGCAATATCCAAACGGCGCGAGTGCACGTCTTTTCCGCGTTCAACGATTATCGGCTTCAACCCCGAGTGCAAAAACTTGAGCGCGGCAAACAATCCCGCCGGCCCCGCGCCCACAATCACAACTGGCTGACAATGCTCAACATTCGGATAATCAGGAATTTCAAACTCATCAGCACTCGGAAGTTCATCAATATAGACATCGAGCCGCAGATTGATGAGCACACGCCCGTGGCGTGCGTCAATTGACCTTCCGCGAAGACGGCAAAATGAAATTTGCTCGGTGGAAACGCCTAATTTGGCGGCAGCGGCTGGCAGATAATATTTTTCCGACGATGCCTTCTCGGGCGACAAGGCCAAAGTGAGTTCCTTAATCATTCGAAACAGAGCACTAAAGTGACCATTTTTGAGCCAAGACGGCGATAAGCATTGGTGTATTCAGTATCGTCGTATTTAACAATATTGAACAGCCCATAGCTGAATTTCAGCTCAGTAGAGTACTTGAACCAATGCAGATAATTGTCGAGACCGACGCCAACTTCGGCATAAACATCGAACTTTTTCAGTCGTATTTTCGGCTTTTCGTCGTCCTTAGGCTTTTTTCGTGCGGCCAAGTCGACAGCAGGATTCAGCCCGGCAAAAATATAAGGCCGGTAGTTGCTCTCACGAACAGCGCGATATTTAACAATTATCGGAAACTGAATCAGTGTCGTCTCAATCTTCATTGGGTGCTTACGCAACATATCATCGCCCTGGACCAAATCGTCGCGAAGCAAATAGTTGAGACTGCGCTGACAAAACATCAAGCCTGGCAAGGTGCGCAAATCCCAATTGTCGGCCAGCTTCAGATTGGCAATCATACTGGCGCCAAACAACGCGCCGCCACTATATTCGATTGAATAAACGGTATCGAGTTGGTTGAATGTGTCGGAATGGCTAATGGCGAAGCTTGTCTTTCCCAGCGAGAATGCGAATCCGAAATGGTACGGCTCGGCATCGTAGAACGGGTCGCGCCACGGACGCTTCTTCTGCGCCGACACGCTGCCCGCAACCGCACCGACAAGTATGAATATGAATATCAGCTTTTTTGCCATATCGATTTTGAGTGGGCAAAAGTATCAAAATTGTATTCCCAACAAATGCCAAAACTTTCAATTAACGCTAATTATCCGTAATTATTATATGTATTAACCTCACCACCGAATTACATTTAACAAAAGATGAATGCTGATTTGAAATTTGTATTACTTTTGCGCCCGATTTATGGGCACAACATTTAATACCGGACTGATTGCAAACCGCACAAACCAAGCGGCTGCCAGCCTATTGTCTGTCCTATCACTATCGCTACTACGATTGCGCCGTACGCAAGCCGGCCTATAATTATCTTGCGCGTCTACGCGATGCGCCGCACGAAACATAACGTGCAAAAATCACAAATCACAACATTTTAAATCAGCAAATCCGGGCCTTGGGTTTTGGATTGGTAATTTTAGTATAACAATTTAATATTCAATAATATGTCAGACAAAATTTATGTATTCGATACCACGCTGCGCGACGGCGAGCAAGTGCCTGGATGCCAGCTTAACACTGTTGAGAAAATTGAAGTGGCCAAACTGCTTGAGCGGCTTGGCGTTGATGTGATTGAAGCCGGATTTCCGGTTTCGAGCCCGGGCGATTTCAACTCGGTTGTCGAAATTTCGAAGGCTGTATCCTACCCCACTATCTGCGCTCTAACGCGCGCTGTCGAAAAAGATATTGAAGTAGCTGCTGAGGCTCTTAAGTTCGCCAAACACAAGAGGATACACACGGGTATCGGCACATCGGACCCACATATTAAATATAAGTTTAACTCAACACGCGAGGCGATTATTGAGCGCGCCGTGAAGGCCGTGAAGTACGCCCGCCGCTTTGTGGACGATGTTGAGTTTTATGCCGAAGATGCCGGACGTACTGATAATGAATATCTTGCTCGGGTGGTTGAGGCTGTTGTCAAAGCGGGTGCCACGGTGGTCAACATTCCTGACACCACTGGCTACTGCCTGCCGTCGGAATATGGTGCGAAAATCAAATACCTGATTGACCACGTTGATATGGGCAACGCCATTCTCTCAACCCACTGCCACAACGATTTGGGTATGGCCACCGCCAACACAATGGCCGGACTTGTGAATGGCGCCCGTCAGTGCGAGGTGACCATTAACGGCATTGGCGAGCGTGCCGGAAACACCGCTATGGAAGAGATTGCAATGATTCTGAAATGCCACACCGGCCTTGGTCTTC
>JAFZWI010000153.1 GCA_017617355.1 Salinivirgaceae bacterium | reverse complement strand
GCCATCAGCTTTAGTCACAAGCGGGCAGGTGAGGGCGAAGCACTCGTTGCCGTTGGTGCGGCGGATGAGCTCAGAACCGGTGGTGATGTTACCCCACTGGTCGGCGCCGCCAAGTTGCAGTTTGCAGTTTTTGTGCTCGTTCAGATACAGGAAGTCGTAACCCTGAAGCAACTGATAGGTGAACTCGGTGAATGACAGACCGTCGCGAGCCTCGCCGTTTAGACGCTTCTGCACCGAATCTTTGGCCATCATATAGTTGACGGTGATATGCTTGCCCACCTCACGCGCAAAGTCGAGGAAGGTGAAATCCTTCATCCAGTCGTAGTTGTTCACCAACTCGGCGCGGTTTGGCGCATCGCTGTCAAAATCAAGGAATTTCGACAGCTGTTTTTTGATGCAGGCAACATTGTGGCGCAGAGTCTCCTCGTCGAGCAAGTTGCGCTCCTGGCTCTTGCCCGAAGGGTCGCCAATCATACCGGTAGCACCGCCAATCAAAGCCAGCGGTTTGTGGCCGCAGCGTTGGAAGTGGCGCAGCATCATCACGCCGCAAAGGTGGCCAATATGCAGAGAGTCGGCCGTCGGGTCGATTCCCAAATATGCTGTAACTTGTTCTTTTGCAAGTAATTCTTCAGTTCCTGGCATCATCTGGTGAATCATGCCTCTCCATGTCAGTTCTTCTATGAAATTCATCGTATCTATTTTATTTTAAATGATTTATCGAAATATTACAAGATTTTTGCGTCTTCTGGCAAAATATCACCGAGGTCCGAAGGTATGGTCGGAACCGCCGGGATGTGGTCGCCGAGGTTGAAATTGAGCTGTTCGAACACAAACGGCGCAATGGGTGCAATCTTGTTGTAAAGTTTGCTATCGTTCTTGATTTCGCCATTGAATAACGACGATGTAGGTCCAAAAGAGCTCAACGCCGACACAATGGCACTGATTATGAACGCGCTGCGCAACACGCTGAAAACCAAGCCCAGAATCTTATCGGCCCAACCAAGTGCAATGGCCTTGACAAGGCTGCTGATTGTTTTGCCGAGCAGATGAACGCCCACTACCACAGCCAGAAAAGTGAGTACAAAAGATGCCGCCGTTACATACTGCTCGTTGAAGTTGAAATGTTGCTGCAGAAATCCACCTGTGATGTAGGAGAACTTCATTGTGAGCCATGCGCCAAGCAGAATGGCAACGAGCGATGTAAGCATGGTTATCAAGCCTTTGAAGATTCCCGTAACAGCCGAAATACCGAGCAGGATAAGTACAATTATGTCAAATGTCTGTGCCATTATTTGTGTCCCCTTCTGTTATATTCTTCGTTAGGATTAAACCTCCAAATATCGTCCTTGAAGTTTGTGGAGCCTACACCATTTTGTCCACAAAACATATATCCACAACCATTGATTGTGACTGTAGGCGCGCAATAGCGGCTGGGTCCGTCGAATTTGGCTATCATCTGCCAAGCACCTTTACCGTTGTTGACATCGGGCGTGAACTCCCAAGTATCTCGCAACACCTCGCCTGTAAACTTCACGCCACAGGTTATATAGCCTTTGTTGCCAATGGCAAATGTCGATGCGTTGTAACGGAATAGCATGTCAATGTTGTAATCTTCTAGCATGTCTTCGCTTATCACGATCCATTCATTAGTCGATGCATTATAGCACTCAAACTGTTTCACGCGGTAGTCGTTGTGCCGCCCCCCCATAATGTAAGCCTTGTCTCCTATCACAAACGAGTTGCCACCTAAACGTTTCACTGCAAGACCTTCCTTGTCGATTTGCGTCCAACGCGAACCTTCGGGCTTCGACGGATCAAAACGGTAATATTTGTTCGTAGGACCAGTTTTGTCGTTCATGCCTGCTCCCACATATCCGCACTCGCCAATGGAAAACCCTACTCCTCCATAGAACGCACCATCGGGATAAGAGTCGTTTTTCAACTCGCGCCACTTCGAGCCTTTTTCAGCTTTGGGATCGAACTCATACATGTTTCCGAAATACGAGCCATCGGCACCAATACCTCCACAATAATATCCCTTGCCGCCTATCGTGAATGCAACACCGTCTTTACGAGGCTCACCCGGCAAGGAATCTGTTTCAGCCCAAGAGTTGTCTTCTGTGTCAAATTCCCATGTTGAATTGAAATACTTAATTGTATAATAGTATCCATAGCCGCCTACAAGATAGGCTTTGTCCTCAATACTGAAAACGGACGAACCTCCACGCCCTTTTGCATTCAAAGTCGATACTTTAATCCAGTTTCCAAAATATTCGTCTTCTTTGCAACCGACAAGCATCACAGCAATTAACGCTGCTAAAAGTATTGAACGTAGTGCGTTCCTCATTTGCCAAATTGTTTTAAAAAACAAAGGGAAACCGTATTTACAGATTTCCCTTAGTACGGTCTGTTTTAGGGAATCTGATTATTTATATTTCTTATCATCGTAATCCTGTGTCGGATCGAAACACCAAACATCGTCATAGTAACTGCTCTCGCTCCTACCATTTTGTCCACACATTACGTATGCTGAATTGTTAAGAACAAAACCACAAGCATTATTGCGGTTTGCCCCCTCGAACGAAGCTACTTTTATCCACTTGCCACGGCCTTCGGAACCATAGAAAGGAACGTACTCCCATGTGTCGTTTTTAGCACCTCCCGACACGCTCGAACCACAGCAGATATATCCGTGTCCGTTTATTGAGAATGCTACAGCATTTTGACGTATAAGTTCGTCTTTTTTACGATAGTCGTCATATAAATCCTGGCTGATTTTGAACCAACGATAATCACCTTTTGGCTCGGCCGGATTGAAACGCTCCAAATCCTCAACACCATAACCATTGTTGACACCGCCGAAAATATACGCGCGTCCGTCGATGATGAACACGCTTCCTCCCTGACGTTTTGCGGCATTTATATTCTCAACAAGAGTCCATTTTTCGCCGTCAGCGTTTTCAGGATTATACGAGTAAAAGGTGTTTGATGCTCCAAGTTCTTTGGTGTAACCTGTGCCCACATAACCTATATCATCAATTGCGAAACTGATTGTTCCTGTAATTTTCCCTCCAGGGAAAGTGTCGGTTACGTGCCATTGACTGCCACTTTCGGCGGTCGGGTCAAACTCGTAAAAGTCGTTAAAATAAACAGCGTCTTTTCCGTATCCTGTTCCGTAATAACCTTTTCCCTTAACGGCAAATCCAGCACCATTTCTGCGCCCTTTAGCACATGGAACCGTATCGAACTCTGTCCAAGAACGAGTATCTGGATTGAACTGCCAAGTTTCCTTGTAATATTCAATTGTTTTGTAATAACCTTCTCCACCCACTATATAAGCTTTGTTGTCTATCACAAAGCAAGTGGCGCCACCGCGTCCACGAGCGTTAAGCGACGAAAGTGTCCGCCAGTTTCCCAATAAATCAGCGTTTTTTTCGCAATTACAGAAAGTCAGCGCAACGGTAAACACCAAAAGAGCTGAACCGAGTTTATTTTTCATCTATAAAACATTTAAATTTTTCTAAATCAATAGATTCTGAACATAAAGCTCAAAATTAAGCGTGCGAATATAGCAATTTATTGCATTTAAGGCATTTTTTTATTTCGAAGGATGATTTCTCGACTATTGCAGTCGGCACTGAACACCCGAAAAAGTTTTTAGCTTTGCACGGTTTTGATTATTAACAATTATGGACAACGGCATATCAAGAGAACGAATTGCGGAAACGGCTGTTTTAGTGGGTGTTATAACTCAAGAGCAGAACGAGGAAAAGGTGAACGAATACCTTGACGAGCTAGCTTTTCTGGCAGACACCGCCGGCGCCGTAGCCGTTAAACGGTTCACGCAAAAAATGGACCGACCAAACGGAGCGACATTTCTTGGTGCCGGAAAAATTCAGGAGGTGGCAACTTTTGTTGAGGAAAACAGCATCGACTTGGTGATTTTTGACGACGAACTGACGCCGACACAGCTCCGCAACATCGAAAAGCTGTTCAAAGCCCGCGTTTTGGACCGCACCAACCTGATTCTCGATATTTTTGCCCAGCGGGCACGCACAGCGCACGCCAAGGTGCAAGTGGAGCTAGCACAATACCAGTATCTCCTGCCTCGCCTGACACGAATGTGGACTCACCTTGAGCGGCAGCGGGGCGGTATAGGTATGCGCGGCCCGGGCGAGACTCAGATTGAGACTGACCGCCGAATCATCCTCGACAAAATATCGCATCTGAAAGAACAGTTGGATAAAATTGACCGGCAAATGGCCACGCAGCGCAAAAACCGCGGACAAATGGTTCGCATCGCGCTTGTGGGCTACACCAATGTCGGCAAATCGACCATAATGAACATGCTGAGCAAAAGCGACGTGTTTGCCGAAAACAAACTCTTTGCGACTCTCGACACCACTGTCCGCAAGGTGGTGATTGAAAATCTGCCTTTCTTGCTCTCCGACACAGTCGGATTTATCCGCAAACTGCCACACGACCTTGTGGAGTCGTTCAAATCGACGCTCGACGAGGTACGCGAAGCCGACATCTTGCTGCATGTAGTCGACATTTCTCACCCCGACTTTGAGGAGCAGATAGATGTGGTGAACAACACGCTTCACGACATTGGAGCGCACAGCATCCCGACCTACGTAGTCTTCAACAAGGTAGACAACTACCACTACGAGCCGCAAGACGAGTTTGACATGACCGCGCCAACTCGCGTCAACATTCCGCTCGACGAACTGAAACGCTCGTGGATAGCCAAAAACAATCTGCCTTGCATCTTCATCTCGGCTAAAGAGAAACTCAATATCGAAGAATTCAAAAAAATGATTTACGAGAAGGCCAAGGCTATTCATGCCGAGCGCTATCCTTACAATAATTTCCTGTTCGAGAAATACGAAGAGAGTTAGGTGTTTTAGTTTACGTTTATGAATAATCGTTTTTCATTCAGTTTTTTGCTTGCAGCGTTGATTATTATAGCGCATTTTACGCTTGCAATGCTTGCACCAGATTTTGTGTCTGTCAGCGTGCCGCATCTGCTTGTCATTTACGGCATTTTGGCTTCATTGACTCTCCTCCACTTATTGGGTTCATATTTTGTAAAAAATCATTTCCCTGAGCAAGCCGGACTGATAGTAATAGCCATGAATATGCTGAAAATGCTTCTGGCGATGATTCTTCTGTTTGTGGTTGTCATTCCGCTGACAGGCAAAGGCGTGGCTGTGGCCGTCAATTTCATGGTCGCCTATTTCTTCTTCATTTTCATCGATTCTATTCTGTCAATAATTCTGCTAACACACAAATAGTTAATCCGACAAACCTCCGTCAGACCGTTTTCGAATTTAAGCTGCAGCATTTTTGCTACACTATATTAAAGATTTGCATAAATTTGGGCAAATTCTCTGACATTGAGACGGCTGTCAATTATTGTTGCAATTACGCTTTCACTTTGCGCGAACGCGCAGAATGATGCCTCTGTGCCCGTATTCGACACCTACGAGTGGGATTTCGGCACTATCAGCGAAGCCGACGGACCTGTGAGCCACGCATTCCACCTGCTCAACAACTCGAACCGCAATGTGGCCATATCGCGCGCCATTCCTGGCTGCTCGTGCATAAACGCCGATTTTTTGAGCACACCTGTCGAGCCTGGGAAAATGACCGATGTGGTTGTGACTTACTCGCCGTCGGGCGCTGTGGGCGACACCTACCGCACCATTGAGATTGTTGACACCGAAGGCCGCAGCCTTGGCACACTCTCAACAAAAGCCAATGTTGTCCCCGCCGACCGCAGCATTCAGGAACGATATTTCTACACGCTTGCCGAT
>JAFZWI010000152.1 GCA_017617355.1 Salinivirgaceae bacterium | reverse complement strand
ATACCTGTCGTTGTTATGGGTTTCGTGCCACCAATAATTGCTGTTAAAATATGTGTTGGTCATTCCGCATGGAATGTAAAATTTGGCGGGTGTGTCAAAAGAGTTGTAGTATGACAATGGTGCCGTATCACATTTCATTACAATGGAATCGAGTTGTGGACATAATGTAAAAACACGCGACGATATTTTCTGCAATGTCGATGGCAGAACGACATATTTCATACTGCTGCAGCCGTTAAAAGCCCCATACTCAATTTCTCTGACACCTTCGGGAATCACAACCGACTCAAGACTCTCGCAGCCGTTGAACGATGTGCTACCAATATTTTTCAGTGTTGCTGGCAGACGAACATCTTTCAAAGCCTTGAAATTCTGAAAAGTTGAAGCATCGATATATGTAAATCCGTCTTCGATATAAACATGCTCAACTTCGGCTTTCGGCAAATCGCCCCACATGTAATCGGCTTCAATCATCAATTCACCGTGGCCGCCAACGTGCAGAGTTTTTGTATCGGTGTTGTAGTACCAAAAGGCTGTGTTGTAGTTTTTGGGAATAATGTTGATGTCGGCATCGGCAGGGGCGAAATAGGCTATGCAACGCCTGTCGCCGCTGGCATAAACGCTGCTGTTTTCTTCCGTGGTGCACTTGTCGTCCCACATTACAAACACATACCCTTCATTGGCTGTTGCCTTGACGGTTGCAGGGTTTGAGCAGTCGGGCATTTGCAGAATCTCAACTTTGCTCATTTCGGGGTAGTTGGCTTCAACGGTAAACTCATACAGAAAATCTTCGGCATAGGTGAAGTTTGTGTATTGTCCCCAATCCGATTCTTTGTAATAATCCGTTTGTCCACAAGGAACGGTTACTGTACAAGTGTTGTTGCTGAATGCGTATGAGCCAAGGGGGGGCAGACCGTTTTCGTACGTTGCATAGATTGTGATTTGCTTAAGATTGCTGCAGAAAGAAAACGCATAGTGGCCAATGCTTTCGACAGACTTCGGAATTGTTACCGATGTCAAGTTGCGGCAACCTTCGAACGCATAGTGGCCAATACTTGTAATAGAATTTGGAATGGTGACTGATGTCAAGCCACTGCAATCACGGAACGCAGCGTTGCCAAGACTTGTAACCGACTCGGGGATGGTGATGGATGTCAGTTTGCTGCAACCACGGAACGCATCGTCACCGATGCTTGTTACCGAATTGGGAATGTTGATTGATGTCAGACTGCGGCAATAATAGAACGCCCTATCACCGATGCTTGTAACCGATTCGGGGATGGTGACTGATGTCAAGCCACTGCAATCACGGAACGCTGCGACGCCTATGCTTGTAACAGAGTTGCCAATATTTATAATTTTAAGAGAAGTGTTGTCGTAGAATGCAGAACCAATGGCATTAGTGTTATATGTCAGGGATATAATACCACTGCAGCCTTTGAATGCATCGTCTCCGATGCTTGTAACCGAATTGGGTATGGTGACGGATGCCAAGTTTTTGCAATCACAGAACGCGTTGTCGCCGATGCTTGTAACCGATTCCGGAATGGTTATTGATGTCAAATTGCTACAACTTGCGAACGAGTGGTTGCTGATGCTTGTAGTTGAATTAGGAAGGGTGATAGATGTGATGTCACTGCAACCATAGAACGCATAAGCGCTGATGGTTGTAACCGTATTAGGTATGGTATAATTTGTTCCTGTTTTACTAGTAGGATAGCTTATAATTGTTGTCTTGTCTTTATTGAACAAGATGCCGTTTTCGGATGTATATGTCGTGTTATCGTTTTCAACATTTATTTCTGTCAGTTTGCTGCAATAACGGAATGCCTCGTCGCCAATGCTTGTTACTGAATTTGGAATAGTGACCGATGTTAGACTGCTGCAACTTTCGAACGCACAGATGCCGATGCTTGTTACCGAATTTGGAATGGTGACTGATGTAAGACCGCTGCAATCCAAGAACGCGAAGTTGTGGATGCTTGTAACCGAATTGGGAATTGTTACTGATGTGAGTCCGCTGCAACCATAGAACGCAATGTAGTCGATGCTTGTCACCGAATATTCCACGCTATTGTCGGGGTTGGTTACTTTTTCCGGAATATTGAGAGCACCGGTAGGTTCGGTTTCTGCCTTGCCAACAGAAACATAATGATTTGTCTCATCAGTGACTGTGTACTCCAAATTGCCAACTTCAAAAGTAGTCTGTGCCAACGCCTGCCCGGCAAACATTGCGGCAAACATTAGTGTGAAAATGCGTTTCATAGTGTTATGTATTGTTTTAGATTTTCAAAAATCAGTGAAAACAAATATAGTGTTTTCCTCAAGTTAAAAAACTGCATACCCGAACAAAAAAAGCGAAGCCCATCTTCGTGACTTCGCTTTTTCTATCTGTTTTTCAACTGTTTATTTCTTCAGTTTTTTCACAATCTTAACCGTCTCCATTGCAATAGCCAGTTCCTCGTTGGTCGGGATAACCAGCACCTTCACCTTCGACGCCGGGGTTGAGATTACAACCTCTTCGCCGCGGATTTGGTTCTTTTTGGCGCTCAATTTGATACCCAGATAGCCCAGATAGTCGCAAATGGCCTTGCGGGCGGCACCGTTGTTCTCGCCCAGACCGGCAGTGAAGGCGATTGCATCAACACCGTTCATTGCGGCCACGTAGCTGCCAATGTATTTGGCCACGCGGTAAACAAACACATCGAAAGCCGTCTGCGCCAGTTTGTTGCCCGATTTTGCGGCGGCCTCAAGGTCGCGGAAATCGCTCGATACGCCCGACACGCCCAGCACACCCGATTTCTTGTTCAGAATGTTCAGAACATCGTCAACCGAGCGTTTCTCTTTGTTGGCAATATACTGAACCACAGCAGGGTCGATATCGCCGCTGCGGGTGCCCATAACCAAGCCCTCGAGCGGTGTCAGGCCCATACTTGTATCGACGCACTTGCCGCCCACAACAGCCGAAATGCTAGCACCGTTGCCCAAGTGAGCAACAATCACTTTCGACTTTTTCGGGTCGAGTTTGCCAAACTCAATGGCGCGGCCCGACACGTACCAGTGGCTTGTGCCGTGGAAGCCGTACTTACGAATGGCATACTTCTCGTAATACTCATACGGAAGCGCGTACAGATAAGCCTTTTCGGGCATTGTTTGGTGGAAAGCGGTGTCGAACACGGCCACCTGCGGCGTCGAGCCCATCAGACTCTCGCAAGCCTCAATGCCGATAAGGTTTGCAGGGTTGTGCAGTGGGCCAAGGTCGAAGCATTCGCGAATGACGCGCTTCACATCGTCGTTAATCAGGATTGAGCCGCTGTAGAACTTGCCTCCGTGCAGCACGCGGTGGCCAACAGCCTGAATCTCACCCATCGACTTCACCACGCCATATTTATTGTCGAGCAGAGCGTCCATAACTAATTTGACAGCCGCCTTGTGGTCGGGCATCGGCTGATTTACAACCAGTTGCTCTTTGCCTGTCGGCTTATGCGTAAGCGACGAGCCCTCGATTCCGATTTTCTCGCAGATACCCTTTGCCAGAACACTTTTGGTGTTCATATCAATGAGCTGATATTTGAGCGACGAACTGCCGCAATTCAATACTAATACGTTCATAATCTTTCTTTTATAATTTAGGATTTAGAAGTTAGTAGTTAGGATTTTTTGATTCAACTCAACTTCTAACCTTCTCAACCCTCTAAACTTTTTATTTCTTCAAAGCAATGGCTTGATTGCAAGTGATAGCGATAACGTTGATTACATCCTCGACAGAGCATCCGCGCGACAGGTCGTTGATTGGCGCCGCCATACCTTGCAGAATCGGGCCGTAAGCCTCGGCGTTGCCCAAACGTTGAACCAATTTGTAGCAAATATTGCCCGTTTCGAGCGACGGGAACACCAGCACGTTGGCCTGTCCGGCAATGTCGCTGCCCGGGGCTTTCTTCTTGGCCACACCCGGCACAATAGCCGCGTCGGCTTGAAGTTCGCCGTCGATTTTGAGTTCGGGCGCCATCTCTTGAGCCAGTTTGGTGGCCTCAATCACCTTGTCGACAACCTCGTGCTTTGCGCTGCCTTTGGTCGAGAACGACAGAATGGCCACTTTCGGGTCGTCGATGCAGGCGATAGCCTTGGCGGTCTTGGCCGATTCAACGGCAATCTGCGCCAACTCGGGTGCGGTGGGCACCGGAAGCACGGCGCAATCGGCAAACACCATAATGCCGTTCTGACCCCACGATTTGTCCTTCAGCACCATCACAAAAGCGCCTGACACACAAGAGATTCCTGGTTTCGTCTTCACAATTTGGAAAGCCGGACGCAGCACGTCGCCAGTGGCGTTGTCGGCACCGGCAACCTCGCCTTGCGCCATACCCATCTTCACCATCATCGCGCCCAAATAGAGCGGATTTTTGAGCAAACGGGCGGCCTCTTCGGGCGTCATTCCCTTGTTCTTGCGCAGTTCGACCAGTTTGTCGATAAATTCCTGTTTGCGCGGGTGGTCTTCGGGGTCAACAATCAGCGCTTTCGCGATATTTTTCAACCCGAAATCGGCGGCTTTCTTCTCAAGTTCAGCCTTGTTGCCAATCAGGATAATGTCGGCAATGCCTTGCTCAATCACCGCGTCGGCGGCCTTGATTGTGCGCTCTTCGTAGCCCTCGGGCAGAACAATTGTCTGTTTCTGCCGCTTGGCGTTCTCT
>JAFZWI010000151.1 GCA_017617355.1 Salinivirgaceae bacterium | reverse complement strand
GCCGTTTGGCTTGGCAAGGGCATTTATGGAATCGACGTGCGTGAGCACGGAAGCGGCAACGCGGGAACAACCAACACAATCCGTGTGCTTGGCACCAAACCCGGATTGATTGTCTTTGCAATTGATTTGCTGAAAGGCTTTCTGGCGGTGTGTCTGGCGCATTTTGCAAGTTACGAGTGCGGCACTGAGCCGTTTGTCAACTTGCAGCTGCTGCTCGGCGTTTTCGCTGTTCTGGGCCACATCTTCCCCATTTACGCGCATTTCAAAGGCGGCAAGGGCGTGGCAACGCTTTTGGGCATTGCTGTGGCACTTAGTCCGCTGTCGGCGCTGGCGTGCTTTGGCGTGTTTGTAGTGGTGCTGCTTATCAGCAAATACGTGTCACTTGGCTCAATGCTGGGCGGTCTCACCTTCCCCATTATGATTATCTTCGTTCTCAAGATCCATATCGTGTCGCTGATGGTATTCGCCGTGGCCGAAGCCGTTCTGCTGATTATCACTCACAGAAAGAACATTGTCAGACTGATACACCACGAAGAGAATAAATTCTCGTTTAAGAAGAAGTGCAGTTGCTAAGCTAATGCTGACGCGACACTAACACTGACGCTGACGCTAACTAAAAACTGCTGGTGTACCTTATTCTTAAGGAATCCATTTCAATTTATTGCAATCGATAAGCCATTGTATTCCAATGTGATGGCGGTGGTTTATATCGCGAAAGCGTGACTTATACTTTCAATTTTCAAAAATCCACCATTAAATACTTTCAAATTTATATTCAAATCGCATAATATAATTTCAGATTATTCAAAAAAGTATTGTGGCAATAAAAATGTTTTATACTTTTGGCGCACTAAAAATGTGCGGAAATGAGTAAACTGACTATTCCAAAGGGATATAAGCCCCTTTTGAACCTGACTCAGACTGAATTAGGCATACAGCGTATAAAAGATTTCTTTCAATCGAACCTGTCGGCAGAGTTGCGGCTGCGTCGCGTGACGGCTCCGTTGTTCGTGCTTAAAGGCACCGGTTTGAACGACGACCTGAACGGCGTTGAGCGCCCAGTGTCGTTCCCTATCAAGGATATGAAAGAGCAAAATGCCGAGATTGTGCACTCGCTGGCCAAATGGAAACGAATGATTCTGGCCGACTACGAGATTGGCAACGGATTCGGCATCTACACTGATATGAACGCCATCCGCGCCGACGAAGAGCTCGACAACACCCACTCGCTCTACGTTGACCAATGGGACTGGGAACTTTGCATCGGCAAAGACGACCGCACCATCGACTTCCTGAAAACGACTGTGAAACGCATCTTCTACGCAATGCGCCGTACGGAATATCTTGTGTATGAGATGTTTCCAAATATCAAACCGCAACTGCCGCAACGCATCCACTTTGTGTATGCTGACGATTTGTGCAAGATGTACCCAACGCTGACAGCCAAAGAACGCGAAGACGCCATTACCAAAGAGTACGGCGCCGTGTTCATTATGGGCATTGGCGGTGTGATGAGCAACGGCGAGAAACACGATGGCCGTGCTCCTGACTATGACGACTGGACCACCCCGACCGGTGACGGACACTTCGGCCTTAACGGCGATATTCTGGTATGGGACAACGTTTTAGGCCACGCACTTGAGCTTTCATCGATGGGTATTCGCGTTGACAAGGAAGCTCTGCTGCGCCAGCTTGAGATTACCGGCCAAGAGAAGCGCAAGGAACTCTATTTCCACCGTCGTCTGCTCGAAGGCTCTCTCCCGCTCTCAATTGGCGGCGGCATTGGTCAATCGCGGCTTTGTATGTTCTTCCTGCGCAAGGCACACATTGGCGAAATACAAGCCAGCATCTGGCCTGATGATATGCGGAAGACTTGTGCCGAAAACGGGATTCCGTTGATTTAACGGGGTTCAACCACGGAACACGCGGAAAACACGAAAATTTAGCCACCTTGCGGTGGCTTTTTTATTTTTATCGCTTCGCGAGAAATTCTAATAAAATTTTAAAGAAAATTTATTAAAAAATTGATTGTGAGAATTTTGTAAAATTCTTAAATCAATTTTCTAACAATTTCCGTCCGACAGGGCGCACCTACAAAAATGTAGAGACGCCTTATTATGACGTCTCTACAAAAAATACATTTCCAATATTTTGCCGGCCGCGGCGGTGCCGCGCCCCAACAAATTCTATTGTTTCTTCAACAGCTCCTCCACCAGCTTCTCCAACTTGTCTAACTTGGCTTTCATCTCCTCGTTCTCTTTCTGCTGGGCGGCTACTGTTGTCTCCAATGCGTCTTTCTCCGCTTTCAGCTCTTTCACGGCCTCGATGAGAATTGGTGCAATTGCCGAATACTCAACTGTTTTGAAACCATCGGCATTGGTGTTAATCAATTCAGGGAACTCCTGCTCAATTTCTTGGGCTATTACGCCAATGTGTTTCTTATCATCGTAACCAAATTCCAAACTATCAGCATCTACCCCTTTGACTGCGGCCATCTCTTCACGGTTTTTCCAATAGTAGGTTACTCCGCGTAGTTTAAGCACTTTGTCAAGCGCTCCGTCTATGGTTTGTACGTTTTTCTTCAAACGAGAGTCTGATGTTGAGTAACCATTTTGCAAATAAACATTTCCCGCAAAATACCCTGCCCAGTTTGTTTTTCCATAATTGGCATATCCATATACACCAATATTTTGATATCCATTTGAGCCCGTTGACGTGCCATATACACCATACTGATTATAACTTTGGTTGGTACCATCCGATTTACCATAAACACCATAATTATTGCCATTTGGACTATAAGCATATCCGAACACGCCATAGGATGAGGAGCTACCTGCAGTTGCATACCCATATACACCTCTAACATCATTGCTAATTGTTTCATTTTTAGCACAAATAGCATAATAACTATTGTTAGAAGTGAATGTACTCGGAAGAGCATCTATATTCTCTGCTTGAATATCATAGCATTCGAAATTGCCATTAACTTTCAGTTTTTGTGACCCGGCAGTCATATCGCCGGTAATATAATTAGAGCCTATTACAAGCTTGTTGCTACCTGTAGCTGCCGTATTATAGCCTATAACTATATTGTTCTTGTTGTTATTATTATTGTCTGGAAACGTTGCTGAAAAATTTCCAATAATTATGTTATCCTGACTTGACTGTGACGACCCTGAAGTGGAAACAGAGGTTTCATTTCCAATCATTATATTTCGTTGATTACTGTTTGTTCCTCGCATATCCTGTCCTGCAAGATTTCCAATTATAATGCTATTATTCGCTTTTGTCACATATGGGGCAGCTACATTTCCTAATACGACATTCCCAACACCTTCCAGTACATCACCGGCGGCATAACCAATTATAGTATTACCATTACCGCCCTTTCCATTTGCCGCTGCGCCATCGCCAATAATTACTGAAGTAATTGCACTGGATGAGCTATAACCAGCATTGGTTCCCATAATGACATTTCTTTGATTAGTAACGCTATAACCGGCATTGTTTCCAATCGCAACATTGTTATTGTTTGTTTTGTTAGAGTAACCGGCCTTATAGCCAATAGCCACGTTGTTATAACCAGTGGTGTTACTATAGCCGGATTGGTAACCCAAATAGACATTATACGAACCGTTTTTGCCCGTAATTTCTGTTGGGGTTATTCCGCTGCCATACGGTGGGTCAGAACGCCATATAACCACTTGACTACCATCTCCATTGGTATTGTAACCTGCCTGATAGCCAAGGTTCACGTTGTTTTCGCCTTTTTTGTTATTGTAACCAGCTTGTGTGCCCAAGAATACGTTACTACCACCTTCGGTATTTGAAAGACCTGCGCTGTAGCCCAAGAACACGTTGTTGTTGGCCGTGGTATTCTTTGCACCTGCATAGTTGCCAAGGAATACGTTGTTGTAGCCAGTTGAATTGGTATATCCGGCCTCGTTGCCAAGGAATACGTTGTTTGAGCCGTTGTTCATTGTTTCGGTTTGGTTGGTACGCGGATTCTTATATCCCGATATTGCGGCGGTTCCTTTTGTGGTATATCCAGCCTTATTTCCAATAAACACGTTGTTAGAACTTATGGTGTTTGAGTAACCGGCTTGGTTGCCTATAAACACGTTGCTTGCGCCTTTGGTGTTGCTGTAACCGGTCTTGTAACCAATGAAAACGTCGTCGGTAGATGTTGATTTTGAGTTACCGGTGCTAACACCCTTGCCAGCAAGTTCACCAATGGCAATGGTGCGCAGCATACTATCG
>JAFZWI010000150.1 GCA_017617355.1 Salinivirgaceae bacterium | reverse complement strand
TAGCCGATTATGTGCGTAAAAACTCGTAACTGTTTAAAAAACTGATACTATAATCGGCGAATTGCTATATTAGCAACTTGATAAATACTATTATCATGGAAGGAAAAGCATCGCTTAGCCGTCTGCAATTGAGCAACTTCAAATTAAATGTGCTTCTGCAGGTTACGCTGGCTATAAACGAGAACACTCCGGTTGACCAGCTGCTGGAAAAGTTCCGCACTATTCTGTGCGACGACTTGAATATAGGCAAAGTGCTGATGTTCAGCTACAATCAGAAGTGGCGTCGCATATTGATGTCGGGTGTCGACAGGGCAGTGGCCGACGGCATCCGCGTTGAGAACGACTTGCAGTATTACAAACAGATAACTAATCTGACGGCATCTCTGAATCCGAATCTGGCGCAGTTCGACACAATAATTCCGGTTTATCACCACGAGCGCCCAATCGCATATGTCATTATTGGCGATATTGAGGAGGAAGGCCTTGGTATGAGTCCGACAATCAAGCACTTGTATTTTATACAAACGCTAGCAAACATTATCATGGTTGCTATCGAGAACCGAAACCTGTTTAACGAGAATCTTCGCCAGGAGGGTATAAAAAAGGAGCTCGAGCTGGCTTCGCGTATGCAGACGATGCTTATCCCGAATCCTGCCACGCTGCCTAACAACGACCTCCTGCACGTATCGGCCTACTATCTGCCGCACTTCGATGTGGGCGGTGACTATTACGATTGGATTAAGCTGAACGACAGCGAGTTCTGCTTCTGCATAGCCGATGTGTCGGGAAAAGGTATTTCGGCGGCATTGCTGATGTCGAATTTCCAAGCCAACCTGCGCGCCTTGACGGGTGCCAAAATGTCAATATCAGAGATTGTCAATAAGTTGAATGCCAAGGTAATAGAGAATGTGAACGGAGAGAAGTTCATTACGCTGTTCATTGGCTTTTACAACACCGATACGCACAAACTCACTTATATCAACGCGGGACACAACCCACCGATTTATTTCGATGCGGCTTCGGGCGAAGTGTCGCAGCTGATGCTTGGCTGCATGGGCATCGGTATGCTCGACGAGATTCCAAAAATCAATATCGGTGAGATTGCGGTTAATCCTGGCAGTCGAATCATCTGCTTCACCGACGGCACGGTGGAGATTGAAAATTCAGAGCGCAAGGCTTTCGGAACAGAGCCTATTGAACAGTTGATTAAGAGAGATGATGAAATTGACAAGTTGATTGACAAGCTGATTGACAAGCTTGACAAGCACAAAGGTCCCGAAGGCGACTTTTTCGACGACATCACAATACTTGGTATCGAGTTTAAGTAGTGGTGTTTGGAATAACGCAAAAGATTGAAAATGAATAATAATACGCCGAAAACAAAGATTGTCAACGACCCCGTGTTGGGGCTTATCGATTTTTCGTCGCCATTGATTTTGGCACTAATGGAGCACCCGTGGCTTCAGCGTTTGCGCCGAATCAAACAGTTGGGAATGAGCGATATGGTCTACCCTGGAGCGCAGCACACGCGTTTTCTGCACACCATTGGGGCGACATCGCTTATGCGGCTTGCCATTGACACGCTGCGGATGAAAGGCGCCGAAATAACCGACCACGAAGCGGAAAACGCCATGGCGGCCATAATGTTGCACGACATTGGCCACTGTCCGTTCTCGCACGCGCTCGAGTATCACATTGCCGATGTTTGCCACGAGGATATCTCGCTGGTTTTCATGCAGGAACTGAACAAGCAGATGGGCGGCAAACTCGACACTGCAATTGAAATCTTCACAGGCGTTTATCCGAAGAAATATTTGTCGCAATTGGTCTCTGGCCAACTCGATGTTGACCGTCTCGACTATCTGCGCCGCGATAGTTTTTTCACCGGTGTGACCGAAGGTATTGTCAACACCGACCGCATAATTAAAATGCTGGAAATTGTTGACGATAAGCTGGTTGTGGAGAAGAAGGGCATCTACTCAATTGAGAAATTCCTGATAGCCCGCCGCCTGATGTACTGGCAGGTTTATCTGCACAAAACGGTGCATTCGGCTGAGCATCTACTCATTAACATCCTTCGCCGCGCAAAGATGCTTATGGCTCAAGGCGAGGACCTTTTTGCATCCCCGGCTTTCAAGTATTTCTTGAGCAATCATGTTACAATCGATGATTTCCGCGACAGCACAGTCCGCTCGAACGGTATGACCACGCTTGAGAATTTTGCCATGCTCGACGATGGCGACCTGATGGTGGCAATCAAAGTCTGGCAGTCGCACAGCGACAAGGTGTTGAGCATGCTCTGCCGCGACCTTATCAACCGCCGTCTGCCTAAAACCATTGTTCAGGACCAACCAGCCGACAGCGGAATGGTGAAACTTCTGCAGGAGGAGGTGATGAAGCGCTACAACCTGACCGCCGACGAAGCAAGTTATTTTGTTAGTTCGGGAACCATTGCCAACAAGGCCTACAGTCAGCAGCACGACCAAATTCTGATTAAGGAGAAGGACGGCACTGTCACTGAAATTGTGAATGTGGCTGATATGCTGAATATCAGGGCTTTATCAACAACAATCAGTAAATATTACTTGTCGTGGCCAAAAGAGATAACTAACAGATAATAAGATTGATATGAAGAAAAAGATTAACATCGCATTTGTTGCTTCGGCGGCGGTTTACATTATTATAATGCTGCT
>JAFZWI010000149.1 GCA_017617355.1 Salinivirgaceae bacterium | reverse complement strand
CTTGAGTTTCTGTTCCAGTCGTACCCTGTTTATGTGTGGTCGTTCTTCTTCGGTCTGATACTCGTATCGGTTTGGTTTGTAGGTAAATCGATAGGCAAAATCGATGTTCCGGCGGCAGTCTCGTTTGTTGCTGGTGCGGTGGTTGCTTTCGGTCTGTCGGTGATGAATCCGGCAACGGAGAACACAGCCTTCTGGTACTTGATAATCTGCGGCGCGGTTGCCATTTGCAGTATGATTCTGCCAGGTTTGTCCGGCTCTTTCGTGCTGATTCTGATGGGCAACTACCAGCTGATAATGATTTACGCCGTGTCGCATTTCGATATGGGCATAATCATCCCCGTGGGCATTGGTGTGGTTGTGGGACTTCTGGCATTCTCGCATTTTTTGTCATGGCTTTTGAGCCGATATGCGCGCCAGACGATGGCCGTACTTACTGGCTTCATTTTTGGCAGTCTGGGTACCATTTGGCCGTGGAAAAATCCTGTCTATCTGATGCAGGACGGCGTTGATGTGCTGAAAAACGGCAAACCGATAATCCAGAGTTACCAAATGTATTTCCCGCAAGAGTTCAGCGTTGAGGTGGTTGTGGCCATTCTGCTGATGATTGCCGGAATGGCGGTATTGTGGGCGCTTGAAAAGTCATCGGAGAAGGCAAAAGAAGAGAAATTATGAAAACATTCGGATTAGTCGGCTACCCGTTGGGACACTCGTTCTCGCAGGATTATTTTACAAAGAAATTTGCGGCAGAAAAGATTGATGCCCAATATCTTAATTTCCAGATTGAAGACATTGCTCTTTTCCCCGAAAAGGTGCTGACTACGCCAGGCTTGGCCGGACTGAACGTGACCATACCTTACAAACAAAAGGTGATGCAGTATCTCGACGAGATTGACGAGACGGCACAAAAGGTTGGCGCAGTGAATGTTGTGAAGATTATATGCGATGGCTCAAAAATGCGGCTGCGCGGTTGCAATTCCGATGTTGTGGGATTTGAAAACTCGCTTCGCCCATTGCTGAAACCTTGTCACACAAGCGCTTACATTCTTGGCACTGGTGGCGCATCAAAGGCAGTACGATATGTGCTTGAAAAGTTGAACATCAACTATCAGTTTGTGTCGCGTAATGCCGATGCTGCTAACAACATTCTTTCGTATCAGCAACTCACAAGCGAACTAGTTGAGAACCATAAGCTTATAGTCAACTGCACACCGCTTGGTATGTCGCCCCAAATTGACGCCTGCCCCGATATTCCCTATCAGGCCATTGGTGCGGAACATCTCTGCTTCGACTTGATTTACAATCCCGAAGAAACTCTGTTTCTGAAAAAAGCCAAAGAGCAGGGCGCGACAATCAAAAACGGACTCGATATGCTGATTGGGCAGGGTGTCAGGGCTTGGGAAATATGGAATGAGTGAAAGGTTGAAGAAATACTGTAATTGACTACTTTCGCGCCCGATTTCAGAAGAGTAGATTATGTGGTTATTGTTTGCGTTATTGTCGAGTGCTCTGTTGGGCTGCTACGACATTTTGAAAAAGGCGTCGCTGCGCGGTAATGCTTTTATTCCAGTTTTGTTTGTGGCGACAGCCACAGGGGCGGTGCTATTCAGCATTGTGCTAATGCTGTCGCGGTTTGGTGCAGTTTCGGAAGGTAATCTATTTTACGTGCCCGAAATCACAGCGCATGAGCATCTTCTGTATTTCATAAAGGCAATGATTGTTGGCAGTTCGTGGATTTTTGCCTATAAAGCCTTGAGCCAGTTGCCGATAACTATTGTGGCTCCCATACGCTCAACAGGTCCGGTATGGACAATAGCCGGAGCGTTTTTGATTTATGGCGAACGATTCAACGGTTGGCAGTGGCTGGGCTTTGCGGTGGTTATCTTCTCATCATATCTTTTCGCGAAAGCGGGCAAGAAAGAAGGCATCAACTTCAAGAGCAATCACGCCATTTGGGCTATTGTTACGGCTACGCTGCTTGGTTCGGTTTCATCGCTGTTCGATAAATACCTGCTTGCCCACTACGACCGCATGGCTGTACAAACTTGGTATTCAATCTATATGGGCGTTTTCATGTTGATTCCGCTAGCTTTCTGGCTGCCCAAGCGCTCGGTGCCTCCCACATTCATCTGGCGCATCATCATTCCAATGATTGGTATCACGCTTTCCGTGGCCGATTTCATGTATTTCTATGCGCTTTCACGACCCGAGGCGCTGCTTGGCGTAGTATCAGTTTTGCGTCGGAGTAGCGTTGTGTTGGCGTTCCTGCTTGGTGCGGCTATCTTCCATGAGCATAATTTGAAATCGAAAGGTATAGCCCTTGCAGGAATCATCATCGGTGTGTGCGTGCTGGTGCTGGGTAGTTGATGGTTAAGACATGTCGATGTTCGATATAATTAAGCATTCAACGCGCCTCATATCTTTTGCCTATTGCCCTATTATTTATAGTTTTGCCATATTGCTGAAAAATTGAAAACAGATGAAACAAATTGCCGTCATACTGCTAATTGCGTTATCGCTGACAAGCCTGGCGCAAGAGAGAATCGAAAACAAGTATAATAACGGTCGGGTGGCGAGCACGGGCGTGCTGCGGCAGGGAAAAGAGGACGGACTCTGGACCTACTACGACAGCACGGGCGTGAAAACAGAGGAAATCGAGTTCTGCAACGGTGCGGTGCACGGGCGGCTGACGTACTTCTACAGCAACGGCAAAATTCAGAATCAGGGCGAGTTCCGCAACGGCATTATGAATGGCCGTTACGTTGAGAACTACCTCAACGGTGAACCGAAAATGGAAGGCTACTACAAAGCCGGATACAAAGACAGCACGTGGACATACTATAACGGCTCGGGGTTGAAATACCGCGAGGAACGCCATTTCCGCGACTCGGTTCTGCTGATTAACTACTGGGAAGACGGCAAAAAACAAACCGTAAAGGACGGTAAAGGTTCATTCACAACTTATTATCAATCAGGACAAATTAAAGAAGCAGGGTTCTATCTGAACGGTCGCGAGGACAGTCTGTGGAAACGCTACTATCCGAACGGGAAAATGATGAGTAGCGGCCACTACAAGGCTGGCGTCGAGGTTGGTAAATGGCTGACATATTATCGCGAAGGCAATCTGAAAAGTGAAATGAACTACGAGAACGGCGTTAACATTCGCTACTATGCCAATGGACAGAAGGAAATGGAAGGCCATTTGAAAGATAATCAGAAAGACGGCATATGGGATTTCTGGTATTTCGACGGCAAACAGAAGATGCGCGTATGCTATAGCAACGGCAAGAAAAACGGTTTGCAGACCGACTGGTTTGTGTCGGGTGGCAAGTCGGACGAGATAAACTTCAATAACGACCACAAGGACGGAAAGGCCACCTGGTGGCGCGAGGACGGCAAGTTGGACATTGAAGGCAACTTCAAAAACGACGTGCAGGACGGCTTGTGGACCTACTGGCGCACTGATGGCCAGAAGGGCAACGAGGGCCACTATCGCGACGGCGAAATGGACGGCCACTGGACCTATTGGTATGCCAACGGCCAGGTGTGGAAGGAAGGCGACTTCAAGCGCGGCAAAAAGCACGGTCATTGGATTGTCTATTACGAGGACGGCAAGAAATTCCACGAGGGCGACTTCGACAGCGGCCGCGAAACGGGCTACTGGATTCAATGGTACGAGGACGGTCAAACAGAGCAGACCGGATATTTCAAAAACGGCCTTATGGACAGCGTTTGGAACGGATTCTATGCCAACGGCGACGAGCAATATGTGGTGAACTACCGCTCAAATATCAAGCACGGTACGGCTACCTACTGGTATGAAGGCGGCCAGCTGCGACTTGTTGAGAACTACACTAATGGTGTTTATAATGGCACATATCAGTCGTTCCGAATCAACGGCAAGAAGGAATTTGAAGGCGCATACGTGAATGGCGTTAAGAACGGAGTGTGGAAATATTTCAATGAGTACGGTCGACAACTGCGTCAGGAACAGTACAAAAACGGTCGCGAAGACGGCCAATGGCTGACGTGGTTCGACGAGGGTCCGTTAAACACTGAGGTCAACTACAAAAACGGTTTGCACAACGGTACCTACAAAGTGCTGACAATGAAAGGCGAAGTGGTGTTCGAAGCCGCCTACAAAGATGACAAACTGGTGAAAGTTAAGGTGGATAATCGGGGGAAGGTGAAGTGACAATTGTTTTTCAAACAAGGCTGACTTGATTCCCTTTTTTTATAAATTTGGATATTGTTTAACGAAAACACTACAAAAATGAAAAAATTATTAAACTATGGTATGATAGCTTGCCTGATGGCAGCATTTGTTTTTGCTGGTTGCAAAAAAGACGATGACGATGAAAACGCTGAAACAGTGAACACTCTTCCCAAAAAAGTCACAAAAATTGTAGAAACAATTGAATATATTTTTGATGAAACTATAGAAACCAGTATTTATAACTACTATTTTGATGAGAACGGCAGACTGACAAAAGACGAGTATTTTCGTAATGGTGAACTTAAAGAAAGCGATACTTATCAATACACCGAAAATTCAATAAAATATGACGATGTGACTTGCAGTGTCGAAAAAGGCAGAATTTCTCAACTTGCCCATGACAATCAACTCGTAAAGTTTAACTATTCAGCAGATGGATATTTATTATCTTATTCGTATTCACACAAATACGAAGGCAAAACTTATACCTCGGATTTGAAATACACTTATGAGAATGGCAACATTGTAAAGATTGAAAACGATGAATATGGTGATTTATATATAGTTGAATATTCGTACGGCAATACACTCAACAATCTGAATGTTGACTTATTTTTTATATATGAGGATATGATGCCATTCACTGGTTATTTTGGTAAGAGAGTCAAAAATTTGCCATCATCAATGGTAGGAAAGTCAATTGAGGATGGAAAAACAGAAGTTGACAAAACAACCACATTTACATACATTTACGATGGTGAATATCTTACAAAGATTGAAGAGTCTCAAGATGACGGCGATAAAATAACCTACGAGATTTTCTATTAAGGTATTGAAAGATAAAATGAAACGCCGCACGATTGTGCGGCGTTTTTTTTGTAATCAAGCTGACCCTAACCGTTTCAACTTCTGTTCACTCCCTCCAGCATCGGCACGAACATAAAATCGCCGAAATCCTCTTTGGTGAAGTCGCTCTCGCTGGTGCGCACAATGCGGAACATCCGCTGGTGAACCTCGCCAACGGGAATCACCATCACTCCGCCTATTTTGAGTTGCAGTAGCAGTTTTTCGGGAATCGACGGGGCCCCAGCAGTCACAAGAATCTTATCGAACGGGCCGTAGGTGGGTTTACCCTCAAAGCCGTCACCGTAGAAAAAGTTGGGGTGGTAGCCCATCAGTGGTAGCATTTGCTGCACTTTTTGGTATAGTTCGCGCTGACGCTCAATGGTATAAACCTTTGCGCCCATCTCAAGCAGAACAGCCGTCTGATAGCCTGAGCCTGTGCCAATCTCGAGCACCTTGTCGAATTTTTTTATGGCAAGCAATTGTGTTTGAAAAGCCACCGTAAATGGCTGGCTGATAGTCTGCCCGGCGCCAATTGGGAAGGCTTTGTCGGCGTATGCGAAGTCGAGAAACGCGCTGTCAATAAAAAAGTGGCGTGGAATTTTGCCAATGGCGGCCAGCACACCTTGGTCGGTTATGCCTTTTTTGACCAACTCGGCAACCAACTGGCTGCGAAGCCCCTGCTCGCGAAAACCGTCGGCTTGCATAACTATTGAAGTTGCAGTTTGTGCAGGTTGGCGCGGTCGAGTTTTTCCTTAGCGTATTCAAGCGTGACATTGAACTCTGTCACCTTTTCCGACGGCATTTCAAACATCGCGTCGTTCATAATCACCTCGCAGATTGAACGCAGTCCGCGTGCGCCAAGTTTGAATTCAACGGCCTTATCCACAATATATTCAAATGTTTCTTCGCTGAACGAAAGTTTGATGCCGTCAATCTCGAACAGTTTCACATATTGCTTCACAATGGCGTTTTTCGGTTCGGTTAGGATATTGCGTAAAGCGGTGCGGTCCAATGGGTTAAGATATGTGAGCACTGGCAAACGGCCGATTATTTCAGGAATTAGGCCAAAGGCTTTCAAGTCTTGCGGTGCCACATATTGCAGCATATTCTTGCGGTCGACTTGTTGTGTCTCATCGGCTTTTTTGTAGCCAATTATCTGAGTGTTAAGTCGCTGTGCTATTTTTTTATCAATGCCGTCAAAAGCGCCGCCGCAGATGAACAGGATGTTCTTTGTGTCAACCGGAATCATCTTTTGGTCGGGGTGCTTGCGGCCGCCTTGTGGCGGAACGTTCACCACCGAGCCTTCGAGCAACTTAAGCAAACCCTGTTGAACGCCCTCGCCGCTCACATCGCGGGTTATTGACGGGTTGTCGCCTTTGCGGGCAATCTTATCAATCTCGTCGATAAAGACGATGCCGCATTCGGCGGCTTTCACATCGTAGTCGGCGGCTTGAAGCAGGCGTGTCAGAATGCTCTCGATGTCCTCGCCCACATAGCCGGCTTCGGTGAGCACCGTGGCATCGACAATAGTGAACGGTACATGCAACATTTTTGCTATTGTTCTGGCCAGTAATGTTTTGCCAGTACCGGTCTCACCAACCAGAATGATGTTCGATTTCTCAATTTCGACATCGTCTTTGGTCTTTTTCTGTGCTAGCCGCTTGTAATGGTTGTAGACGGCCACCGATAGATATTTTTTAGCTTCGTCCTGCCCAATCACATACTGGTCAAGAAATTCCTTTATCTCAATGGGTTTCAGCAGGTTTTTGCCGTTGAGGTTGAAAGTCTGAGGTTTGCCCAGACTCTCGGCAACTATCTCGTTTGCTTGAATGGCGCAGTCGTCACATATAAAACCCGACACACCGGTTATCAGCAGGCGTACATCGTTGCGCGAGCGGCCGCAAAACGAACATTTTTCTATTGTGGAATTGTCTTTCAAAACGTTGTATGTTAGATTGTTATAGACAAAAAACGGAATAGATGTCCTTGGGACGCTCTATTCCATTTTGATAGTTAAGCCTGATTACAAGTTTGTATCGCTTTTTCTTGCTTTACGCTCCAGAATCTCGTCAATCATACCATATTCTTTGGCCTCAGCTGCAGTCATCCAGAAGTCGCGGTCGCTGTCGGCCCAAACCTTGTCATAGGGTTGGCCTGAATGATAGGCAATGATTTCGTACAATTCTTTCTTCAATTTTTGAATTTCTTGAGCGGTAATCTCAATATCCGAAGCTTGTCCCTGCGCGCCGCCCATCGGTTGGTGAATCATGATGCGCGAGTGGGGGAGAGCCGAGCGTTTGCCTTTGGCGCCGGCTGTCATCAGCACAGCGGCCATCGATGCGGCCATGCCGGTGCAAATGGTGCATACATCGGGGCGTATAAGCTGCATGGTGTCGTAGATGCCAAGTCCAGCATATACCGAACCGCCGGGCGAGTTCAAATAAATCGATATATCACGGTCGTTATCAGTTGTTTCCAAGAACAGAAGTTGAGCTTGAATTATGTTGGCCACATCGTCGTCAATAGGCACTCCCAAAAAGATTATGCGGTCCATCATTAGGCGTGAGAACACGTCCATCGATGCCACATTGAGTTGGCGTTCCTCGATGATGTTCGGCGTTATGTAGCTGTTCACTGCCGAAGAATACCGATGATAGGTCAAACTGTTGATACCTATATGTTTAGTGGCATATTTCTGAAATTCGTCGCTTGGAAACATAATGCTGATATTTAATTATTTGAACAAATTGTTAAACTCCTGGGTTGTAACATCTTTTTCGTCAACTTTGACGGTCTCTTTCAGCCATGCGGCAATCTTCTCGTCAAGTTTGCGGTCGTGCAGATGCTGGCGCTCGTCTTCTTTTGAAAGCGATTGTTTTGCGAACTCGGTAAGTTGTTCGTCGGGCAGAGTTGAAAGGCCATACTGGCGGAACTGCGACGAAATCTGTTCTTTGGCGGCGTCAAGCAGGTCGTTATCGCTGATGACAATGTTGTTGTCGGTTGCTATTTTGCCTTTGATGAGCTGCCATGCAAACTCTTTGCGCATCTCTGGATACGATTTCTCAACGTCCTCGGCTGTTGTCTTCTCGTTGGCAACAACAATCCAGCGTTTCAAGAACTCGTCAGGCAGTTTCATATCGGTTTTATCGATGAGTTTGTCCTTGGCGTCGATAATGAATTTGAAATTGCTTTGGATTGCAAGCTCCTTTTGGAACTCCTCTTTGATTTTAGCCTTGTACTCGTCAATCGAGTTCACAACGCCTTTGCCGTAAATCATGTCGAACAGCTCTTGGTTCGTCTCGGCCGGCTGGTGGCGGCTAATGCTTGTCAGTGTCAGGCGGAAGTTGCCGGTTAGGCTCTCCGATTGAGCAGCTGTTATGCGCAGCATTTGTGCGCGGTCAGTGTTGTTTGTGAAGGCTTTGGTGATGTCAAAGTCGATGATGTCGCCTTTTTTTGCGCCAATCACCAGTGCGCGAATCGATTCTTCGTTAATGCGGTCAACGGCGAACAGGGCGTCCTCAGTTTTGATGCCGCCTTCGAGCACGTTGCCGTCTTCGGCCAGTTGCTCAAAAGTGCCTTTCACCAAATCTTTCTCCTCAACGTTGTCGGCTTCTACAGTTTTTCCGAAGCGGTACGAGTTGCTTTCAATAGCCGAATTAATCATTTCGTCGCTTACGGTGATGTTATAGAATGGTAGTTTGTCTTTCTTGCTAAGTTTCAGGTCGATAGCCGGTTTCACGCCAAGGTCGAAAGTGAAGGTAAACTCCTCTTTGTTATCCAAGTCGATATCAGCCTTTTGCGATGTGCTAGGTAGCGGTTCTCCCAGAAAATCGATTTTCTCGTTTTTGATATATTCCATCAGATTTTTCGACACAATACGGTTCAGCTCGTCCCAAAGAATGGCCTTTCCGTACATTTTCTTTACAAGTCCCAGTGGTGCGTTCCCCGGACGGAATCCGTTGAGATTTACTTTCTTGCGATAGTCCTTAATGCTTTTTTCCACTGTCTCGGCGTAGTCTGTTTTGTCAACTTTCACTGTTACAACTACGTTCAGTTCATCGATGTTTTCTCTTGAGATGTTCATTTTATTTGTTTTTGAGTGATATCCAGATAAAACTAAAAAGCCGCCAACCGAAATACGGAAGGCGGTTGTAGATTATATGTGCGGATGAAGGGACTCGAACCCCCACGCCTCACGGCACTAGATCCTAAGTCTAGCGCGGCTACCAATTACGCCACACCCGCGGCTGAAAGCGGTGCAAATATATATTATTTTTTGCAACCCTGCCGATAGGCAGTGAAAAAAGTTTATGGTGTTGTTTTATGCAGCTGAAATAGCTGTAAAACAATGTCTTGTCTATAAGTTTGACAGCATGTTGTTGAATGCGGCGTTGGGTACAAAACCTGATTCATCGGCTGAGTATTCCGGTTTCAATCTGTTGACAAAATACATGTCTATTTCGCCTTTATGCTTGGCTGGAATTTTACCGCGGTATTCACACTCAAAATAGTCTTTTATTATAAGGTATGTTGCTTCCGACACATTGATGCGTCCCGGGTCGCAGGCCGATTCAAGCCGGTTTGCAATGTTTACGGTGTCGCCCCACATGTCATAAACGGTGCGGGTTTTTCCAACCACTCCGGTTATTACAGCTCCGGTGTGTATGCCTATACGCATCAGCCAGGGCTCGCCACCTTCACGGGCGCGGCGCTCGTCGAGGCGGGTAATGGCTTGTTGCAAGCCAAACGCAGCCAGCACTATGTTGAACGGGTGTCTGTTGTTTTTCATAGGTAAGCCGCCGGCGCACATGTAGGCGTCGCCTATCGTCTTGATTTTTTCGATATAGTTGGCAGCCAGCACATCGTCAAATTCCGAAAACAGATTCTGTAGCGTGTCGAGCAGTTCGTGTGGCGACAAGCTCTCAGCCCAGCGGGTGAAGTTCTTAATGTCGGCGAAAAGTACCGATGCGCTGCGGTAGACGCGTGGTGTGGCCGCTCCTTTTACTTTCAATTCCTCTACAATCTCCGACGGAAGCATGTTAAGCAGCAGCTCGTCGGAACGTTTCTTCTGCGCCTGAAGTTGCAGTTCGGTCTCTTTCACGCTTGTTATGTCAACCTCAACTACAATATAATTGGTATTGCCGCGCTCGTCGGTGTTTGGCGTTATGGTTATCTGTTTCCAAATAGCTTTTCCTTTTGTGTTTTCGGCCTTTCCGATGAATGTCTTACGGCTGTCGATGATGAACGACTCGGTGTAACCGCTCCATTTCAGATAGTCAGACATTGTCCGGCCAACGGTGTTGATGTACGATTGCTCGTCGGTGTGATACAGGTGTTTGAACTGCTCGTTCACATATTTCAGTTCTTTGTTTTGGTCGAAAATCAGCATAACACAAGTCTCAGTGCCTGCGAGCGATAACTGTCGCAGACGCTCATTCTCGTCGGCAAGTTTCTTTAGTCTGACGCCGAATTTTGCGTTCTCTTTGCCGGTCCTTACATACAACACAAGCAAAGTCAACGAAAGCAACAGCAGAGCTATCAGTCCGGCAAGCATTGTGATATTTATCTCCAATATCGGCATGGTAAAAGTATACGTCTGCTATTTATGCAATCTTTCCGACAAATACAACTATACAAAAAAGGCGGTCGCAAACCGCCTTTCTAGAATATTCTGTTTCTGTATTATTCTTCATCAGGTTTTGAGTCGATTCTAACCTTCAGCAGGAAGAAATGGTTTGTCTTGTCCTCCAAAGGCAGGAACTGATACTCAAGCTGACGGCCAGTCTTGCGGGCAATATCGATAAGGCCGAGTCCTGCGCCGCCCTTCTCAGAAAGAGAACCTTCGCGAATCTGCTTCTTATACAGCGCGTTAAGGTCTTCTTTGTTTAAGCCGTTGATGTTGTCAATGGATGCCTTCAAACCTTCAATTTTTTCAGTCAGAATCTTGTTAGCGGTGATAACGCTCCAATATCCGTCTTTCTTGCCGACAATGAACAGACCATTGCCCACACCGTCGTTGCGGTCAACATCATCGGAGTGTTTGGTCATATTTTGCAGGCACTCAACCATAACGTGGAACACTTTGCGTTTCACAGACTTGTCCTCGTTCGATTTGTCCATATCACGCTCGGCCATTGAGGTGAACATCTTCATAACCTCGTGGCTGAATTCGCCTTCGTAAACTAACGAGAAACCGTTGCTCGCCATTTCATCGTGCAACGAAAGAACTGATTTTATAAGATTTATATCGGCACTCATAATTGTTTAAAATATGCGTTTGTTTTTTTTGTTACGATTGATAAAAATAGAATTTTTTTAAATCGGTGAAATTTTTATTTGGCATTATTTTTTCTTCGCTTTTGCCAGTTTCTTGAAATCTTTTGCAAGCATTCCTTCTTTGGCTTTATCGCTTATCATGTGCCATGAGAAGTAGTACAGACGGGCATCGGCGGCGCCTACAATCACCTTGTAGCAGCGAACCTCTTTTTTGCGTGTGCCCTCGGGACCTACTTTGTGCAGCAGCACTACATCGGGGTCTTTGCGGTCGATAGCGGCCTCAACCTCCTCGCGTGACACAATCTTGAACTTGTACGGATAAACGGCTTTTATCTGCGCCTCAGTGCTAAGGTCGGGATTCAGTTCCTCTTTAACCAGGTAGAGGGTTTTGTCGTGAATGTCGGCCATTTGTGAGTTGTAGTATTTCAAGATGTTTTTGCTTGTGAGTTGCGGATTCTCGGTTGTCAGTTTGATGTGGTTCTGCAGGAAACGGCAGAGCAGACCGAGTTTGTAGCCGTAAGAGCTTTCCTCAACACCATGGTAGCAGATTGGAACCGAGGCAATGTCGGGCATCTGACGTACAAAGTCGTAGTTGCCGCCAAGCTCAACGCAGAGGTAGTCGAACTTCGATTTTGTCTGGTCTTTGTCGTTATATACAGTGTTGCGGATTATGAACGATTTTGATGAATCTTTACGCGCTGTCTCCCATTCGGCGCTCGAGAAACGCACCATTTCATATTTGCTAATGTCCCAGTGTTTTTTCACTGCTTCCTCAATCTGGGAGTTGTACTCCAGAAGAGGATTGTTGTCGAGCACAACCATTGTTGTTGTGTTTTGAAAACGTTTCAAACTTTCGGGACGGCCGACGGCTTGTTGAGCCTGTGCATTGTAAGCGAACGCTCCAACCAGCATTAATGCGAATAATTTCTTCATAGTTCTATCTTTTAAAATTTAGAGTGGCAAATGTAATATAATCCGTAACATTTTGTCAAAGGTTGTGTGCATTTGTTGGCAAACTTGGTTTTCCTGGTTGTATTGCGCTGAATTTTAGTTTCTTGTATTCTTTGTTGTGTTTCGTTTTTAGATAAAATGATTAAAACAGTTGCTTTTGTGAAAGCAAATGGTTATGTTTGACTGAACTTTAAAAACTATGTACTATGGTTAAACTTATCAAAAAATTCTTTTCGAACTATTTTAATTTTTCTGGAAAGACAACTGTAAAGGAGTTTTGGCTTACATTCTTAAGCTTGATGCTTCTTGAATTTATTTTGTGGATTCTGTTATTTGTCGGCATCACAAGCGGTATTACAGCTTTGGCAGTAATATTCGGTGCATTGATGGCTGTGTTCGGATTGGCTATTTTTATCCCGTGCCTTGCAATGTGGTGCCGCCGTTTGCGTGACGGAGGATTTTCACCATGGTTGCTTCTGATAGCGTTCATTCCAGGCATTGGTGGTTTGATTCTGTTCATCTTGTCGTTCATGCCAAGTAAATAGCAGATTGAATAGAAATTATGAATGAGAACCGTCAGAAATGGCGGTTCTTTTTTATTTGCATACTTTCACAAAACAAAATGTGCCACACGTCTAAAAAAAGTTGAGGACGTAATAAGATTCTTACATTTGCGTTTTGTAAAAAATATAAGAGTATGAAAAAGTTATTATTCACACTTGTGTCGGCATTTGCAGTAATGGCCGCCAGTGCGCAGCCTGTTATAAAATGGACCGAGTCGAAGTACGATTTTGGTGATATAAAGGAAGCCGATGGGCCTGCAACTCATAAATTTGAGTTCACAAACGCAGGAAACGAGCCGTTGGTTATAACCAGCGTAAAGCCGTCGTGCGGTTGCACAACATCCGACTACACCAAAGAGCCCGTAATGCCGGGCAAAACCGGTTATGTGTCGGCAACATACAATCCGCAGGGCCGTCCAGGACCGTTCAACAAGTCGGTGAACATCACAACCAACTGCAAACCAGAACTGACAACCATTCATTTCACAGGAAAGGTCATTGAGCGCGAAAAGACGCTTGCAGACTTGCATCCGCGCAAGATTGGTGATTTGAATCTTGAAAGCAACCACATATCGCTGCTGAAGGTTAAGAACACTGAGGTGCGCGTTGACAGCACCAGCGTTGCCAACCTGACCGGCAACCCGATGACGATTACTTTTGCGAACGTTCCGGCGCACATTAAAGCCAAGGCGGTTCCCGAGACACTTCAACCCAACTCTAAAGGCTTGATTGTGATTGAATACGACGCCACCAAGCGCAAGGAGTGGGGTTTTGTAATGGACAAGGTTGTTCTGGCTCTCAACGGCGAAACCAACAGCAACAAGAACTTGTTGTCGGTTAGCGCAACAATAGAGGAGGACTTCTCGAAATACACCGAGGAGCAGTTGGCAAATGCGCCGCACATGGTTTTCGATGAGCCGATTTTCAACTTCGGCACAATAACCGAGGGTGAAAAAGTGTCGCACACCTTTACATTCACCAATAAAGGTAATGAGGATTTGATTATCAGAAAAATAACCACATCGTGTGGCTGTACGGCGGCTAACAAAAAAGCCGATGTTATTAAGCCGGGCGAGTCATCGGCTATTGATATAACTTTCAATTCGTCAGGCAAATCGAACCGGCAGAACAAAACGATAACAGTAATCTGCAACGACCCGAAAAACTCGCAACAGATTCTGCGTATTACGGGCGATGTGAAAAAGAAAGAGTAGGGGCGTGAGTTCCTGAGATACAGAAGCGGAAGACTTGAGGTTTTCCGCTTTTTTTGTCTTACGATACCAAGCGTTGCAGTATATTTGCATCTCATTTTGAGCAAGAATGGTATTGAGAAGAATAGCGCAAATCGTTGTTGTGCTGCTGATTGCAGCCGGTTCATGTATGGCGCAGACCGACATCTTGGGCAAGACGGTCAGCATCAATACCAATAACAAGACACTCAAGCAGATACTCACGGAAATTGAATCGAAAAGCGGCGTTCAGTTCTCTTATTCCGACAATCTGCTTCCCAAACAGAAATACAGCAAGGTGGAGCAGCAGCCTAATCTCCGTTTGTTGCTCGACAAAATCCTTAAACCGAATAATATTGATTATCGTCTGATTGATAATCAGATAGTACTGTTTGAAACGATAAGGGAGACGGGTTTTTATTATCTGTCGGGTTTCCTGAATGACCAAAAAAGCTCGGAGAACATAATAAACGGCGCAGTTTATATCGATGATATTGGAACGGGCACAATAACAAATACTTACGGCTATTTTTCGATAAAATTGCCCGCTGGTGTGCATCGGATTAAATTTTACAGTTTGGGCTATGAAGGGGTTGACACCATTGTGTCGGTGCGCGACGATATGCTAATGCATGTCCGTCTTGCACCCAAAAGTTATCAAATGGCTGAGATTGTGGTGCGTAATAGCCTCAGCAGTGACTTTATGGAGTCAGCACTTAGCAATATCGCCAAAATGAACATCAGCAAACTGAAGGAGATGCCCAACATCCTTGGAGAGCACGATGCCCTGCGCAACATCGACATGTTGCCGGGAATGCAGATTAGCGAGTTCTCGACAAGCAGCATCTACACTCGTGGCGGCACAAGCGACCAGACGACATTCATGATGGACGAAGCCGAGATTTTCTCGCCGTCGCATTTTGGCGGCGCGTCGATTTACAACCCTGATGTGATAAACCATATCGACATATACAAAAATGAGCTGCCGGCTTCGGAGTCGGGTGCGTTGTCGTCGGTTGTCGATGTGCGGCTGCGCGACGGCGACATGCAGCAGTGGCACGCATCGGGTTCGATGGGTTTGCTCACCGCCCGGTTGCTTGCCGAGGGACCGGTCAAGAAAAACAAATCGTCGGTGCTACTGGCTGTGCGTCGCACCTATGCCGATGGTATTGCAAAGCCGGTTCTCCGCCATTACAATGTCAATATGTCATTCTACTTCTACGATGTAAATTTCAAATTCAATTATATCTTCAACGACCGCAACCGTCTTTATTTGTCATGGTATTCGGGTGCTGACAAAATCGACCATTACATCTATCTGAAACGGAGCAATTATCTGGGTACTGCGCGCTATTATCACATCTTTGGCGACCGGCTGTTCTGCAACCTCACTTTCAGTGGCGGACTCGACCGCACAAGCCTGTCGAATTTTCATTACAAAGGTGATTTCAAGTGGACATCGCTTTGCTGGAACGGAAAGTCGAAGTTGGATTTTACGTACAATATAAACCGCAATATCAAACTGAAATATGGCTACAATACAACGATATACAGTCTTGAACCATTTGATTTGGACGCATTGGCGGAACCTATGTTTTCCGACCAGCGAATCAATGCGCAAACCATTACGCAGAGCGGCATTTATACTGACCAGACTTACAACATAGGTTCACGGTTGATGGTGCTAGTCGGTTTGCGGCTTAATCAGTATGAAGGACCGGCCACAATATCGTTCAAAGGTGCCGACACAACTTTTTTCTATACCGAATGGAACCTTACGGCCAACTATCGCGCGTCGGAGCGTATTTTGTTCAAATTCAATGTGTCGCGAAAGCAGAAACCGATTCATCAGCTTCAGGTGAGCTCCTATGGAATAACTATAAACCGATGGATGCCTGTCAACAGGCATTTTGGCACCGAGCAAAGTTTGAATATGTCGGCGAGTGTTTTTTACGAGTTGCCGCAATGGCTCAACGTATCGGCTAGTATCTACCGTCGGAAACTTAAGAATATGATTGAGACACTGCAAGATATGCGTTTGATTTACGAGATTGACCCAGAGCGGTTCTCGCACCATGCATCGGCCATAGCTGCCGGTTGCGAGCTGACTTGCAACGCCATGTTCGACAATTTTAGGCTGGCGGTGTCGTACGACTATACTAACTCGGAATGGCAGACCAACGGACTTAACGACGGCAAGCCTTATTCGGCCTCGTTCATCCGCAAACACTCGTTCAACATCAACGGCCGATACAATTTGAACCGCCGTATGTGGTTGGCAGCGTCGTGGCAGCTGGCCAGCGGCATTCCATACACTGCCGCCATTGGTAAGTATGTAATTGACAATAAGACAGTTCTGCAATTTGATATTGACAACATAAACACAAAAAGACTGCCAAGCTACCACCGTCTCGACATCAGTCTCGATATTGAGGGGAAAAACAATGATACCAAGCGTTGGAAAAGCTATTGGAACTTCGCCATTTACAATGTCTACGCGCACAAGAACCCGCTTGGCATAGCCTATTTCATAACTGACGAACAGGGAACGGAGCGTCTTAACCCAGGATTCTACTATTTCTATCAGTTTGTGCCGTCGATAAGCTATAAGTTTGTGTTCTGACGCCGGCGCTTAAAGCGCCTAACGGCAATTCGGATTGTGAACAATAAGTTTATAAAAAATAGGCACCAATATTTGAAGCCTTTGATATTTATTCTCAGGATTTTACGAATGCTGCGGAGTTTTGAGGGAACAATATGCGCTCGAAACGGATTGGTGATATATCTTTTTTAGTATATTGCCAAAAATATAACAGAAATAAATATCACTTCATGGATAAGCAACAATACGAATTGGAATTTCACCTGAACACCTCTCCTAAAGTACTTTATCCACGTTTGAGTACTGCCGATGGTCTTAATGAGTGGTTTGCCGATTATGTGAAAGTTGAAGACGGTATTTACACTTTCCGTTGGCATTCAGAGGAACGGTTTGCGAAGCTGTTGAGTGCAAAAGATTTGAAATCAGTAAGATATCATTGGTTAGATGAAGACGATGAGTCGTTCTTCGAATTCCGTTTGGAGACAACAGAACTCACCGACGACCTTGCTCTTAAAATAACCGATTTTGCGGAAGATGACGAGCTTGAGGAATCGAAAGACTTGTGGAACGCTCAAGTGACCGACCTCAAACGTGTTCTAGGTGCGTAGAATTCGCTTTTAATCTGTAATATTGCAATTCGTTGGCAATAGCGAGTTGTCTTCGGTTAAATAGCAGATTGTGAAAAAATTAAACATATTCATTCTTAAGTCGTACATAGGTCCGTTCATACTGACCTTCTTCATCTCAATGTTTATATTGCTGATGCAGTTCCTGTGGCGCTACATCGATGAGCTTGTGGGAAAAGGTTTGGGGGCGGCCGTTATCTCAGAATTGCTGTTATACGCAAGTGTCAGCCTTGTTCCCATGGCATTACCGTTGGCCATTCTGCTCAGTTCGATTATGACTTTTGGCGACTTGGCTGAGCATTACGAACTGATGGCAATCAAGTCGGCGGGAGTGTCACTAATGAAGATAATGAAACCGCTGATAATACTTGTGCTATTCTTGAGCGCTGGCGCCTTCTTGTTCTCAAACAATGTTATGCCTTACGCCAATTTGAAGATGCAGTCGCTGCTTTGGGATGTGAAGCACCAGAAGCCCGAGGTGTCGATAAGCGAGGGCATCTTCAGCGACGCCCTTGAAGGATACACAATAAAAGTGGGGCATAAGAGCCGCAAAACTCCGATGCTCTACGACATAATGATATATAACCATACATCCAACAATGGCAACCGTGATGTCACTCTGGCTGACTCAGGCACAATGATAATGACCGCCGACAAGCAATATATGGTGCTGACATTGTACAGTGGTGTCAACTATGTCGAGGAGAACGAAAAGCGCGTGCGTTGGACTCAGCGCGAATTTCCGCAGCGCACCACACACTTCCGTGTTCAGCAGTTTGCTATTGATATGTCTGGACTTAGCTTCGAACGTTCCGATGAGGCGTTGTTTAAAAATGGATATGCAATGCTCAACTTGTCGCAGCTACAATATACAACTGACTCATTGATACGAAAATATGATGAGCGTACAACTCAATATGTCGATAAACTGACCTCCACCAATTATTTTAAGAAATTTAATCTAAAAAGAGAAGACAGTTTGTGGTTAGACCAAACATCTGTCACTATTCCGTTGAATTTGGATATAGATTCGGCATTTAATCAATTGACAAAATCAGACTTGCACTATGTGGTATATCGCGCAATTGAAAGTGCCCGTGCGACAAAGACATACGTATCGCAGAGCGTTGGTGATTTTGAGCGGGACAAGAAAATCATCAAGCGGCACGAGATTGAGTGGCACCGCAAGTTCACTTTGTCAATAGCTTGTCTGCTATTGTTCTTCATAGGTGCGCCGCTTGGAGCAATTATCCGCAAGGGTGGTCTCGGAACTCCGATAGTCGTGTCGGTGCTTTGTTTCGTGCTCTATTATGTGGTTAACATCAGTGGCGAGAAGGCCGCCAAAATGGGTTCGTGGCCGACATGGCTTGGAATGTGGATTTCATCTATGGTGTTTGCACCTATAGGCGCTTTCCTCACTTACAAGGCTGTGAAAGACGCCACGCTTCTTGAACTTAGCACTTACACCGATTTCTTCCGCAAAATTTTCGACAAGATGATGACCAACCGTACATTTGCCGCCGTTGTAAATCATTTCATATCAGAGGAGAAAAGGGCGAAAGCCAAGTTGGCCGCCGAGTTGGAGCGGAAGAAACAAGCACTTTTCAATTCTTTTAATCAAAACGGGAAAGATGCAAACGCTTGATAGCCAGCAGCGACCACTGCGCATACTTGTGTTGTGCAACAAGATGCCATACCCTTCGAACGATGGCGGCACAATTGCCACGCTAAATATGATTATGGGGTTGGCAGCGCAGGGTAATAAGGTTGATGTGCTTGCCATGCAGACCCCGAAGCACAATTTCCCGCTTGCGAAGCTGTCAGACGAACTCAAGCAGAACATCGACTGGCATTCCGTTTGGATTGATACCGACATAAAGTTGGGACGGCTGCTGAAAAACCTGCTGTTTTCAAAGTTGCCGTATAATGCCGAACGCTTTGTGTCAGAGGAGTTTAAGACTAAACTTGAAAATTTGCTGAAGCAAAACACTTACGATATTGTCCAACTTGAGGGGTTGTACTTGTCAAGTTATATCTCGACAATCAGAAAGCATTCAAAATCAGTGATATCGCTACGTTCACATAATGTTGAGGCGCAGATTTGGGAGCGCTTGGCTGAAACTGAGACCAATCCGGTAAAAAGAATCTACAAACGGATTCTAAGCCGCCGTATCGGTAAACTTGAAACGCAGACACTCAAGCAGATAGATATTCTTGTGCCGATAACACTGAACGATGCTGAGAAACTGCCGTTCAATCCACAATGCACATACGTGACGCCAACTGGAATTGAGCCGCAGAAGTTTGCTCCATACAAGGAGCCGGCTGTCGGGAAATCGCTTTTCTACATTGGCGCGCTCGATTGGGAACCCAATCAGGAGGCTGTTTTGTGGTTTGTCCGCAACGTTTGGGCAGACGTGCAGTGTCAGCATCCCGACTGGGAGTTTCATATTGCCGGGCGCAACGCTCCCAGCAGTTTTGCCCGTGAGTTGGCAAAATATCCCGTGGTGTTCGACGGGCAGGTTGCCAGCGCGCAGGAATTCATTGAACGACACAATATTATGGTTGTCCCGTTGCTCTCGGGGAGCGGAATGCGGATAAAAATAATTGAAGCTATGGCGCACTCCCGTTGTGTTGTAACCACACCGATTGGCGCCGAAGGTATCGATGCTGAAAATGGCCGTCAGATTCTGATTGGCTCATCGCCCGATGAACTGAAGACGTTGATTTTGAAGGCTATCGGCGATGCGGAATATACGCGCAGCGTAGCTGATGAGGCTTTTGCTTATACAAATGCTAATTTTAGCAACCGTGTGATTATAAGTGGGTTAAACCAATTCTACAAACAATGGTTGCAGCGTTGACAATATTGTTTTGGATTTTGGTTGGCGCTGTGGTTTATACCTACATAGCCTATCCGTTGCTGATAGCCGCCATTGCGAGGCTGAAGCGTGGAAAAGAACAGCCGCAATTGCCCGAAAATCTGCCGCACGTAACACTTTTTGTAACCGCCTTCAATGAGGAGCGGTTTGTCGACGAGAAGATTGCAAACACGCATACCCTGGACTATCCGTCTGACCGTTTGCATCTTATATGGGTTACCGACGGCTCTGATGACCAAACCAACCAATTGCTTGCCAAATATTCTGATGTTAAATTTTTGTTTGAGCCGGAACGAAAGGGCAAAGTGCATGCAATGAAACGCGGTCTTCAATATGTTGACACCGAGATAGTTATCTTTACTGATGCCAATACCATGCTTTCGCCAGAGAGCGTGAAGGAAATGGTGCGGTTGTTCGAGAATCCTAAAATTGGATGCGTTGCCGGCGAAAAACGCATCAGCCGTGACAGCCGCGAGAATGCTGCTTCGTCGGGAGAGGGGGCATATTGGCGATACGAGTCGTGGATAAAACGCAACGACGCCATTGCCGGTTCAGCCATTGGAGCAGCCGGCGAGTTGTTTGCCATGCGCCGCAGCCTCTATCAGCCTATCAGCGACGATACTTTGCTCGACGATTTTGAGATTTCATTGCGCATCGCCTTAACTGGATATAAAATAGGCTATTCGCCATTGGCTTGTGCTATTGAGCGGCCTTCGGCTAGTATTGGTGAAGAGATGAAACGCAAAGTGCGCATCGCTGCAGGCGGTATCCAGACAATGCTGCGTTTGGGCGGATTGTTCAACTTCTTCAGTCACCCTATGCTTACGTTCCAATATGTGTCGCACAAGGTGCTTCGCTGGGTTGTTGTGCCGTTGGCAATGGTGCTGATTATTCCGCTTAATATCTATTTGTGTCTTGCTAATGGCTTTGCATTCAGTAATATATATGCATTGGCATTGATGCTGCAAGCCGTTTTCTACGCATTTGCATTTTTAGGTTTCGTACTGCAAAACAAGAAGATAAACGCAAGTTGGATTTACTTCCCGTATTATTTCTATTTGGCCAACAGAGCTATGTGGATGGGGCTTTGGCGCTTCTGTCGCGACAAGCAAAGTGTGAATTGGGAACGTGCTAAAAGAGCCTGATTAGTTATTTTTCGGTTCAAAACAACCTTCCCTGCCAGGTGTCGCGAAGTTCCAATTCCTTGTCAATCAGCGCCACAACCTCAAAATTCTTCATTCGATTCCAGCGTGGAGCAATCAGTTTGTCGGCGGGCGAGACGCTCACAAAGCGCTCAACCACAATGTCGGGCGAGAGGTGCTCGAGAAATCGCACAACGGTTTTCAAATATTCGTCGAGTGTGAACAGCCGCACAAAGTCGGGATTTTGGCGCCACATTTCGGCCAATGGCGTACCAGCAATTATCTGTAACTGATGCAGTTTCAGCGTTTTTAGTGGCAGTGCAGACACTTGTCGCGCGTGTTCTAAAAAGTCATTTTCCGACTCGCCGGGCAGCCCCAAAATCAAGTGGCCGCCAGTCTCGATTCCGTGTTCGGCGCAGAGTTGTGCGGCAGCAACGGTGTCTTGCCAAGTGTGGTGGCGGTTTATCAGCTCAAGTGTCTGGTTGTTAGTGGTTTCGATGCCAAGCTCAATGCTCACTGGCACAATTTGGTTTATGCGCTCAAGCATTGCCTGCAGGTCGGGAGTGATGCAGTCGGGGCGGGTGCCGATAATGAGCCCTGCAATGCCGTTGGCTACGGCCTCGCGGTAGAGCGGCTCAAGCGTTTCAACGGGTGCGTAGGTGTTTGTATAACTCTGGAAATAAGCAATGTACCGCATATCGGGGTACTTGTGTGCGAAAAACTCGCGGCCTTTTTGCAGTTGCACGGCAATGCTGTCGGCGGCGTTGCAGTAGGCCGGGGTGAAGGTGGTGTTGTCGCAGTAGATGCATCCGCCGCGGCCTTTGGTGCCGTCGCGGTTGGGGCACGAAAGTCCCACATTCACAGATATTTTCTGCACTCGGCCACCAAACTTTTGGCGGATGTAAGTTGAATAATCGTTGAAGCGGCGCGTTGTGCCCCATGAAAACATTTGCTGTTCAGCCATTTATCATTCAGTATTAAATGCATTCAAAGTTATGATTTTGTCGATAATAATGTGAATTTGGTTGAGGAGACATCATTTATAGCCATAGGTTTGGTATTGAAATCCCTATAAATGATGATTATTTATGTTTACGCGTAGTCTTATTTTTTTTATTTATTTGAAAACAAAAAACTAAACGATGAAAAAAGAATTATTAATTCCTCTTTGGATAGTTTTTACGATTCTCTTTCAATCTTGTGGCGAGAGAAATTATGAATGTCCAGAACCTTTACATTGTCATATATGTTTCATTGAAAACGATAGTTGTGTTGTTGAATTGAACGAGAAAAACATTTATAAAGGTTCAGAAATAGCATTATATAAAGATTCTGCATTAACAATTGAAAAAAATATAAATGTGTACATTACCACCATTGTATTTAATTTGGATAATGATTACACTATTAAAAGAAATGGCAAAAAAATGTATTGCTCTGACTATTATTTAAAAATTGAAAACAACATACACACCATTCATACTGAATATTCAGGGGCAAGTTGTGGTAAAAGACTTGAAAAGTTTGTATATGATAGTGAGGAAATTACAGAAGAGCAGGGTGAAATTAGTGTCATTTTAGATTGAAATGCAGAAAAAGGGGAAAAAATAGAGCAGTATTATTTTCTGCTCTATTTTTTATTTACTGCTGAATAAATGTATAGGTAATTGTTCCGACCTGAATTTCTGCGGCGTTGGGGTCAGAATTGAATTTGGCCTTGAGTGCGGCGGCTTTGGCGGCTTCGCGCAAAACAGGGTCGTTTGTTGTGGTGCCGGCCTTTCCGGGAGATGCGCTCACCACAGTGCCACTGCGGTCAACGCGGATTTCAACCACCACCTTGCCTTCAGCTTTGCTGTTGTATTCGGGTTTTGGGGGTGTTGAACCAAATGAGCGTCCTGCCAAATTGAAATTGATTCCGTTGCCAGCACCTCCGCCAGCGCGGTTGGACGAGTTCGGGTCGCCATTGAGCGAGCCTTGGTTGCCGGGTTGCCCGGTGTTGCCCTCGCCAGTGTTGCTGCCATTGGTGTTGCGACCGGCAAAAGCATTTTTGGCTTTATTCTGGGTGGCTTCCATTTGCTGTTGTTGCTGGCGTTGCAGCTCCTCTTGCCGTTTGCGTTCTTCCTCCTGGCGGCGTTGTTCTTCGGCAATACGCTGTTGCTCAAGCTCTTGCTGGCGTTTCAATTCATCTTCCTGACGCTTTTTCTGTTCGGCTTTCTTTTTCTGTTCAATCACTGCCGACTCCTCAAAGTCTTGATTGATAACTTCTTCCTCGCCAGTCTGCGTAGGAGTTGGTGCTGGCGGAGTGGGAGTGGGCGGCGGTGTGGGAATGTTTTGTGCCACAGCCGGACGCGGCTCAACCTCGCCCATGCCTTGTTCCGAGTCGCCAAAGTTGATTAGTATGCCTTCTTCCTCCGCATTCGGCTCGTTGATGAAGGTCACAAAAAGCAGCAAAAGCATCAGCAGTACGCTGAAAGCCGCAGTGCCCAATGTCGCAATCCGTTGTTCTTTGGTAGCTATCATTTCTTAATCGGGCGTGTGGCCAGAATGAGTTTGTATTTGTGGTCTTTGGCAATGTTCATTACCTTTACAACGTGCTCAACAGCAACACTTTGGTCGGCGTGGAGCGAAATGGTTGGCGGCTCGGGATAGTTCTCGGCCGGACCAACGCGGTTTACAAGCGATTGCTCAAGCTGGTCGAAGCTAACATATTGCCCCTCAATGGCATAGCGCAAGTCTTTGGTTATCGACACTGTCGTTATCGGTTTTGAGGCGATAGTCTGGTTGTTGCTTTGCGGCAGCAGCAGCTTCAAGGCGTTGGGCGCAATCAGCGTCGATGTCATCATAAAGAAAATCAGCAACAAGAACACAAGGTCGCTCATTGACGACGACGAGAATTCGCCGCTGACTTTCGAATGTCGTTTGAGTGCCATTTTCGGTTTAGCTTACAGGTTCGTTCAACAGGTCCATAAACTCGGTGGTGCGGGCTTCCATTTCGTTCACAACCTTCTCGACGCGTGTCGATATGAAGTTGTGAGCAAAGTAGGCCACAACGCCGACAATAAGTCCGGCAACGGTTGTCACCATTGCAACGTAGATGCCGCCTGCCAGCATCGAAATGTCGATGTTGTTGCCGGCCTGCGACATGTTGTAGAATGCCTGAATCATACCGATTACGGTGCCGAGGAAGCCAATCATCGGGCCGCCGCCGGCCGTGGTTGCAAGCCAAGGAATGCCTTTCTCGAGTTTCGCAATCTCGATGTTGCCCACGTTCTCAATTGCTGTGTTGATGTCGTTCAGCGGGCGGCCAAGACGGCTGATGCCCTTCTCAATCATACGCACAATCGGGTTGTCGATTGACTGGCACAGTGCAGTGGCCGACTCAATCTTGCCGTCGTGGATAAAGTCCTTAATCTTGTTCATGAAGTTTTCGTCGAGCTTTGATGCCTTGTTCAGCACCAAAAGGCGCTCGATGAAGATGTAAACAGCGATGACAAGCAATATTGCCAACGGAATCATAATCACGCCGCCTTTCATTGTCAGGCTCAAAAGTGACATTGTTTCTGGTGCGGCTTCGGCAGCTGCGTCAACGGCGGCGCCGTTCATTTGAATCTGTAATAATGTTGAAAAAATCATTCTTTTAGTGTTTGAATTTGTTGAGGCGAATATAAAAAACTATTGAGCGCTGTTGCGGTTTGTTTGTGGGAGTTTTGAACAGACGGGTGGTGATAAGGCATAAGTTTCTGTCGTAGTTGTTTTACGGGCTGGTTTATTAAAACAAAAAAGACACCGCATAGTGCGATGTCTTTGCAAAATATTGAATTCTAGTGTGTTCTATATCGATATTTGGATGATGTAAACCACCGCACCGGCAAGGTAGCCTAGAAGTGCAAGCAAGCTTATGTGTTTCAGATACCATACAAAATCGATTTTCTCCAAGCCCATGGCGGCCACTCCTGCTGCCGACCCGATGATGAGCATGCTGCCGCCTGTACCGGCTGTGTATGCCAGGAACTCCCAGAAGATGCCGTCTTGTACAAAGTTGGCCGCATAGTCGACGGCTCCGGCAGCCTCAATAGGATACATGCCCATTGCTCCTGCAACCAATGGCACATTGTCGACAACCGACGACAGGATACCGATAATCAAATCGATGATGTAAACGCCGCCGGCCATGTCTTTGAACGAGTGGTCCAAGGTGTGCGACAGCACAGCAAGGTGTCCGGCCGACTGGAGTGCAGCCACTGCCATAAGTATGCCTAAGAAGAACAATATTGTCGGCGTGTCGATACGGTTGATTATGGCCGTAGGACAGAGGCGGTTCTTGACCGAAGGCGCGTGGTTCTTGTGAATGAATTCGGTTATGGCCCATACTATCGACAAGCTAAGCAACATACCGATGTAAGGCGGCAGGTGGGTTATCGTTTTGAAGATTGGCACAAAAATAAGGCCGCTGACACCGATGAAAAGCATAGCACGCTGCGTGCGGGGTGTTGTCCAGCTCTCGCTGTTGCTGTTGGCATCGGCCTCGGGGCGCTCAATCTCGCCTTTCAGCATAAAGCTGACAATTGTAAGCGGAACGCACAGACAGACGATACTTGGTAGGAACACTTCGGTTACAATCTTTCCAGTTGTCACCTGTCCGCCAATCCACAACATTATGGTTGTCACGTCGCCAATGGGTGACCAGGTGCCGCCAGCGTTGGCCGCAATCACAATCATACTGGCGTAGAACCAGCGTGTCTTTTGGTCACCGACAATCTTGCTGAGCAGTGTGACCATAACAATGGTGGTGGTGAGGTTGTCGAGTATGGCACTCATAAAGAAGGTGAGCAGACACAAAATCCACATCAGTTTGACCTTGTTTTTTGTCTGTATCTTTTCTGTTATAACGCGGAAACCATGGTGGCGGTCAACAATCTCGACAATTGTCATGGCGCCAAGCAGGAAGAAAAGAATTTCAGATGTCTCGCCTAAATGATGTATCAGTTCCGAAGCAAAAAACTCATGAATGTGCTCGGTGGTTATTCCCTCGGCAATGTCTTTTGCAAACTCGGCCCACGATACGCTGTAGCCTTTGGCCAGGATTCCGGGCGCGCCCAGCATGTATATGGCCCACAACGCTGTGCCGATGAACAATGCAGGTGCTGTCTTGTTAATTCTGAACGGGTGCTCGAGAGCTATGGCCACATAGCCCAAAACGAACACTAAAATCATGACACTGAACATATTATTACCCCTTAGTTTACGTTGCTCAATTCGGGCGCAAAAGTAGTGTTTGCTACAGTAATCATCTACCGATTTTGATTATATATTTCTATTGTTTTAATAGAATATTTCGATTGATAATGATGATTGCTTGTATATGTAAATATTTTTATATTAATAAGATAAATGCGAGATTAATGATTTGTTTCTTTTTGGAGATACTGAAATCCGCGTTTTATTTTTTTATCAGTGTACAGAATCGCTATTCTTCGGCAAAATTGAGCAGCACTTTGCGGTAGGCGGTGTAAATTTTCGATTTCGACAGATAGCCCACATACAGTCCGTTTCGCACCACAGGCAGGTTCCATGCCCCCGATTTTTCGAATTTGTCCATCACAATGTCCATCGTGTCGGTGATTTTGATTATGTCGGGAGGCATTGTCATAAGCTCATAAACGTATGTGGTGTCATACATTTCGGTGTTAAACATTATTTTGCGAATATCGTCAAGCATCACGATACCCATCAGTTTGCCTTCTTCGTCCACCACAGGGAAAATGTTGCGGCGAGAGTGCGATATGGCGTTCACAAGGTCGCGAAGTTTTTGGTCGGGGCCCACTTCGGTCAGGTCGTGCTCCACCTCTTTCTCAAGGCGCATCAGCGTCAGGGCGGCGCGGTCTTTGTTGTGTGTAATCAGGTCGCCGCTTTGCGCCAAACGTTTTGTGTAGATGCTGTGCGGTTCAAAGTAATAAATTGTTACATAGGCGCTTACTGATGCCACCATTAGCGGAACAAACAAGTTGTAACCGCCGGTAATTTCGGCAATCAGGAAGATTCCGGTCAGTGGTGCGTGCATCAGTGCCGACATAAAGGCTGCCATTCCCACAAGGGCGAAATTCACTTCGCTTACGCTGATGAATCCCAGGCAGTTAAGCAGCCTTGCCATCATATACCCCAATATTCCGCCCATAAACAGCGACGGTGCGAACACACCGCCTATGCCGCCTGCGCCCGTGGTTGCCGATGTAGCTATCACTTTGAAAACGAGCATCAGAGCGCAATAGCCGACAATAACCCACACTCCGCCGCCAAACTGGCTGAATACCGAGTGGTCAAGAATATGCTGGCCGTTGCCAGTAAGTATCTCGCGCAGAGCGTCGTAGCCCTCGCCAAAGAGTGGGGGGAAGAGCCAAATCAGCACGCCTAGTATCAATCCGCCAATAATAATCTTCTTGCCGGGTTTCAGCATCTTCGAAAACCACTTCTCAAGTGACATCGATGTTGCTGTAAAATACCAGCCTAGCAGTCCGGCAAAAATGCCCAAAACCAAGTAGAGAGGTATGTTGTGAAGTTCGAAGGTTGGTGGCTGCGGAAGGGTGCAGAGCGTGGCTTCGCTGCCCAGGAAAAGGTACGATATAAGTGTTGCGGTGACGGCCGAGATAAGCAGTGGTGAGAGCGACGCCATTGTCATATCGAGCATCAGAACTTCAAGTGTGAAGACCAATCCGGCAATAGGCGCTTTGAAAATGCCTGCCACAGCGCCAGCCGCACCACATCCAATCATCAGTATTATCTGCTTGTAGTTCAGCTTGAAAAGCCGCCCCAGATTGCTGCCGATTGCCGCGCCTGTGAGCACTATCGGTGCCTCGGCTCCAACCGAACCACCAAAACCAATGGTGAGCGAACTGCCGACAATGCCAGTGTATGTGTTGTGCGGTTTGATAATACCGTTTTTTCTTGATATACAGAATAATACGCGAGTAATTCCGTGCGAGATGTTATCTTTGACAAAATATTTCAGCCACAGAGTTGTCAGCAATATGCCGACGGCCGGCAAGGCAAGATAGATATAGATGCCGAAGCCGGAGTTAATGGCCTTCATTACAAGTAGATAGGTGTAGTGAATGGTGTTTTTCAACACCACAGCCGACAAACCACTGAGCAAGCCCACAACAAAACTGAGTATCAGCAGAAACTGATTCTCTGTCAGGTGCTTGCCGCGCCATAGTTGAATGTGTTCTATTGGCGTGAATTTCAGTTTCATTTACCTTTCTTTTGCACTGTCCATCCAAATTTGCCTATCGGCGTACCTATATTATAATATTGTCCGTGCATATAGGCAATCATATCGGCCGCGCCAAGGTCGAAAGCGCCCGTTTCGGGGTTCATATATTTTTCGTCGGCGTTCACGGCCACAACGTTGGCAATAAACATGTCGTGCGAGCCAAGTTCTTTAATCTCAACCACTTTGCACTCAATGCTGACAGGCGATTCGTCAATCATTGGCGCGTCAACCACAGTGCCTTTCACGGGTGTCAGTCCCATTTCCTCAAACTTGTCAACCTCGCGTCCCGATTTCACGCCGCACCAGTCGGTGGCTTTCGCCAGTTGTTTGTTCGTCAGGTTGATAACAAACTCTCCTGTCTCTTTAATAATATTGTATGAGTGGCGGCTTTTGCGAATTGATACATAGCACATTGCCGGGTCGGAACAAATAGTGCCCGTCCACGATGCGGTGAAAACATTGTGCTCGTCGTCCATACGCCCGCAGCTCACCAGCACTGCCGGCAGCGGATAAATCATTGTTCCAGGTTGCCAAGTTCGTTTTGCCATTTTTTTCAAAATTTTGTTAAGCGGTGCAAATATAATTTCTATGGTAAAAGATGAAAGGGAAAAGTGCGGCGATAAGGGAATGTGGTTAAATTATCGTGAAATACATATATTATATTGTATATCTCATTCTCAAAAAAAATTTGCACATCAATAATTTATCACTAACATTGCAACGTTTTCAAAAGGCGTGGGTGGTTCTGCCCAAGCAAAATCAAATTCTTGATTGTGAATTCCTTTTAAACAAGAACAGTTCTCTTAATGCTATAACATTATCATTATGGATTATGACATTACATCGTTAAGCAAGATGTTGCTTCCTGAGTTGCGTACAATTGCCAAAGGCTTGGGAATGAAACGCATCGAGCTTCTAAAAAAACAAGACCTTATTAACAAAATTATCGAAGTGCAGTCTGCGCAGTCGTCGAAAGGTGTTGAGGAACAGTCGTTGGAGCGTCAGCCGCGTAAGCGCACTCGCCTGAGCGGCAGACCTGAGCGCGTTATGGGTGTGTCGTTGAACGCCGATGGCGCTGAAACTGAGCCGATAGCCAAACCCGACACACCGTCTGTGCACAAGGTGATTACAGTGCCTTCATATGCTGACCGCAAGCGTATCGACGCCGATGAGCAATCAGCACGTCAGGAGCGTTTTGCGCCGCGTTTTGCACGCCCCGAGCGTCCCAGCTACCAGAAAAACGAGCAGACAGCCGACCGCAGCAATGCTGAGCAGACCCACCAGTCTGAAGCCGAGCGCCATGAGTTGCGTCCCGACAGTCATCAGCGTTTCCAGCAGCAACGCTTCGACCAGAATAACCACCGCAACCAATATCAGAATCAGCAGTCTAATCAGCAATATCAGAATCAGCAGCCTGCCAATGAAAGCAAGGTCAAATACGAATTTGACCAGTTCATTTCGGCAACTGGCGTGCTTGAACTTATGCCCGACGGATACGGATTCCTTCGCTCGTCGGACTACAACTATCTTAACTCGCCCGACGACATCTATGTCAGCCAGTCGCAGGTGAAGCTGTTCGGACTGAAAACTGGTGATACCGTTACCGGAACAATCCGTCCGCCAAAAGAGGGCGAGAAATATTTTCCATTGATTAAGGTCGAGACTATAAACGGTTGCACACCCGAGAGTATCCGCGACCGTGTGCCGTTCGACTTTCTTACACCGCTTTTCCCTGAGGAAAAGTTCGACCTTACAAGTCATCCGCAATGCTCAATATCGACACGCGTGGTCGATATGTTCTCGCCTATTGGCAAGGGCCAGCGCGGTTTGATTGTGGCTCAGCCGAAGACTGGTAAAACGGTGTTGCTTAAAGAGATAGCTAATGCAATAGCATATAATCATCCCGAAGTTTATCTTATCGTTCTGCTCATTGACGAGCGTCCTGAGGAGGTTACCGATATGGCCCGCAGCGTTAACGGCGAGGTTATTGCCTCAACATTCGACGAGCCAGCCGAAAAACACGTGAAAGTGTCATCAATCGTACTTGAGAAGGCCAAACGTCTTGTCGAGTGCGGCCACGATGTTGTCATTCTTCTTGACTCAATAACCCGTCTGGCTCGCGCCTACAACACGGTTTCGCCCGCATCGGGCAAGGTGCTTTCGGGTGGTGTCGATGCCAATGCACTCCACAAGCCGAAACGTTTCTTCGGCGCCGCGCGTAACATCGAGGACGGCGGCTCGCTCACAATTCTGGCAACAGCTTTGACTGAGACCGGTTCGAAAATGGACGAGGTTATCTTCGAGGAATTCAAGGGCACCGGCAACATGGAGCTCCAACTCGACCGCAAGCTTGCCAACAAGCGCATCTATCCAGCTGTCGACATCAACCTCAGCAGCACCCGCCGCGACGACCTTCTTGTGGACAAAGACACGCTGAGCCGCATGTGGATTCTGCGCAACCACCTGTCGGATATGAACTCGGTTGAGGCTATGCAGTTCCTCCGCGACCGTCTGCTCAAGACAAAGAACAACGAGGAGTTTTTTATTTCGATGAATTCATAATCATTAATTTTTAAATGGGAGAGGGCAGGGAGCAATTCCTGCCTTCTTTTTTATCCGCCAGCCGCCAAAACAGTATCGATGTCAGGCTGACATAATTAGATTGATAATTATAAATACCAATATATAAGCTAATTACGGCACTAAATCGAACAATGATTTCAACCAATGTTATTTTGTTTCGTTTTTTTTAAAAAACCGATATATTTGCGTGCTTTTTGCACCCCCTGCAAAGGGGCTAATTACGAAAAACAAATAATTCAATTTTAAATTTAAAATGCAGAATAAAGGAGCTATTAGGTTTGTTGCTATCGCACTTGTCTTAGTGTGCCTGTATCAATTGTTTTTTACAGTAGTAACAACGCGTGAAGAAAAGAAAGCCACTGCCATAGCAACAGAGGCTGACGGTAATTTGAATCTGACCAAATACAACAACTATTTGGACTCATTGGCAAGTGAACCGGTTTACAATTTCTTCTTCTTGAAGAATTTCACTTATCGTGAATGTAAAGAACGTGAAATCAACCTCGGTCTTGATTTGAAGGGCGGTATGAACGTCATTCTTGAGGTGAGCGTGGTCGATGTCATCAATTCGTTGTCGAACTATAGTACCGACTCAACTTTCCGTCAGGCCATTAGAATGGCTAAGGATATGCAGAAGGCCGAGGGTGGTCAGACAAACTTTGTCACTCTGTTCGGACAATGTTTTGAGAAGATTGACCCTAACGCCGAGCTGGCCGCAATATTCAATACAACGGTTTTGCGCGGCAAGGTAAATGTTAACTCAACCAACGCTGAGGTACTGAACGTTTTGCGTGATGAGACGGAAGCCGCAATCGCCAACTCGTTCCAAATCCTCCGCACCCGTATCGACCGTTTCGGTGTGGCTCAGCCAAACATTCAGCGTTTGGGTAACACAGGCCGCATCTTGGTTGAGTTGCCGGGTATCAAAGACTCGGAGCGTGTCCGCAAGCTGTTACAGGGAACAGCCAACCTCGAGTTCTGGGAAACATTCGACAACACCGAGGTTCAGCAATATCTGTATGCTGCAAATACAAAAATCAAGGAAATCAACGATTTGAAAGAGGCTGAATCAAGTAATGCAGCTCCAGTTCAAGCCGAAGCTGCTCAACCAACCGAGGAGAAAGAGTCGAACTCGTTGATTGACAAACTTCAAGAGGATGCTGACACTGCAGCTGTTACAAACACAAATGTAGCTAAAGACTACCCATTGTTTGCCTTGCTGCAGCCGCGTTACTCACAAGACGGCCGTCCGTTGCAGGGCGCAGCTATCGGTTACTGCCACTTTAAAGATACCGCAGCCGTTAACGCAATGTTGAACGACCCGCGCGTTAAAGCTGAGTTCCCGCACAACCTTCGTCTGTTGTGGGGTGTTAAGTCAATCGACGAGGCCGGCAACATCTTCGAGCTTATCGCTATCAAGGTTACCAGCCGCGATGGTCAGCCTGCTCTTTCGGGCAGCGTTGTTACCGACGCTTCTGACGAGTACACTCAAGGCCGTGGTTCATCGGAGGTTTCGATGAGCATGAACGCTGAGGGCGCTCGCAAATGGGCTCGCATCACCAAAGAGAACATCGGCAAATGTGTCGCTATCGTTCTCGACAATTATGTATATAGTTATCCTGTTGTTCAAAGCGAAATCAAGGGCGGCCGCTCTTCAATCACCGGTAACTTTACAGTTACTGAGGCAAAAGACTTGGCCAACATCTTGAAATCGGGTAAGATGCCGGCACCGGCCCGCATCGAGCAGGAGACAATTGTAGGTCCTTCACTTGGTCAGGAGTCAATCGACAAGGGAATGTGGTCGTTCATAATTGCATTTGTTCTTGTGCTTGTTTATATGCTGTTATACTATCGTACAGGTGGTTTTGCGGCCAACGTTGCATTGTTCTTGAACGTGTTCTTCATCTTCGGAGTGCTTGCTTCGTTGGGAGCAGTTCTTACATTGTCAGGTATTGCAGGTATCGTGCTTACTCTTGGTATGGCGGTCGACTCCAACGTACTTATCTACGAGCGTATTAAAGAGGAGATTGCTTCGGGCAAGGGTATCAAACAAGCTGTGAAAGACGGTTACTCTAACGCTTACTCGGCAATCCTCGACTCTAACATCACAACCTTGCTTACCGCTCTTGTTCTTGGTAAGTTCGGCGACGGTCCAATCCACGGTTTCGCTGTAACTCTCGGCATCGGTATTTTGGCATCGTTGTTCACTTCAATCTTCATCACACGTCTGATTTTCGAGCGCATGCTTGCCAAAGAGAAGACTCCTTCTTTTGCGACACCTCTTACAGCGCGCGCTTTCAAGAATACAAAAATCAATTTCATCGGCGCCCGCAAATACAGCTATATTATTTCGGGTGTGGTATTGCTTGCAGGTGTTATATCGCTTTGCACTCGCAGTCTCGACTTCGGTGTTGACTTCACTGGTGGCCGCACCTACGTGGTTCGCTTCGACAAACCTGTTAGCACCATCGCCGTGCAGAACGCCATTGCCGAAGTTATTGGCGAGACTCCTGAGGTTAAGACCTACGGTGGCAACGAGCAAGTGAAAATCACTACTAAATATCTGTACGAGGCTGGCTCGGTGGCTACCGATGCCGATATTGCAGAGGCAAAACAATACACCAAGGGCGAGCCTTCAGTCGACGATATTGTTGAGGTTAAATTCTACATCGCATTGCAGAATATGCTTCCGGCAGGAACAACGTTCGAGGATTTCAAGAACGATTACCGTATGAGTTCGGAGAAGGTTGGCGCCACAATCGCCGAGGATATCAAGACATCGGCAGCATGGGCAGTGTTGTTCTCACTCATCGTCATCTTCCTCTACATTGCCTTCCGATTCAAGAAATGGCAATTCGGTCTTGGCGGTCTGGTTGCATTGGCACACGATACTTTGTTCGTGTTCGGTATCTACTCGCTGACTTACAGCATCATGCCGTTCTCAATGTCGATTGACCAGTCGTTCATCGCCGCAATCTTGACAGTGGTTGGTTACTCAATCAACGACACCGTGGTTGTGTTCGACCGTATCCGTGAGTATCAGACCATTATGACAAAGCACTCGCTTAAGGATTTGATTAACGCAGCTATCAACAGCACGTTGGCTCGTACAATCAACACATCTATCACAACATTGCTTGTGTTGATTATCATCTTCATCTTCGGCGGCGAGGTTATCCGCGGATTCATCTTTGCTATGTTGATTGGTATCGCAGTTGGTACTTACTCATCAATATTTGTCGCAACACCAATCACTTACGACCTTCTTTCGCGCAAAGAGCGTAAGGCTGCAGAAGCTGCAAAATAGGTTAGACATATAATAGTTTGAAAGGGCTGTTCGCAAGAGCGGCCCTTTTTGTTTTTATCACTCTTGGTTTGCTGTTGTGTCGGCGTTGTTTATCTTTACACATTCATTTTAAGGCGATGATAGAGATTACAGATATTCACAAATCGTATGGCGATGTTGAGGTGCTGAAAGGCATCAATCTGCAGGTGAAACAAGGCGAGATAGTGTCGATAGTTGGCAAGAGCGGTGCCGGAAAGACAACACTGTTGCAAATAATTGGCACATTGCTGCGTCCCGACCGTGGGCGCGTGGTTATTGGCAACACCGATGTTACGGCGTTGTCGGAGCGCAACATTTCGAAGTTCCGCAACCAGAATCTTGGTTTTGTTTTCCAAAGTCATCAGCTTCTGCCGGAGTTTACAGCCATTGAGAATGTGATGATTCCAGCCTTGATTAACAATAGCACACGCCGCCGTTGCGAGGAGCGTGCGCGTGAGCTTCTCGAGTTTCTGAATCTTGGCCATCGCTTGAATCATAAGCCGAAGGAGATGTCGGGCGGTGAGCAACAGCGTGTGGCTGTGGCGCGGGCGCTCATCAACAGCCCCGAGGTTATTTTAGCCGACGAGCCTTCGGGCAACCTCGACACTCACAACAAAGAGGAACTGCACAAACTCTTTTTCGATTTACGCGACAAATTCAACCAGACTTTTGTGATTGTAACTCACGATATGGGATTGGCGCAAATGTCGGACCGCACTATAACCATGCAGGACGGAATGGTGCAGCAATGATTGAATAACTGACTGATTGAAGGATTGAGTTTGGAGCGTTAAGCCTGTTAAACAGCGAAGCGTTTAAACCTATTAAACTACACAAAGAATCACTTTTGTCGGAACAGATGCACATAGCCGTTGCGGCGGAATGTCTCGTTGTTCCAACCCTCGGCAACAATGGTGTAGTAATAGACGCCAGCGGGCGCCGCGCCGAAACCGATTGTCTCACCATCCCAGCCGTCCCAGCTGCCGTTGTTGTCCTCGTAGCTGTAGATTTTAAGCCCCCAGCGGTTGTAGATTTTTATGCTGAACGAGCGTATCGAGCGCGGCATCGACTCATCTTGGAAAACAAATTTTGGGTTCGCGCCGCCAGGTGTGAAGGCGTTCGGAATGTCCGATTTTTTGGCAATGAACGACGAATCGACATTTATGTATTCTTCTTTCAACAGGCGGTCGTGGCATTGGTTTTCCACACCGTTCTGCATATATACTGGGCCTTTCACGCACAAAGCCACATCGTAGCCGTATTTCTGGTTTGGCATTGTATATATCAAAGGCTCAGGTATTTGCAGATTGACGGAGTCGCACAACAACGAGTCAACTTCAAAACGGCGCCGGTCGAGTTGTTTGTAGAAATACCAACACCATTCGGTGGCGTTTTCCGAACTGTCGGAAAATTGTACGGCTAACGGAGCTTGTCCCGAGCTGTCGGTTTCGTTTTCAGGAACATAATCGCGATATACTGAGAAAGCGGCTTTCACGGCTTTCAGGTAGAGGTTGCCGTCGCCGTTATGGTCGCCCTCCTCAATTTCAAGTTTCTTGGTGCGCGTCTCGCCGTAGGCGTTGCTCACGCTCAGTCGGTAGATAGTCGGTTTGGTCGGGGCTTTGAAACTCGGGTTGCGCACCGACGGTATGTCGCCGCCCTTTGGTGTCGATTCCCATTGGTATTTCAGATTGTTGATTTTCTCGTTGAAGAAAGTCAGTTTCTCGCCGCTGACGCGGTCAAAATACTCAAACTCCTCGTCGTAGGCCATTGTTGTGCGCAGCTCCATTATCTCGCAAGTGGAGTTGTACACGTTTATTCCGCTGACATTGAATTCGTTTTGGAAAATCCATGCGTAAAACGCTGTGTCCCAGGTGTTGTTGGCATTGCTGACGGCAACTTTGTAGCCGCCTTGCGTGCAGTCTTCCTGAACCGATTGCCGGTCGGCAGTTTCGGTTTTTAGTTTTATGTCGAAAGCCGATGTGCGCTCGTTGTATTTATACCAATTAAAAGTCAGATTGGTGCTGTCGGGCACGGTTGCTGTCAGCGTTCCCGATGTGTTGAAGCCGCGCGGGTCGGAGTAGTAGATGAATATCGGGTCGTTGGCAATGCTGTCGGTGCTGTATTTTGTGGAGTCGACACGGTTTGCGTCGGCCGAAATCTGAGCCAAGCTGTTGCCTGTCAGCATGCAGATGCAAAGTAGAGTTAGCAATAAATGTCGGCTCATTCTGATTATGTGTAGGTAGTTATAACTCAAAATCGTCTGCAATATTATAAAAATTAGGGCAAATGATTCGATTTGCCTTTTTGTTAAAAACTATGTCAGCCGACATTTCCGATTGCTCAACTTTTTTGCCGTAATTTGTTGCCGTCTGATACCTATTAATAATGCAAAACTATCTCGACCAACTCAACGATGTGCAGCGTGCCGCAGTGCAGGCTACCACTGGGCCAAGCCTGATTGTGGCTGGTGCCGGTTCGGGCAAGACGCGTGTGCTCACCTACCGCATTGCGCATCTGCTTGCCAATGGCGTGAAACCATGGAATATCCTAGCCCTGACATTTACCAATAAAGCTGCGCGCGAGATGCAGAACCGTATTGCCACGCTTGTCGGCAACGAGAATGCCAAAGACCTTGTAATGGGCACATTTCACTCCATTTTCAGCAAGATTCTGCGTATCGAGAGTGAGCGGCTCGGCTTCCCTTCCACCTACACCATATACGATACAACCGACTCGAAAAGCGTGCTGAAAGAGATAGTCAAAGAGATGAAGCTGCCCGATGATGTTTACAAGGTGAACCACATAATGAGCCGCATATCAATGGCGAAAAACAACCTTGTGACTTGTGACGCTTATCTGGCCAACAGTGAGTTGCAGGCCGCCGATACCGCCAACAAAATGCCGCTTATAGGCACAATATACAAGCGTTACACCATACGTTGCAAGCAGGCTGCCGCAATGGATTTCGATGATTTGCTGCTTTTTACAAATGTTCTTTTCCGCGACAATCCCGATGTCTTGGACAAGTATCAGACTAAATTCAAATACATCTTGGTCGATGAGTACCAGGATACTAACTTCTCGCAATATCTGATAATCAAAAAGCTGGCGCAACAGCATCAGAACATTTGCGTTGTGGGCGACGATGCGCAGAGCATCTACTCGTTCCGTGGCGCTAAAATCGAGAATATACTTAATTTCCAGAGCGATTATCCCAACTGCAAGCTGTTCAAGCTGGAGCAGAACTACCGTTCTACACAGACCATTGTCTCGGCAGCTAACAGTTTGATTAAGAAGAATCAGCATCAGATTCCGAAGGATGTTTTTTCGGAAGGTGATGAGGGAGCACCAATCAAAGTGATTGAGGCCATGACCGACATTGAGGAGAGTTATAATGTTGTTGGCGACATATTCAGGAATATGCACGAGAACCGTATGCATTATAACGATTTTGCAATCCTCTACCGAACCAATGCACAAAGCCGCGTGTTCGAGGAGGCGCTACGCAAACGGAATTTTCCTTACCGCATCTACGGCGGTCAGTCGTTCTATCAGCGCAAGGAGATTAAAGATGTTATCGCCTATTTCCGACTGATTGTCAATCCTGATGACGACGAGGCTCTGAAACGCGCAATCAACTATCCTGCTCGCGGAATTGGCGAGACAACAATAACACACATTTCGGATGCCGCACGGGCGAACAATTGCAGTATGTGGCGGATTGTCAAGAATCTGAACGCGAATCCGTCAGGTTTGAAATCGGCAGCCATAAACAAGATAAACGCTTTTCTGCAGATTATCGAGGAGTTTGCAGCGCAAGCCTCCACGCTTGACGCTTACGATATGGCTCGTAACATAATAGATAAGGTCGGGATTAAAAACGAATATGCCAATTCGGGCGATGTTGAGGACCAGAGCCGTTTGCAGAACATCGAGGAGTTGCTGAATGGTATAAACGATTATGTGTCAGCCAATTTTTCCGAGAGCAATACGCCAACAATATCTGGCTTTATCGAGAATGTGGCACTCATAACTGACCAAGACAACAAAAAGACAGAAAGTCTCGACAGCGTTACACTTATGACAATTCATTCTGCCAAGGGACTTGAGTTTCCGTTTGTCTATGTTGTGGGAATGGAGGAGGGGCTTTTCCCGTCGGGAAGGTCGGTTTACAGCCAGCAGGAGATTGAGGAGGAGCGCCGTTTGTTTTATGTGGCACTCACACGCGCCAAGCAGCAGGCCACATTGTCGTTCTGCCGCAGCCGCTCAAAATATGGTGGTGCGCATGAGTCGGTAACTCCGAGCCGTTTCATCAAGGACATCGACCCGCAGTATCTGTCGCATGGTGTCTCGCATTTCTCATCGCGCCCTACATTCAGTTCCGGCAGTTTTGGCTTTGGCGGTGGCGAACATTCGGTTGGTTCATTCGGACAGACTAAAATCCCGACGGGTGCTTCGTTTGCGGCCAAGCAGCGTCTGCATCAGCTTCGCCAACCTTCGAACCAGTCAGCCGATATCACACCGTCGCCGGTGAGCAGCATTCGTCCGGGAGTAACGGTTTTACACTCGGTGTTCGGTCAGGGAAAGGTGCTCCGTATGGACGGCGATGCCGACAGCCGCTCGGCTATAATCTTCTTTCCCAAAGCCGGCGAGAAGAAACTACTTCTGAAATTCGCCAAGTTGCAAGTTGTGGAGTAATAGTTGCGAAAAACACGCATTTTTTAAAAACACTTGCAAAAAACTAAGCTTTTGTATTACTTTGCCGATTGGTATAGCAACTAATCTTTAATTTAATTTCATCAAGTATGAAGAAATTTACGATGTTGCTGGTATGCTTGTTGTCTCTTGGCGTACAGCAACTTTTTGCACAAAAGAGCTTGAGCGGTACAGTTATCTCTTCGGAGGATAACCAACCATTGCCAGGCGTTAATGTGATTCTGAAAGGGACTACACAGGGAACAATTACCGATTTTGATGGTAATTTTAGTTTGAAAGTTCCAGATGATGCTGAAGCTTTGGTCTTCTCATTTATGGGTATGCAGACCAAGGAGGTTCCTATCGGTTCTACAACAACCTTCAACGTTACTCTCGACCCTGAGTCGATTGGCATGGAGGAGATTGTGGTAACAGCAATGGGTATCACTCGTGCCGAGAAGACGCTGGGTTACGCTGCCACCACAGTTAAGAGCGACGACATTGTGACAGCCCGTTCAACCAACGTGGCCAACGCTCTTTCGGGCCGTGTGGCTGGTGTGCAGGTCAACAGCACATCGTCTGACCCAGGTTCTGTCAGCAACATCGTTATCCGCGGCTTCAGCTCAATCAATGGTAGTAACCAACCGCTGTATGTTGTCGATGGAGTTCCGATGGGTAACAATTTCACTTCAAGTACTGGTGGTAAAAACATGACCACATCAGGTATCTCAAATATTCCTTCTGAAAATATTGAATCAATGACCGTTCTTAAAGGCGCTGCAGCAACTGCTCTTTACGGCTCGCGTGCTGCCAATGGTGTCATCATTATTAACACCAAGAAAGGTAAAAAAGGCGCAGATAAGAACTTCACAATCGAATACTCAGGTAATGTGTCGGCATATGCTGTTTCAGTACTGCCAGAATTTCAAAACGAATTCGGACAAGGTTGGAATGGCAAGCAGACATATATAGAAAATGGTTCGTGGGGTCCGAAATTGGATGGCTCAATGCAAGTTTATGGTCCAATTTGGAACTATCAGCAGTATATTCACGAATATTCGGCTAAGAAAAACAATGTTAAGGATTTCTTTGAAGTTGGCTGGTCGAACAATCATAACGTAGCTTTGAGTGCAGCCTCTGAAGACAACAATTTCACATACCGTTTGGCTTATGGTTATACGAGCGACGATGGTATAATGCCTTCAGATAACGATAAATTCAAACGTAATGTGATATCGTTAGTAAGTACATACGATGAAGGCCGTTGGTTCAAACTTTCGTCTAACATCAGTTTTGCTCGCTCTAAAACCGATGCCGTAGAGAACGATCAGGGTACGACAGTGATCGATGGTTTGCTTGAAATGCCGCGTGATATTTCCATTGTTGATATGGAGGATTTGTCGAGTGCATTCAACACTCCTGAAGCATATTACACACCATATGGTATCACAAACCCTTATTGGGCATTGAAACACAATTATATGCATATCGATGCTAAACAGGTGTTTGGAAAATTGCAATTGGATGTAACACCAATCGAGCAATTGACACTGACTTACCGCTATGGATTTGATTATTCTGATTATGATAAGAAAGTTGGAAAGCCCGAAATTAAGCTGGATGACGCTCTTATTAATGAAGACTATGGTTACGCACCATCTAGCATGAATCAAAGCGGATATGTTTATACTCGTTATTCTCGTACGTATGAACTTAACCATGATGTTATTGTGAATTTTGCCGACAGGTATCTTGATGACAAATTCGATGTTAATTTAAACATAGGCACAAACGTCAATGAGAGGTACTTCACTCGCACAACAGGTCGTACCGACGAGTTAGGCATTGCAACTGGCTTCTGGCAGTTGAGCAATGGAGCAACCAAAAACCTTTTGAACGAGAGACAAGAGAAACGCCGTGCAATTGGTTTGTTCGGTGATGTCACTTTTGGATGGGGTGATATGGTTTATTTGGAGGTCTCGGCTCGTAACGATTGGTCGTCAACTTTGCCTATTGATGCCAATAGTTACTTCTATTCGGGTGCCACTTTGAGTTGGATTTTCACGAAAGTGCTTCCACAAAACGATGTGCTCTCGTTCGGTAAAGCTCGTTTTGCTTTTGGTAAAACAGGTAATGACACTGATCCATATCGTACCAATATTAGTTACGAGCAGGCTTCAGCTGACGGTTACTACGAAAGCAGAATCGCAGATTTCCCAATAGCCGGAAAAAATGCTTTTGTTACATCGTCAACTGCAGGTAGCACTAAATTGAAACCTGAGATGACAAAAGAGATTGAGTTTGGTTTGAACCTGCAATTCTTTAAAAACCGTCTTGGTGTCGACGCTTCGTTCTACAACCGTACAACTGATGACCAGATATTCGAACTTCCGGTTGACCCGGCTTGTGGATATTCTGCAGAGGTTACAAATGTCGGAAAAGTGCGCAACCGCGGATTTGAGTTATTGATTAACACTACTCCGGTACGAAATGACAAATTGCGTTGGGATGTTGATTTCAATTTCGCAATGAACAAGAACAAAGTTTTGGAAATGCCGGAGAGTCTTGAGGATGGCCGCATTTCTATTTATCGTTTCTCTGCAGGAAATGATGCTGTTTATATGTATGCTGAAAAGGGACTTGAACTCGGTACATTCTACACTTATCTGCCAACACAAACAGAAGATGGTAAGACGATTGTTGATGAGAACGGCAATATCGTTTTGGGAAGCAAGGTGGAGTCAACCGGCAAATCAATTAACAATAAATGGACTGGAGGTGTAACTACATCACTGACCGCTTACGGAATCACACTTAGCGCTGCGCTTGATATCCGTTATGGAGGATATATGTTCTCACGTACTAAAAACTTGATGCAGTTTACTGGAAATGACACAGAAACAACATACAACGGCCGCAATCCGTTTGTGATACCTAATTCGGTAGTTGAAGTTGAAGATGGTGTATATGCGGAAAATACTGTCCCCATGTATTTGGCAAACAGTAGTTTCCAAAGTTACTTCAACGATTATGGCTGGGGACATGGAGGCGAGGCCTATCTGATTGACCGCTCATATGCTAAATTGCGTAATATCAGTTTGGCGTATTCTCTGCCACAAGCATGGGTGGATCCAATAAAGCTTACTGATGTTACATTTTCACTCTTCTGTAACAATGTATTTACATGGACACCTAAATCAAACCATTACATTGATCCGGAAACGACAACAGTTGATCAGGAGTCTTTTGGCGATTTGGCCACACAGTTTGGTGAATTGTACACTAACCCGGCTTGCCGTATTTTTGGTTTGAACCTTAGTGCTAAATTCTAAAGGATAGGAGATTACTGAAATGAAGAAATACTTATTAATATCAGCAGTTGCATTGGGATTCGTATTTAACTCTTGCGACGATTATCTTGATATAAACTATGATCCAACAGCGCCAAGCGAAAAGGATCTGACTGCAGACTTGATTTTCCCAGGTACGGAAATGAACTTGGCTTCAAGTTATGGAAACTATCTTCGTATTGTAGGTGGTTATTATTCGCAGCACTTCGCTCAGGCATTTGGCACAAGCAACTATTTGGATTATTCCAAATTTACAATGTCTGCAACTCGTAGTAGTAGTTTGGCATACAGACAACTTAACTTGCAGGTTCTTAATAATCTGAAAACAATAATGAGCAAGGCTGAAGAGGAAGAGGCTTGGGGAACTTATTTGGCTGCAACCGTAATTCGTGCCTTCACTTATCAAGCAATGGTTGATTGCTATGGTGAACTGCCTTATACCGAGGCTCTTGATGCAACTAATCCAACCCCGAAATATGATGATGGAAAAACCATCTATGAAGGAGTCTTGGCAGAAATCGATAACGCTTTGAGCAAAGTTTCTGAAAACGATTTGGTTTGTACTAATTTCTTGTTCCCCGACGAACGCGCTTCTGCTTGGATTCAGTTTGCTAACGCATTGAAACTGAAAATGCTTATGCGTATGAGCGGTGTTGTTGATGTACAGTCGAAACTCGACGCTTTGGTTGCTGAGGGCAATTTCCCAATAGATGATGTAGCGTTAAAAGGTTGTTGGTCAGATGAGGCAGGAAAAATGAGCCCGTATTATGCAGAGGAGTTCTCAACAAAATGGGGTTCAACACAAATCAATGTTATTGCTAATATTGCTCTAGTAGGAACAATGCAGACTGATTCTTACACAGATCCGCGTTTGGCGGCTTTCTGTGAGAAAAATGAATCAGGCAATTTCACTGGTGGAGTTTCAGGAACTAATTTCGCAACTACAAAAATCTACAAAACAGGTTATTGGTGTCGCCCGAAAGCATCGTACGACATGCCGGTTTATTTGATTACAGTGCCCGAGATTGAATTCTTCCTTGCCGAGTATTATGCAAAGAAAGGCTCACATGATGCAGCCGCTGAGCATTATGCAGCTGCAATTACCGCATCGTTCGATGAGTTTGGTGTTGCCGGAGCTGAAGCCAACATTGCCAAGAATCCTTACGATAAGGATAACTACAAAAAATCAATTGGTATTGCTAAATGGATTGCGCTTGCCGGAACAAACGATTATGAGGCATGGTGCGAACTTCGTCGTTTGGATTATCCAACTTTTGGAGATGTAAAGGGAGAGGATATTTACAATGTAGTTAACGACGTATATAGTCCGGGTCTTTATAAGCCAGGTACTTTGTACACACCGATACAATATTTTGGAGAATTGGGAGCTAACAAAGTGTTGGAACGTTTCCCATACGCTGAGAGTTCATCAGCTCGTAATAGCAACGCTCCTGAATTCCCAGGTTATGCCGAACCTGTATTTTGGGGTAAATAAGCAGCAGTTAATGGTTTAATAAAAACTGAAGAAAATGAAAAATAGATTTTTATTGTTGATAGCTCTTGCCGCATCGGTAGTTTCGCTGTCGAGTTGCGAAAAAGAAACCGAAAACAAGACAAACGTTACATACTATCCTAAGTATGATTTTGCTTATTCTGATTATGTTTCGTTAGGTGATGAGTTTGCTCCATCGTTTTCTGCAATATGCAATGGAAAAGATGTGACAAGTGAAATCGCGTATCAAATACTGGATATAGATGGAGAGCCTGTGGAGAGTGTTGACACAGATAACCCTGGTATTTACTCTATAGTATATCGTTATGTTAATTCAGATGATGTCACGGACATAACTAAACGTACTATTTATGTGTATAATCCCGATTTGGAAATATCGCTTGAAGGTGAATATACCATTGATATGGAACAATCAAAGTACGAATCTAGGGGGTGGACATTTGCAGAGGCTGCCCTCAATTATGGTTTTGATGGCAAGATAAGTATAAAATTTACTGAAATACTGCCAGGGTTCTATAGGTGCAACGACTTGTTAGCTAAATGGTATGATCAAATTCGCGGTTATAATGACGCCAATGACGGTCAATATGATTTTAAAGCAGGAGGAATCGTTTATTTGGATGCAAGTGGAGATTTGATATTGTTAACAAGTACAGTCCCGGCATGGGGCGATGCTCTTGATTATATGGAGAATGCACATTATGACGCAAAGACAGGTGCACTTTCTTATTTTGTTAGTTATGCAGAGGAGGTAGTGCAAATGACTGTTGTAGCGCAGCAAGTCCGTGAAGTTGAAGAAAAATCCGAAGACTACAAAAAAGGATATGAGGATGGCTATGAAGCCGGAAAAAATGAATCAGGTAATTAATTGATTAATTATGAAAAGGATAGTTTATTTATTCGTGGCGGTGCTTCTGTTCGCATCGTGCGAGAAAAATGAAATAGGCAGCACTGCTACCGAGTCATTGTCAGGTCAATGGTATGTTAATGTTGACGCAGTTGACGAAAACGGCAATGTTGTTTACACAGGAGCGGAGTTTTTTGAATTTTACAATAATTTTCTGATTCTTACTTACAATACGTCTGATAATGATCAAGACGTTATGTTTATTGACGATTTGAAAAACTTCTGGACCTTTAAGTCTAAAGTTGATTGCAGTACGTCGTCATTAACATTCTCAATGCCGGATGTGGAAAAGTATATATACGCAACCACATATGATCCATCCGAATCAACATCAACCAACAATTATTATTTTCATGCGGGAAAGTTTGATGCGGAAATGTGGCAAAGCTATCAAGTCGGTGTTAAACAGTACTATGACGGCTTGATAAAGAAAGATAGTTTGGATAAGTTATTAGCTGAATATTACGAAGTCGCAGACGATACTATATCCGCAGGATATTTTGTGAAGTGTCAGGGCCTTGACTATGAAGTTGGAGTAAAAAAAGGTGAGGATGACATAGAAAACTTTTGTAATATAACCATTACGGATGGTAAAATATTGAAAGGTGCTGCAACAACTCCAAGCGGAATGCCGGCTGATTCAATTGTATTTTACGTTGAGTTTGACGACGACTATACAGTAGATTCCCTTGGCAATGTGGTGTACACACCCGAGTATTATCAGTTTAAAAACTATCGAGTTTCAGGTTACCGTTACACAGGATTTACAAATGATGATTGATTATCAATCATAGGTTTATATTAAAAAAGCGGCTTACGGGCCGCTTTTTTTTGTTCCTTACAAGAAGTACGTTTTTCTGTTCGTCAAAAAAATGGTCTATTTCTTATCGCATTATCATACCGACTTAAATAATTCTTACATTTGTCATATTTTAAAATTATTAACTAAAACATCTTAATTATGAAAAACATTGTAACAGGCATTAAGGTGGCAGCTATTTCGTTGATGTTATTGCCATTAGCATCAAGCGCACAGAAGAATATTAACTACAAAGTGGTTAAAGTGCAGGGCGAAATACAGAGAGTGAAAACAGGCAATCTTCTTTCAGTAGGAGAAGATGTGGTAAGCAACGAGAACTTTGCTTTCAGAACAGATTATTCGCGTGCTGTGGTTGTAAATAAGGAAAGCGGATGCGTGGTATTGAGCGCCCGCAACGACAACTCCGGCCCGCAGTTCCTTCCAACATCAAACAGCATGAGTGTCAGAGCGTCGGTTCCGACAATGCCGTCTGAAGTTATTGAGTATTACTACGGCGATATTTTTGTTTCGGGTCACGACAGTCTGAAAATCGACAGTGAAAAACTTGCTATTGGCGATGACAGCTACTTTGTTATTAGCTACAATGCTAACGGCAAAAAAGTATCGGAGCGTATGGAGTATGCAAACGGAAAACTTGTTCTGCCTCAGAGTCTGGTTAACGACAAACCGACTAAAGTGATACTCACCTACAACGATGAGTTTGGCGAGAGCAACAAAACCGAATTCACTCCGGTTTATGCCGGCGACGCTTTGAAAGATGAAATTAAGTTGATATTCTCGACAATCAAAGGCAAACGCGATGCTAAGGTTACTGCATCATCATCGTTTGTCAACGATTTCTATGGCAAGACCACTGAAGACGCAGTAGACACTTGGATTAAAGAGAACCTGAACTACTAATTTCTATCAACTTCAACAGCAGTCTTGGTTTCCGCATTTTGCGTCGCAAAGCGCGGAAACCAAAGTGCTTTGAAAGGTTAGCCCAATTAAAAACAAAAAACTATTGAAATGAAAATCACGGGAATAAGCATTAAGGCGATAGTTGTTTCATTGATGTTGATTCCATTGGCATCTGTCGCACAGAAGAACTACAAAGTGGTGAAGGTGCAGGGTGAGATACAGCGTGTCAAGACCGGCGGCTTGCTTGCCGTTGGCGAAAACATTCTTGATAACGAGAATTTCGAGTTTAAGACATCATACTCGCGTGCCTTTGTTGTCAACAAAGAAACAGGTTGCAAGGTGTTGAGCGCCCGCAACGATAATTCCGGTCCGCAGTTCCTCCCAATGTCGAACAGCATGAGTGTAAGGGTCGCCTTGCCCGCCCAACCGTCAGAAATAATTGAGTATTACTTCGGCGATATTTTTGTTTCGGGTTACGACAGCCTCAAAATCGACAATGAGAAACTCCGCATTAACGATGACGGCTATTTTGTTGTCAGCTACAATACAGGCAGCAAAGATTATTCTGAGCGCATGGAGTATAGGAACGGAAAACTGGTTTTGCCTAACTGCATGATTCTTGACAAGCCGGCTAAAGTTACGCTTACCTACAACGATGAGTTTGGCGAGAGCAACAAAACCGAGTTCACTCCGGTTTATGCCGACATCTCGTTCAAAGATGAAATAAGCGCGGTGTTCGATAATGTAAAAGGCTCGCGTGAAGACAAAGTGGCCGCAGTAACTTCTTTTGTGAATGAGTTTTATGGAAAGACAACCGAAGATGCTGTCGAGGCTTGGATTAAAAATATTTTAAGATTATAACGTGTTATTTTGATAATGGGAATGCCCGATTGTGATTGCAGCCGGGCATTTTTTTTAGGATAAGCTATGAGTAGGGTTCTTCTGGTTTTATTGTTTGTTTCTGTCGGATTTTTTTCATTCGGGCAGGGCTGTAATGAGAACGAGGCGGTAAGATTGTTCACACAGGCGCAGGAGCGCGAAGATGCCGATGCCGCGAAGTTGTTCGAAAAGGCTGCTGACGGTTTCCGTTGCTGCAAACTCTACGACAACTATCTTATTGCCGCTTATCAGGCGGGCGCGGCTTATTACAATATCGGCAATCTGGCAAAAGGCAGGGAGATTCTTGAAAAGAGCATTCAAGACACGCGTGGTCTGGTTGACTCCACATCCGAGGTTAGCATGCTCATTTTCCATACTTTGGGTGAGTTGCATTACGGACTCAATGAGCCCGACCGTTCGGTTTACTATTACAAGAAAGCCGCCAGCATTATGGGGGATGCCGACTCGGAGGCGTTGGCCGTATGTCTGTTCAATCTCGGCAATTCGTATGCAACGCTTATGCAGCACGATGTCGCCCTACGGTGCCATTTGCGGTCGATAGGCATGAAAGAGCGTCTGTCGGTTGCCGGTGACGATGATTATTATCAGGCCTATTCGGCACTTGGCGATATTTATCAGGCTGTTGGTAAAGCCGATTCGTCGGATTATTACTACAAGAAGGCTGCTAATTATGCCGATGTAAGCAACTTAGAGTCAGTGGCATACCTGAAGTTCAAAGAGGCACAGAAATCCTATGGCGCAGGTTCGCGCCAGGAGGCAAGGGCAAGTTTTGAGGAGGTAAAGAACCTATGTGAAGTGGCAGGCTTGAAAAACGACATTTATGTCGGTTCGTGTTTTTATCTGGGACTGCTATACGAAGCCGATGAGAATACAGTCAAAGCAAAGGCGTTTCTGTCAAAAGCTCTTGAATATCAAAAAGATAAAAATGACACATATTATAATATCCTTTTAGCTTATGGACGATTGGAAAGTGCTGACAATAAGCAGGATGCACTGAAGAAATGGAACGAGGTTGAAGCGGAGTCGAAAAATCCTGAATTGGAGAATCAGGCCCGTATCGAGATGGCTAAAGTTTACGAAAATGATAATCTCGAACAAGCTGAACGCATTTATAATCAAGTGATTTCCAGTGTCGATAATCAGAAGTATCCGGTAATATATGCGCAGGCGGTATGCGGCTTGGGCAATATCAATTCAGCTAAAAATCAGTCGGACAAGGCATTGGCAGAGTACAGGCGCGCAATGAAAGCCGTTTCGAAAATTGACGCTGAGTTAGAGGCCAATATTCATGAACTGATGGGCAATGAGTATTTTAAAAACAACAAAATCGATTCGGCAACGCGCAGCTATCAGGCGGCGTACGATATATTGTCAGCTCAGTTTGGAGACGCGAGTGTAAGAACTTTGTCTGCACGGGAGAATATTGCATCGGCTTATATTGCGGCCGAGGACTTCAAACGTGCGGTTGATATTTACGCCTACAGCCTGTCGGTTAAGTCGGCCGCTATGGGTGAACAAAACCCGCAACTGATTGATTTATACGCCAATTATGCCAACGCTTTGTATAACTTGCACGATTACGACAATGCTGGCGCCAATTATGAGAAATGTTTGAGGATAATAGAAAATGGAAATATCCCGGAAAGCCGACTCGATGTTTTTTACAACAATTACGGTTTGTACTGCAAGGCAACTGGTGATTATAAAAAGGCTTTGGCATATACAACCAAGTCGCTTGATGTCAAGCAAAAAAACTACGGAACCGATAATGCCAAATACGCCAACACGCTTAACAATCTAGGAACCATTTACGACCGTTTGGGCAACTTCAACAAGTCGGCTGAGTGCTTCGACACCTCCGAGGATATATTGGTTAAAGTTAGCGGCGAGTCGTCGCAGGCTGTAAGCGATGTGTACATAAACAAGGGAAATCTCTATAACCGATTGGGACAGTATGAGCTGGCTCTTGTATATTACAACAAGGCTTTGGCTATTAAAACGGAGCAGAACAGTGCAGCCGACCGCAAGCTTGCGCCTATATATAACAACGTAGGCACTGTCTATCAGAATCTTGAGGATTACCGGCCTGCGCAATTCTATTTCCAAAAGTCGCTCGATATAACCCGGAAGTATGATGGCGAAAAGTCGCTTGAGGTGGCGGAGGCATATAACAACCTTGGTAACGTTTACCTTAAGACTGGGAAGACACACGAGGCCATTGGCAGTTATCTGAAAGCCAGCAACATTTATGGTGGCATCAAGTCAGTTAGTCCGGTGCTTGTGGGCAATACCAACAACAACATTGCAACGGCCTACTTGCAGACAAACCAGCTCGATTCGGCTCAATTCTACTATTATCGCTCGATCGATTTATATAAAAACGTTTTTGGTGACAAACATCCATATTTGGCGTTGATATACAATAATATAGGCAATATCGACCTGAAGCAGGGGAAATACGATGAAGCTATTCTCAACTATAGTTTGGCAATTGAGTCGAACCACGACCGTTTCAATTCGAAGAAAGACTCGTTGCCTGAGGCAGCCGGCTATTACGACCAGAGCGTTTTTGTCAACTCGTTGTTGTTGAGGGCTTCGGCTTATACTATAAAGTATACTCAGTCGGCAAATATTGCAGATTTGACATACGCATTCAATCATTACCAGCTTTGCGACAACATAGTTGCCGTGATGCGGCACTCGGCTCTTACTAAAAATGACAAACTTGAGCTTGGTAAGATAGCGTCGAAATGCTACGAGGGTGCAATGGAAGTTTGTATGCAGTTGTTATACAAAGATTTGTCTGCGGCTAAAAAACGTTACTATCAAGAGCAGTCCTTCCTGTTTGCTGAAAAAGGAAAGGCAAACTCATTGCTTGAGTCGATGGTAGGGCAGGATGCAATGCAATTGGCAAATATACCATACGATTTGCAGCAGAAGGAAAACCGATTGTCGGCGGACGTGCTCTATTTCGAGCAGATGCTTGCCGAAAAGCCGAAAAATTCAGCGCAGGTGCGAGACAGTCTTCTTGCCGCCAATAAAAAGCATGAAGATTTTGTTAAGCAGCTTGAAAAGGATTTCCCGGAATACCACCAACTTAAATATGCTGATAATACTATCGGACTTGGCGAGTTGCAGAAAAAAATGAAACAAGATGTGATGATGTTGATGTATGTGCTTGGCGATGAGCGTGTTTATGTTATGAGCATAACTAACAACAGTTTTAATATTGATGCCAATAACACTAATAACAACCTTGCCGATTCAATCAAGCTATATAGAAATACGATGCTTCAGACTTCGCAAAAGGCGATGATGGAATATTGTAACATATCACGTCGGTTATGTACCATGTTGCTTCCCCAAAGCATAAGCGAAGGAATCCGGAATTTAGTGATTATTCCTGATGGCGCATTGAATCAAATTCCTTATGAAAGTCTCTTGTTAAGCACGGTGTCTGGTTCCATATACGATTATTCATCATACGATTTCTTGATTAAAAAATATGCCGTAAGTTACGCCTACTCTGCCACGCTTTATTATCGCGATATTACCCGTGAAAAAAATAATGGAACTGAAGGATGGCTGGGCATGGCTCCTGTATTCACTACTGGCAAGTATTCAGGTGTTCTGCTCGATAGCCGAATCAAGAAAAATGAGCGCAACTATACTGATATTGAAGTGAATAACAATGGGAAACTAGAACCTTTAGCATCGTCTGAAACTGAGGTGCGCAGCATATTCACAATGTTTCAGAAATCGGGGCAGCCAGCCAAAGCTTGCTTGTGGGGATGTGCCAGCCGTCAGAATTTCAATGCCGATTCAGTGTCGCGTTATCGCTACATTCATTTGGCAACACACGGCTTTGTCAATTCCGAAAAGCCAGAGCTTTCGGGTGTGCAGTTGAGCAGTTTGAAGAACGACAGTCAGGGAGGAATCCTTTATTCTGGAGATGTTTATGGTTTGAAACTCAAGTGCGATTTACTTATTTTGTCAGCTTGTGAAACAGGTTTGGGTAAAATAATGAAAGGAGAGGGAATAGTCGGATTGTCAAGGGCTTTCATATATGCGGGCAGCAAGAATCTGCTAGTCTCGTTGTGGAAGGTCGCCGATAATTCAACTTCGCAAATGATGGTGGCTTTCTACAAACTGATGCTTGACAAAGATAATGCCAATTTGAACTATGCAGAGCTGCTGCAGAAAGCCAAATTGTTGTTAATTTCAGAGAAAAACTATGCGAGGCCGTATTATTGGGCTCCATTCATTGTGATAGGTGATTAATAAATAAAGTATGAAGTTTAGAAAGCACATTATATACTTGTTGGCATTGGCAGTCTTGCCATTAGCCGTTTTCCCGCAGACTGATTTGTTTCCCGAATTTGCGGGTTCGGTAACAAACGCGGCGATAACTCATGACGGAAAGAAAATCGTTTTTCTTGGAGAGCAGAACGAGACAAAGAACGTGTATGAATCGGTATTTGAAAATGGAAAATGGAGCAATCCGCAGGTCATACCTGCCTTTGACAATTTGATTCCGCAGTCGCCAAAAGGAATAGGCGGTTTTTCGTTCAACTACGATGGCACGCAGCTTCTGTTTCATATAAACTTTGGTGTGTCGTTCGACATAATGAGCTTGAAATATGAAAACGGCGAGTGGGGAAGTCTTGATAAATTTCCCGCACCGGTCAATTCGGTCGACGATGAATTTTCACCGTCAATATCTGCCGACAACAATTATATTTTCTTACTTAGACCGAAGCGTGATGCAGCCAGTCAAAAAAAACAGGACATTGTCTGCAAGGAGATAGTGATGTATAGAAGAAACAAAGACGGTGTATGGACTGGTCCACAGTTTATTCCACAGACTTTTAACGAAGGTTGCCAGGAAACGCCCTTCATCTGCGCCGATGGGAAAACCCTTTTCTTCTCATCAATGCGACCCGATACAACAAGCGAGGGTAAAAAAGTGCCAGACGATGTCTTCAATATCTATTATACGAGCGTATTGTCAGAGAACATCTACGAGAATGTTTGGAAGATGCCGAAGTATGTTGATGAGTTTAGTACCGAATTTAACGACTTGTCGCCCAAAATGAACAACGACGCGTCGGTATTTATAAAAAACACTAGTCCGCGAAAAGTAACCAAAAAACAACCGGACAAGACATATCAGATTGCAGCTCCGGCTGGGTATAAGCCGAAAGCCAAAATGCAGCTCAAGGGTCAGATAACCGATTTGGATACAAAACAGCCTGTTGATGCGCAAATTGTTGTGACCGATGCTATTACATCGGCTGTTTTGGGCGAATACACAACCAATGCTAAAGGGATGTATTCGATTTATTTGAACGAGAACGGCAACTATAAGATTGACTACGGAAAGTCAGGATATTCACATTCTAATTATTACGTGACAACAGGGTATTATGAAAAAGATGTTGTTAAACAGTTTGATACGACTATTTTTTCGTCAATCAATTATTATTTGAATGTTTATGACAAGGAGATATACAGCCCGTTGTCGCCTAAAATCTCGGTTTATGATTCAATAACCAACAATTTGCTTATAGACAGTTTGTCGGCTGTTGGCTCTGGCAGGTACAAAGGCCAGATAAAAATTGGCCAGATTTATAAGATTCATATTGAATGTGAGCATTTTGAGCCTCGCGATATATATTTCGATGCCGTTGCAGATGTATTTTACAACGAGTTTGAGGAGGATATTGAGTTATCGCCAGCCAAAAAAGTCATGATATTGGATATTGATGCGGGAGCAGAGGGTGATTCTGTGCTGGTTAATGTAAAAAACCTCAGTCGCAACGAGTCGCGTACAGTTATGGCCCGTCGTGACAAGGACGGCAACTTGATAGTTGAGTTGCGCGAAGGCGACAGCTATGAAATAGATGTCGCTAAAAAGGGTTACACTTTCAGCAGCACTAAAGTCGATGTCGGAAAAACGAACAAGACGCAGAAACTTAACATTAAGCTCGATTTGCTGACAAAGAACACAAAGATGACTTTCAATAACATTACGTTTGAGACCAACTCGGCCGAGCTGAATGCCGAATCGTTCAAGGAGCTTAATCGCTTGATTGAGTTTATGAAACTGAACGATAATGTGCGTATTGAGCTTTCGGCTCATACCGACGACGTCGGCCCTGACTGGTATAATATGATTCTGTCGCAAAAAAGGGCGCAAGTGGCGGTTAAGTATCTGAAAGAAAAGGGTGTGAAGGAATCGGCTATTGTGGCAAAAGGCTATGGTGAATTGCATCCAATTGTGCCAAACAATTCAGATGCCAACAGGGCACAAAACCGCCGTATCGAGGTGAAAATAATTGATAGAAAATGAAAAATGTAAGTGCGATGAAACGATATATATTCTTGGCTTTCGGTTTGTTCTTTGCTTTGTCGGCATTGTCGCAAGGCAAGTATAAAGATGTGTACGAAAGTATTAGACATCAGTCTGATAATGAGGCTTATCAGACGCTTCAGGAGTTTTCGCGTTTGAAGAATAACTCACATTGTGCTTCGCTTTATAAGTTGGGCATCATCCTTGAGCGCCGTGTGGCTGGCTACGATCCGTTTTTGCAGGAGTCTGCGGTCGAACGTGCTGTTTATGATATGGAATTATATTTTGGAATGGCAAAATTCAACTTTAATGAGAAGGTTGCTCGTCAGGATGGACAGTTTTTTGATGATGTGATACACACTGATAAGTCGAAAGAGGGCAAGACACCTGATTTTTTGGAGATAAGCGAAGATATTGACACTCATTTAAAGAACGCGACTATCTATAAAAACTATTTTGACAACAATAAGCAGAATTTGTACAAAGCGGTAGGCAATTATAACGAGTGTATAAGCATCTTTAATGATATATGCCAACGCAACAGTAAGCTCAAAGACCTTTATTTTATGGTTGATGACAAGCTTGAGAAACAACTTGAAACTCTGCAGCACAATTTCGACTCAACGTTGTTCTATTTGGGAAAACTGCAAAAGTCGCTGACTGAGTTTCCGATGCTCAACTACAAGTTCAATTACCGGCTTAACCCTATTGTGGTGTATCGTATGCATGGCCTTACACAAGCCAATTTCCTTGCTGAAGAGATACAGCTGTGGGATTTTGCTTCGTGGATAAAAACGTTCAACGAAGTGCGCGAGAGCGAGGTCGGTTACTTGTATAAGAATGTCGAAGAGCTGGATAATCAGCATAAGATTTATATGCAGCAGCTCGAAAACAAGATTGACAGCGGTGTGCCTGCGAATTATAAGGTGTCGCTCTATCTGCTTAACAAGATTCAGAAGTACGATAACACCTCTATGGCCAATCAGTTGCTGACCTATCAGCAGTCGCAGATAAACTACGCGCAGCAGCTTGTCTCTTATAAAATCGACACTGCTTTTATGTCGATGGGGGCCAATTATCCGCTTAACGATTATTTCGACAATGCTATCGCCAAACGTAATGATACCGATTCGTTGTTGAAAGTGTTCGAAAAGAACATCAATCCGGAGGGAATAAAAAAATACAGCTGCGTTTTTGAGAAACATTATAATGGAGAGAATGGCCTGCGCGATTATGTAAAACAGCAGCGTCAGCAAAACGACCGATTGTTCGAGAAGACGGTTTCCGATTATTCCGCCACAGTCTTGAATATGGGCCGCCGCAAAACCGCCAATCGTAATTCCATTGTCTATAATGGTGACACGCTGTTTGCCCAGTTTGTATCGCCAAATGCTATATGGACAACGGGATATTTTGTTCATAATAAAGAGTTTACCGAAAAGAAGGAACTGGTAGTGTCGGGCACGTATGTTACTAAGAAGCGCGAGCGTTTTGGGTTTGTGGCCAGCATCGATACAGCTCATAATATACAGTGGCTCAAAGTGTTGAAGAATGGTGATGGTGACAGAACCTGTCTTTTGGCATCGCCAATAAACGGCGAGGTTGCCGCTGTGGTAACTGCAACTGCCAAGAATGGAACTATCCGCAATTTCATGGTGCTGTTCGACGGTTCGGGCAATGTCAAACAAAACGTTGAGGTACGCGTGGCGGCATTGCCCAAGAAACTTATAGTCAACGATATCAGCGATTCTTACATAGTGGCGTTCTGCGGGAAAAGCAATCAGCCATTTGCCGTTGAGAATGGTGACTTACGCATTGTCGGCCTCGATTCAAAGTTCAAGACTCTTTGGAACAAGAGTTTGAATTTCAACGGATATTTTGTCAATATTCTTAAAAACAACGACATATACTATGTGTTTGGCGCATTCAGTAAAATCAAAAGCCTTGACAACGAGGATGTTAACCTGAACGGCTCGTTTGGAATGTTCCAATATTCGTTTGACGCCAATGGCAATTGGCTCGACGGTGAGCATTATGAGTTCAAATCGTCGGTATATCCGTTGTGGGTGTCGAAGATTGATAACACTAAGACTGAGGCAGTTATGCTGATTGGCAATGAACCGAAATCGGCAACGCCAAACACTCAGTCAGCCTATATGCAGTTCTCGTTCTCAGGCGACGAGCTGTATGGCACGATAAAGTAGAAGCAAAGCATGGTGTGTGCGGAAACTGCATCAACTTGGGCGGTTTGAGGCTTACATTTGCAGTGTTAAATGATGTCCAGTATGGTTAATCTGAAAAGTATCTTTCAAAAGATTCGGCAGCCGATGAGTCTGACTCTCTTTTCGGCGGTTATGAGTCTTGTCAACCTTGTTTTATACAACATTCCGTTCTTTTCGTTCATTTCCGCCAACTATAATATGTCGGCTTGGATTAAGGTGTTGTTTATAAGCAGCATAGCTATTGTGATGCTAGTTCTCAACTTCATGATTTGCTATCTACTTATATTCCTCTTAAGATATTTCGGTCGAGTGTTGATTGCCCTTTGCCATATTTTGAGTGCGACATCGGTCTTTTTTGTATTCAAGTATCACACTATGATAACCGAGCCGATGATTGGCAATGTCTTTAATACACGTTATTCCGAGGCTTCGGGCTTTATGACATGGTCGCTTTACATCTATATTCTGATTTTTGGCGTTTTGCCGGCCGTCTATGTCCTGCTTCAAAAGTTCGAATACGGCACATGGAAACGACTTGGAATAATTTCAGGAGGCTCGTTGGCGGCTGCGGTGGTGTTGGTTTTGCTCAATTTCAATCAGGTTTTGTGGATTGGAAAGTACGACACGGAGCTTGGAGGTCTGGTTATGCCTTATTCGTATGTGGTGAACACAATCAGGCATTACAACATAAAAAAGGCTGAAAACAAGGAGGAGATTAAGCTGCCCGACGCCACAATCACCAATGACGAAAAGGCTGCTGTTGTGCTTGTAATTGGAGAATCGGCGCGTAAGGCTAACTACCAGCTCTACGGCTACAATCGGCCAACCAATCCGTTGCTTTCGAAACGGTCCGATTTGACTGTACTTCAGGCAAATTCTGATGATACCTATACTACTCAGGGTGTGAAGGCCATACTTGAGTATAAGGCCACATCAGCCCTTTATGAGATTCTTCCCAACTATTTGTTCCGTGCGGGCGTCGATGTTTCGTGGCGAACATCGAACTGGGGCGAGCCGCCGGTGCATATCGATGAGTATCTGACAGATAAAGACCTTGCAAAAAGGTATCCTAATGTTCCAAAGTCGTTCGATGAGCTTTTGTTTACAGATGTCCGTCAGCGCATTGAGTCTAGCGATAAAAGCAAGGTGCTGATTATTCTGCATACAAGCACCAGCCACGGCCCGGAGTACAGCTCGCACTATCCTAAAGATTTTGAGATATTTAAGCCGGTATGTTCGAATGTCGAAAATGCCAAAGACTCTCTGCCCGAGCTTATCAATGCCTATGACAACACAATTATCTATACCGATTATCTATTAAACAATCTTATCGATACGCTAAGTACAATAACCGACCGTAATTGCGCTGTCATTTATGTGTCGGACCATGGCGAGTCGTTGGGCGAGAACAAACTGTTTATGCATGGTGTGCCTAAAAAGATAGCGCCAAAAGAGCAGTATGAGATTCCCTTCCTGATTTGGACAACACCCGGTTTCCGGAGTGTCAAGCCGCAAAACGGAGTCATCGACCAGCATTACGTCTTCCATTCGGTACTCAATCTGCTGTCGGTTGATAGTCCAGTCTACGACGAGGTGCACAATTTGTTTGAATGATTTGTGTCGTCGGCTTGCCTATTTGCGTTTGAAATAGGCGTTATATCCAAATAGCGAGCGGTTGAACCAATCTTCGTCCAACCATTGTTTCCGATAGAACAACTCGAATACTATGCATGGCATAATGAAACCGATGATGCTGCCGGTAAACACATCTGACAGGAAATGTTGCGAAAGATAGATGCGAGAGAACCCGCCCATATAGGCTAGAATTATCAGCATTATCATACAAGAAAATAGCCAGAATCGCTTTGCATCATCCTTCTTGTAATAGCATAACAGCAAAGCGCACATTGTGAAAAATACGAAAAAAGTGGCTGTGTGTCCTGAAGGAAATGAGTTGCTATGGCGTAAAACCACACCTTCAACAGTAGGAAGTTCAATGCCCAAATTGGCAAAGAAGGCTGACGGGCGCGGGGCGGAAAAAATGTGTTTCAAAGCAAGTGTTGCAAAGCCGTTCAAAAGCTCTGCAATGGCGTACATATAAGTCCAACCAGCTCTGAAGAAAAGCAGAGGAAGTATTGCGACAACATATACCGGAAACTCGGCAAACAACGTGTAATGGCGGAATAGCCAATCCAAAAAGGGAGTGTGAAAAGAGTTTGCCGCTAAATGCAACTCAGCTTTCGGATATACTGCCAAGGCGATTGCCAGGGCGATTGTCACAACTAAAAAAACTCCACAATAGGCGGAAAACGTTTTCTTCATTACTCAGTCCTTTAATGCTCGCAAAAATATAAATGTATTGCGATTTTCAGCGTGGGATAATTTCTCTTGCCGCCTCGCCAAAATCATCAAAAAAAATGCTCAATTCTTTTCATTCCCAATTTTGCAATTATTAGCTTTGCGCATTGTGCCGCTGTGAACTGTAACGGCGGTGTTCTGAGTTTGTAAAAACTTGATATATAGAACTTATACGTATAATTTTTAATAACAAAAAAGATGGCAAAAGAGAAAAAATTCATCACCTGTGATGGAAACCAAGCCGCAGCTCACATAGCTTATATGT